>JAYTTT010000144.1:0-32396 GCA_043744895.1 Gemmatimonadota bacterium | reverse complement strand
CCCGCGGCTCGCGGCTCCGGCATTTGTTCGAGATGTACAAGATCCACGTCAATAGCATGCACCACCAAGGCATCAAGACGTTGGCCCCAAGCCTCGTCGCCAGCGCCGTCGCCCCCGATGGCCTGATCGAGGCCGCCGAATCCGCCAACGATCACTTCCTCGTCGGAGTCCAATGGCACCCCGAAGTCTTCGAACTGTCCGACCCGAACACCCGCCACGTCTTCCGAGAGTTCATCGCCGCCGCCGCCACCTTCCACCAGTCTTAAACCGAGTGCCGAGTGCCGAGTACCGAGTGCCGAGCCTGGCACCCCTCTTGCCCCCCTGCCGGCAATGATGAACTCGGCGTTGCTCCGTCTCGCGATCGCTGTCACCGCCACCTTTGCCATCCGGGGCCGGGTTGACGGTCTTGCCGCGCAGAGTTCTGCACTGGCGTCGGCAACCGTCACGGGCCAACCCGTCATCGAGTACCTCACCAATGAAAGTGGCGGCCGGATCCGGATCACCGTCACTGCGCCCGATTCCGGTGCCATTGAGTCCGTGAGGCTCGGCCTGCTCGAGAATGCCGCCGCGATCCGGCGAGGCGATTTTCAGAGCGTTCGGATCATCCGCATCGATCTTCCAGCGGTGCAAGTTCTTGCTCGGCTCCGTGCCGCGATTCGATGCACGGTCCGACTCCACGCCCGCGGCGGCGAATTGGTCTTGTTGAGCGACGACGACGCCGTCGTGGCCGCCATCCATCAGCTCCTGGCCGCCGAGCCGCCGCAACCGATCCGACTTTAGGCAAGATCCCTTACATTCACGGCATGCTCTGGTACATCGCCGCGGGATCGGCACTGGGCGGCGTCGCCCGCTACCTCGTCGCCGTCGCCTTCCACCGGCCAACCCCGCTCCCGATCGGCACCCTGCTGGTGAACATCACCGGCTCACTATTGCTTGGAATTCTGGCCCGGTACGCGACCGCCGCCCAGGGCTGGTCGCCGGAAATCAGGGCCTTCCTCACGATCGGCTTTTGCGGGGGCTACACGACCTTCTCGACCTTCAGTCTCGAAGTGGCCGAACTCCTTCGGGTCCACGCCTACGGCCGGGCCGCCGGATATGCCGGCCTGTCCGCCGGCCTGTCGATCGCCGCGGTCTTCATGGGTTTTGGCCTCGCCGATTGGCTTCGGGGCTCGGCCCAGTCGTAACACCCAGGGCCTAACGCTCGATCGCGTGGTACTTGCGCAGCAGCTCCCGCACCTTGTCGATCGGCAACGCCTCGGCGGTACCTACCTTCGTCGAGACGGTGGTCGCTTTGAACAGTGAGTTGTAGATGGCCTCCTCGGTGGCTTCGACCGAGGCCTCGAACAGACCCGGCATTTCCTGGTTGGCCAGGACGCGCCGCGTCACCGCGACTGAATCCCGCCGAGCCGCCAGATCCGGCACCGGCCGCCGAACCGCCGGATGGGTTGAGAAGGCGATGACGTAGTCGCCCGAAGTGTTACCCATGAAGGACCCGGTCCGGCCAAGACCGAGCAGCGCCCGCTTGGCCAGCCGTTCGAGATTCCGGTCGTCGAGCGGCGCATCCGTGGCCACCACGATCATGATCGACCCGGCGCCGCCGTCACCAGCGACATCCCTCTGGAACGAGTACTGGGCCAGCTCCTTCCCGACCGGCACGCCGAGAATTTGGAGAATTCCCCCGTAGTTGCTCTGGACCAGGACGCCAACGGTCCAGCCACCTAACGATGATGGGAGCCGGCGGGACGACGTCCCGATCCCACCCTTCCACCCAAACGCAATTGTGCCGGCACCCGCCCCGACACTGCCCTCCTCGACCGGACCATCGCGGGCCGTGGCCAACGCCGATCGGACATCCTCCGCCGTGACCGGCCGGTGTTGAATGACACTCAGACCGCCGTCGTTGGTTTCGCCGACGAGGGGGTTCACCGAACGCACCGCCACCATGCCCGGCTGCTCGAGCATCCACGCCACCAGCGCGTCTGCCGCCTTCCACACACACAGGGTACAGGTCAGCAGGATCGGACTTTCGAGTTCGCCGAGTTCGGCGACCTGGGTGGTCCCGAGCAGCTTGCCGTGGCCGTTGCCCACGACCACGGCCGCCGGGACTCGATCCAAGAACGGGTTGCCGCCGTGGGGAAGAATCGCGGTCACCCCGGTTCGGACCGAGTCGCCGACAATCACGGTGGTCTGGCCGACTCGGACCCCGGCCACATCGGTGATCCCGTTCAGCGGACCAGGCTGGAACACTCCCGGCGCGACCCCGATGTCCCGCGCCCTTGGGCGGACGGTTTGGGCCGATCCAGGCGAAAACGCTCCCACCGCGAGCAGTAAAACCAAGCCCATCTCATAGCCCATCTGATACCGCATCCGTCCCCCGATTCCTGCCAAAGCGTTGAAAATGAGCCACAGTCGGTGTGGCGGCCCCATGCCTTGACGGCTCTGGGACGCGGGCCACCACCCCCAGGAGCGATTGATTCAAGTTGTTGTCAGATTGCGATTTGCCGGCTGGATGATGGCTCGGCCGCCGGTCGGCACGACGATTGCCTTGATAGACTGTGGCAACGGGCCCCATGCCCGCTGCCTCCCCCAGACGAAGCGTCGGATCCCCCCGATCCGGCGCTTCGTCGCGTCACGGCACCAGAACGATCTTCCCGTACGCTCGACCGCCCATGATGACCTCGTGAGCCCGCGGCGCCTCCCCCAACGGAATTTCCTGGCCGATCACCGGGACCAGCGCCCGCTGCTCGAGTCCGGTCCCGATATCGGCATAGACCGACGCCAGTTGCTCAGGACCTACCCCCCATAGAAACACCCCGGTGATCGTCAGATCCTTCGCCATGATCTTTCGAGGATCGATCTCGATTCGGCCCCGGTTTCCGATGATTACAATCCGGCCCCGCAGCGCCACCATGTCAAAATCATGATCCAAGTTTTCGTTCGCCAACATCTCGAGAATGATGTCGGGACCGCGGCCGTTGTTCGCGGCCGCTTTGATCTGATCGAGATACAAGGCTTCGCGGTGGCCGACGGCAAAGTGAGCCCCGTTGGCTCGCACCAACTCCAGCCCATCTGGACTCCCGGCCGTCCCGATCACTTTGAGGCCCTTCCACCGGGCCAGCTGCAGCGCGGCCGTGCCGACACCGCCGCTGGCACCGTGCACCAAGACGATTTCGCCGGTCTTCGCCGCAGCCTTCACGAACAGCCCCACGTAGGCCGTCGCGTAGGGAACCCCTATCGCCGCGCCCTCGGAAAAACCAATGTGGGCCGGCAACCGATAGACTTGATGCGCCTCGCACACCGCCATGTCCGCATACGAGCCACCCGCTTGGCTCGCGGCGGTACCGTGAAAAAACACCCGGTCGCCCGCCTTCCATACATTGGCCCCTCCACCGACGCCGACGATCAGTCCCGCACCGTCGGAACCCGGCGTATATGGGAGGGTCGGAAGGGCGCCGTATCGGCCGCTCCGAATGTAGGTCTCGACCGGGTTGACGCCGGCGGCGTGCACCTTGACCAAGACCTGCCCCGGCCCCGGCTCTGGCGTCGGAACGTCCTCGACCACCATAACCGACGGATCGCCAAACCCATGAACCCTGATCGCCCGCATCGTGCCTTACTCCTATCGGTTGCCCTGTCGCAAGTACTGATCGGTGCCCGCCATCCAATCCTCACGCCGCGGGCCGAACAAATCGGTCGCCTCGGTCTCCTCGATCGCCTCGGCCATGTGCGGAGCGTGCGAAGGAATCCGAATCACCGACCCGGCCGGCACCTCGAACGGCTGTCCCGCGACCGTCAGCCGCAAGTGCCCGCGCCGAATCCACGTCAGCTGCTCGTTCTCGTGCTGATGGCTTGGCACCACCGCGCCCTTCCGGAGCAGGAAGTTGCAAACGGTGGCCCGCTCGCCCGAGACGAACGACCGGTCGATCAGCGGCGTCACCGGCTCCTTCGGAACCTCCGCCCACTGGATCAATCGGGCCGGATTGTCACCGGTGGCCGGGTTGTCGAAGCCGGCCGGCTGGGTCGGCTGGTTCGTGAAATAGGAATCGGATCGTTCGAGCCAGTCGTATCGAATTGGGCTGAACACGTCCATCTCGTAGGTCTCGTCGATGGCCACCGCTTCGTGGGGAATCCAAGACGGGATCACCAGCATCTGCCCGGGACCCACCACGATCGATTGGCCGTTGATGATGAATTTGAGGGCCCCTGAGAACACCATCGAATACTGCTCGGCCTCGTGCTGGTGCTGCGGAACAACGCAGCCCTTCTTGAGCCAGATGTGGCCGGCCATCACCTTCTCGCCGGTAATGACTTTTCGGGCAATCATGTCGGTAACGGCTTCCATCGGAAGCTCGTCCCAGCGGAACAACCGGGTCGTGCCGAGGTCCATCGTCGGGGCTCACGTTTTGAGGTGACGGAAAGTAAGACGCCTGGGATAGTACGCCCCGCACACCCAGAGGGCAATTGGAGGTTCCGCTGGCCCAGGGCGGCTTCGGACGCTATCATCCGACATGCTGACGCTGACCCTCGACGATTTCCGCGAAGCCCGCGCCCGAATCGCTCCCCACATTCACCATACGCCCCTCCTCCGAAGCCGTCAGCTCTCGGAATTGACAGGATTCGACATTCGGCTCAAGGCCGAGATGTTCCAGCGGGTCGGCTCCTACAAGTTCCGGGGGCCCCTGAACCGGTTCACATTTCTGACCGCCGAGGAAAAGCGCCGCGGGGTGGTCTGCTCCTCGGCCGGCAACCACGCCCAGGGCGTCGCGCTGGCCGCCAAGATCCACGGGATCCGAGCCGTGGTCTGCATGGCCGAGAACGCCACCCCTGCCAAGGTCGCCGCCACCAAGGGCTACGGCGCCGAGGTTATTCTCCACGGACAAATTTGGGACGAGGCGAACGAGAAGGCCAAGGAGCTGGTCCGGACCGAAGGCCTGGTCTACATCAGCCCGTTCGACGACCCCAATCTGATCGCCGGCCAAGGGACCCTAGGCCTTGAGATCGTCGACGATTGGCCGGAGGTCGAAGCCGTCATCGTCCCGATCGGAGGCGGCGGGCTGATCTCGGGCGTGTCGATGGCGGTCAAGAGTCACAATCCCGCCGCCTGGGTCGTCGGCGTCGAATCATCCGACGGACCCGCCATGAAGGTGAGCATCGAGGCCGGCAAGGTCACCACCATCGACTGCCGGACCGTTATCGACGGACTCCGGGTCAAGACCGTCGGCGACCTCACCTTTTCCGTCTGCCAGCGGTTTGTCGATGAAATCGTCGCCTTGCCCGATCGCGAAATCTTCGAGGCCGTGATCTGGATCATGGAACGCTGCAAACTGGTTCCCGAGGCCGCCGCCGCCGCCCCAGTGGCGGCCTTGCTTCAGAACCTCGTCCACCTTCCGCCCGGCTCGAAAGTTGTCTGCGTCTTGAGCGGCGGAAACCTCAATCTCGCTCAACTGAAGGGCCTCTCGTGGAATTGAAGATCACGGCCGCCGTCGCGGCCCTCATCGTCGTCACCAGCCCCCTCGCCGCCCAGCAGACCTACGACATCGTCATTCATGGGGGACGGGTCGTCGACGGCACCGGCGCTCCATGGTACACGGGCGACGTCGCGATCAAGGACGGCAAGATCGTCGCCATTGGCCGGATCAACCCCGCCGCCGGACGTCGCGCCATCGACGCCACCGGCAAGGTGGTCACTCCGGGATTCATCGACATGATGGGCCAGACCGCCGCGCCCTTCATTCGCGACCCCGCCACCGCCTTCAACTTGTTGAGCCAGGGGATCACTACCCTCAACGCCGGCGAAGGCAGCAGCGACGCGCCCCTGGCCGGTAAAGAGGCCGCCGACCGCGGCTGGAGCACGACCCGCGAGTTCTTTGTCAAGCTCGAACAGGCCGGCATGCCGATGAACATGGTCCAGACGGTGGGCCATACCCAAATCCGCGAAATCGTCATCGGCGACAAAGACCGTCAGGCCACTCCCGCCGAACTCGACCGGATGCGCGGGTACGTGCGCGAGGCCATGGAGGCCGGCGCCATCGGGGTCTCGACCTCGCTGATCTATCCGCCCGCCATCTACGCCTCTGAGGAAGAGATCGCGGAGCTGGCCAAGGTGGCCGGCACCTATGGCGGCCGGTATTTCACCCATATGCGAAACGAGGGCGACCGGCTCCTCGAGGCAATCGACGAAGCGCTCCGGATCGGCAAGGCCGCCGGCACACCCGTCCACATCTACCATCTCAAAACGGCCGGCCAAGGCAACTGGGGCAAGATGGACCAGGCGCTGGCCCGGATCAAAGCGGCTCGCGCCGCCGGCCAGCAGGTGGCCGCCGATGTCTATCCCTACATCAACAACGGACTCGGCATCCGGGCGCTGCTCCACCCCCGACACGCCGCCGACGGCCAGGCAGCGTTGCTCGCGAAGCTCGACAACGCCGCCACCCGGGCTGAGATGCGGCGCGAGATGGAATCGTTAGGCGGGTGGGAAAACTGGTTTGCTCACACCGGCAAAGACTGGGACCGGATCGTGGTCGCCGGACTCGGCAAGACGGCCTACGCCCAGTACAACGGCCAAACCGTCGGGGCCATTGCCAAGGCCACCGCGAAAGATCCGTGGGATATCTTCTTCGAGATCGCCAAGTTCGAGGTTTTTGCCATGCCCCAGAGCATGTCGGAGGCCAACAAGATGAAGGCCATGCGGGAAGAGTTCATTTCGTTCGATACCGATGCCGGCCCGGCAGCCACCGGATACGCGGTCCATCCCAGGGGCTTCGGCGCCTTTCCCCGGGTCTTTGCCCGCTACGTCCGCGACCTCGGCGTCCTCTCCCTCGAGGCGGCGGTGCAACGGGCCACTTCGGGACCGGCCAATGAGATCATGGCCTACGATCGCGGCCGCATCGCCATCGGGCTCGCGGCCGACCTCGTGGTCTTCGACCCTGTGACGATCCGCGATCGGGCAACCTTTGCCGAACCGATGGTTGCGTCCGAGGGGATCAGCCAAGTACTGGTCAACGGTCAGGTGGTCCTCGAGAAGGGTAAGTACACCGGGGCCAAACCGGGCCGGGTCCTTCGCGGCCCCGGATACCGGCCGTAACAACGGAAGTACGATGTGGTCTTCTCGCCGCGGCTTTCTGGCCGCCTCCGCCGCAGTGATCGGCCTTCCGACGGGGCTCCGGGCCGAGGCCTTTGGTCGCTCGTTCCGGTCGACCCGGCCCTATCGGGACATGGCCCTCCGCACCGCCCGCTGGATCGAGGCGAGCCGCCAGGAAACGGAGCATGGCGTCCGCTACCCTGCCGACCCACTCAAGCCGGAGTCGGTCGGCTTCGATTTCTACAACGGAATGCCGGGGGTCGTGGCGTTCTTTGCGGCGCTCTATCACGCCACCCACGACCAGACCTGGTTCGCTGCCGCCGAGGCCGGAGGCCGGCATCTGCTTCACGCCGTCGCCACCGAGGGCGATAAGCTGGACGGGGGACTCTACACCGGCTTGGCCGGGATCAGCTACAGCTTCAGTTGTCTCGATCGCGGCAAACCGAATACTCGTTGGGGCGCCGAAGCCAGGCGGCTCATTGATCCGGTTGCAAGCCGGGCCCTCACGACCGACTCATGGGATATCATCAGCGGACTGGCCGGAACCGGGCTCTTCCTGCTCTCGGCCGGAGCCCCCGAACTGGCCGCCAAGGTTGGACGTCGGCTGATCGGCGCCGGCGAGCCGGCCGAAGGTGGCCTCATGTGGTACCCGTCCGGCTCGCTCCGCCGCAACTACCCGAATTTTTCCCACGGCACGGCAGGCGCGGCGTATTTCCTGGCTTCCCTCTACCGGTCAACCAAAGAGCGAGCGTTCCTGGACGCAGCCCTGAGGGGGGCTACTTATCTCGAAGCCGTTGCCACCAAGCAAAACGGCGCGACCAGGATCTTTCATCAGAGCGGTGGCGGTGAGGACCGGTACTATCTGAGTTGGTGCCACGGACCGGTGGGAACAGCTCGCTTGTTCTACCGGCTCCACCAGATCACCGGTGAGGCCCGTTGGTCGTCCTGGGTGGACTCCCTGACGCGAGGTGTGTTCGAAAGCGGAGTCCCCGAGCAACGGACCAGCGGGTACTGGAACAACGTCAGCCAGTGTTGCGGCAATGTGGGCATTGGTCAGTACTGTATCGACCTGGCCCGGTATCGGAAGTCGACCGCGAGTGCACCCTACCGCCGCCGGATTGTCGACGACACCATCCGCCGCGCCACCGACGACACCGCCGGCCTCCGGTGGCCACAAGCCGAGAATCGAACCCAGCCGGACCACGTGGTCGCCCAAACGGGGTTCATGCAGGGCGCCGCCGGGATCGGGATGTTCCTACTTCAGCTCGACGCGTTCGAACAAGGCCAGCAGTGGACCTTTCCCATGCCCGACACCCCGTTCTCAGACTAGCCGCCGAGCGCCGAGTGCCGAGCGCCGAGTCAGAACCCCAGAATGCCGGGGAGGCATCCTGGGGAACCCGACGTAGTAGAACGGGCGTGGTTTGCTGCGGATTATGGGAGAAGGACGGCGTCGATCACGTGGATCAGGCCGTTCGAAGCCTTGATATCGGTCGCCGTCACGTGGGCGTTGCCCACCATGACTTTTCCGTCCATCACCATGATCGACAACTCCTTGCCGTTCACAGTCTTGGCCGACTTGAGCTTGACGACCTTGTCCGACCCGACGGCACCGCTGACCACGTGGTAGGTCAGGATCGCCGTCAGTTTCGCCTTGTCCTTGAGCAGTGCCTCGACCGTACCCGGGGGAAGCTTCGCAAAAGCCTCGTCCGTCGGCGCAAACACCGTGAACGGACCGGCACCCTTCAACGTCTCGACCAGACCGGCTGCCTGCAAAGCGGCAACCAACGTCTTGAACTTTCCCGCCCCGATCGCCACGTCAACGATCGTGTTGGGCGCCCCCGACGTGCCCTGAGCCAGCACTGTGGACACTGGAAGAATCGCCAACCCTAGCCCAACCATGAATCGACTGATCATTCGAACCCCCTTGATTGTGTATTGCCTATTCGCCAGATCCTTCTCAACCTCCTCGACAATGCCACCCGGTACGGCCCGGACGAGCAGACCGTCACCGTCAGCGCCCACCTGGTTGGCTCGGATGTTGAGGTTGCGGTCGAGGACGAGGGCCCCGGAATCTCGCCCCCGGACCGGCAGCGAGTGTGGCACCCGTTCGTTCGGCTCGATCAGCAACAGGGTTTGGTGACCGGAACGGGGTTGGGACTCGCGGTCGTCCGGGAGTTAGTCGAGGCCCAGAGGGGCCAGTGCCGAATCGAGGGTCGCGACGGACCGGGAACCCGGGTCGTGGTGTCGCTCCCAGTCGGAGCCGCCCCATGATCCGGGTACTGATCGTCGAGGATCATCATGCCATTGCCGCTGGACTCAAGGACAACCTCGAAATCGAAGGGTACGAGGTTCGGGTCGCGTCCGACGGGGTCGCCGCGATCCAACTGGCCCAGGCGTGGGACCCCACCTGGTGGTGCTCGACCTCATGCTGCCGAAGCGGGACGGTTTCGAAGTGCTGGCCACCATTCGAGCCCGTGGAGACGAGATGCCGGTGATGGTCCTGTCGGCCAGAGGGAGCGAAGCCGAAAAGGTCCGGGCTCTCAAGGCCGGCGCCGACGACTACGTCGTCAAGCCGTTCGGATTACTCGAAGTGCTGGCTCGGATCGAGGCGTTGCTCCGCCGGCCCCCAGGCAACCTCGGTGCCGAGGGCCGGCCGGAGCAATACGGTTTCGGCTTAGTTGGCATCGACGTGGCGACCCGATCGGTGACGCGGGGGGGCACCGTCGTCTCCCTTCGTCCGAAAGAAATCGACCTCCTCATCGCCCTCTGCCGAGCGCGCGGGGCCGTGGTGTCTCGGAGCGACCTGCTTAACCGAGTCTGGGGATACGACCCAGCCGTCGTCACCCGAACGGTCGACACCCACGTCGCGGCGCTGCGGCAGCGGCTGGAAAGCGACCCGGACAACCCCCGCCTCATTCTGACGGTCTGGAAAGCCGGGTACCGGATCCCCGTTACAGCACCCGAGTGAGAACTAGAAGAGGATTCCGCAATGGGAATAGGCCTGCGCAGTTGGCTCATCGCCGTCACGGCCTGCAGCCAGTTCGGACTGAATCACGGGAGCCCGGAACCGGTCCGCTTCCCGAGCGGCGATATTTCGCTCGCCGGCGAAATCGAGTTCCCGCCCGGCAGCGGGCCGCTGGTGGCACCGTTTCTGGCGCGCGGCATTGCCGTTCTGTCCTACGACAAGCGGGGTACCGGCGAATCGGGTGGCCTCTATCATGGCGTCGGCCCACTCAACAGCGACAGCATGATTCGTTTGTCGGCCGGCGATGCGGTGGCCGGACTCGAACTCCTGGCTCGGCATAGCCGGATCGACCGGACCAGGCTTGGGCTGGCCGGGGGAAGCCAGGCGGGTTGGATCATTCCCAACGCCGCGGCCCGATTCCCGGTTCGGTTCTCCGTGATGCTCTCCGGCCCGCTGGTGTCGGTCGGCGAGGAGATCCACTTCAGCCGGGCGTTCGAGGGGAGTACCCTCCCCCTCGACAAGGTCGATAGCGTGATGGCCACGTTTGGTGGGCCGAAGGGCTACGACCCGATCGGGGATATTCTGACGATGAAGGGAGAGGCATACTGGGTGTTAGGCGGGCAGGACCGAAGCATTCCGGCTGTTCGATCGGCGCAGCTCGCGGATAGCTTGATCCGAGCCCTCAACCGCCCGAAGTGGCGCGCCCTCTTGCTCGTAAGCGGCGACCACTCGCTCTTCGGCCCCGACGGCCGATCGCTCGAGGTGTTTCCGCCGATTCAGTCGTGGCTTGATCTGGTCCTCCGCTAAGCCGCCGCGACCGCCTGCTCGACCACCAGACCCGGCGGGGCCACGGCACTCAGCAAACCGGCAGCGAGCGCTTCGCCCGCCGGAATCTTCCGGGCCGTGAGCAGCCATTCGGCCGCCCGTCCCAAACCCACGATCCGGGGCAGGAAATGAAAGGTGCCGTTGGTCTCGAGCATTCCGCGGCGGGCCTCGGGAAAATAGAAATACGCCTCCGGGGCGGCGATTCGGAGGCGGCAGGCCAGCGGAAGCTCGGCCCCCAACCCAACCGCCGGCCCGTTGATGGCGGCCACGACCGGTTTGGGGAACGCCAGCAACTTTCGGGTGAGATCCTGGAGCCGCGTTAAGTCGCGCCAGGCGGCTCGAACCGTAAAGCCCAGCCCAGCCGCACCGTCCATCTCCGCCAGGTCTTCACCGGCACAGAATCCGCGGCCGCGACCGGTAAGTACGACCGCCCGCACGACGTTGTCCTTTGCCAGCAGGTCGAGCGCCTCGTGCAGCATCTCGAAGGTTGCCGGCCGGAACGCATTGAGACGATCAGGGCGTTCGAACCAGACGATCGCGACGTCGCCCCGCGGCTCGATGCTCAGATCGTCCCAGACGGCCCTCATCGTCAGGGCACCATCGGCTTCACGTATTTTTCCCACCACCCCAGGAACCGGTTCATGATCTCAACTCGCTGGCTCGGCGCGCTCGGCCCGTGGAACATGCCCGGGAACACCACCAACTTGGTATCGACCCCATTGGTCTTAAGCGCCTGGTACATCTGCTCCGAACCGATGATCGGGACGTTGAAGTCCTTTTCCCCGCCCATGAACATCGTCGGAGTCTTGATGCGATCGGCCTTGAAGAAAGGATAGGACACCTTCATCCACGCCTCGGGGTTCTTCCACGGAGCCCCGAGTTCCTGCTCGTACTGGTAGACATATTGGTCGCTGCCGTACATCGAGAGCTGGAGCGCACTGCCGGCTCCGGCTACCCCGGCCTTGAACCGGGAATCGGAGGCAATGGTGTAATCGGTCAGGATCCCACCGTAGCTCCAACCGCCGAGTACCAGCCGCTCGGGATCCGCGATCCCCTGGCTGATGACCTCGTCGACGGCGCCGAGGAGGTCGATCACTTCCTTGTTGCCCCAATCGGCGAAAATCGCTCGGCTGAACGCCTCCCCTCGGCCCGAACTGCCCCGATAGTTCGGCGCGAGCACCGCGTAGCCCTTGGCGGCGAACACCCGCCGCATCAGATCGAAGTCCCACCCGTCCTGGCCGAACGGGCCGCCATGGATGTGGAGGGCCAATGGGACCTTCTGACCCTGGCGGTAGTCTGGCGGGAGGTACAGCATGCTGCCGACGACCGTCCCATCCTTGCTCTTCGATTCGATGCCCCGAGCCTCGCCCAAGTCGATCGTCGCCATCAGCGAATCGTTGTGGTGAGAGAGGCGACGGAACGTGTTATTCTCGAACGCAGAGATCTCGCTCGGCTCGGTCGCGGTGGTGTAGCCCACCGCGACTTTCCCGCCGACCACCGAGAGCCCGCCCACACCGTGGGGACCCTTGCTGAGCCGCTCGACAACTCCGGTCGCCACGTTGACGCGAGCCAACGGACCGGTGCGATCGTCATCATAGGTGAAGTAGATGAACCGGCCGTCGGCCGACCACGCCGGCTCAGCCGCGTTTCGGTCGAGAGCCTCCGTCAGCACCCGGGCCTCGCCGCCGCCGGCCGGAATAATCGCGACCCGCGGATTACCATACGCCCAGTACTTCGGGTCGCCGCCCCGGACATAGACGATCCATTTGCCGTCCGGGCTGTAGCTTGGCCGACCGCCATCGCGGCCGATGAAGGTCGTCAACTGTTTCGGTTCGGCCCCGACTCGGGCCTCGATCGTGTAGACGTCCGAGTTGTCGTTCCGGTCGCTCCCGGGTGCCCGCTTGCTGGAGAAGACAATCTCTTTCCCATCGGGCGACCAGCCCGGCTGGGCGTCGTCGAAATCGCCCCGGGTCAGCTGCTCGGTCTTTCGGGTGGCGACGTCGAAGAGATAGAGGTGGTTGCGACGCGGCCCAACGTAGCCGACGTAGTCACGCTTGAAGTCCCACCGGTCGATCTCGATCGGCTTCGGGGTCTTCTTTTCCGAGGATTTCGTCGTGTCGGGATCGGGATCCTGAATCACAAATACCAGCCGCTTCGCGTCCGGCGACCAGGCGTAGTCGTCGATTCCGCTCTTCGCGTCGGTCACTTTGATCGCTTCGCCACCCAGTCGATCAAGGAGCCACAGCTGGGCGCCCTTGTCGCCGTCGCCGCGGCTGCTCAGAAAGCCAAGATACCGATTGTCCGGGCTCCATTTTGGATTGGACTCACCATCGGGCGACGAGGTCAGCTGGACCGTCCTGGTGCCGTCCCAGCTTACCATATAGACGTCGGAGTTCCGCTTGTCCTTGGCCGAGTCAGCCGTAGCGACCGTGTAGGCCACCCACTGCCCGTCCGGGGAGAGGACCGGGGTGCCGACGTCCTTGATCCGATAGAGGTCACCGATCACCACGCGACGTTTCACGGGCGCCTGGGCGGCGGTCACCACGGGGAAGAGCAACAGCAGGAGGAGGAATTTCATATCCGATTCGCCTTGAGTTCGCGGAGCGAGTAGAAGGTTCCGCGCCATTGAATGCCGCCGGACGCGAGGTTGACCACCATGGTCCGCCACAGAATGTACACGAACAGAACCACCACCACCGGGTAGATCAAGGCGACGGCCGGCCGGACCTCGATCGAACGGGCCAGTTTGGCGAAGACGCCGAGACTCAGGGCCACCTGCGCCGCCAGCAGCCATCGGGTCGGTCCGGCGACGAATGGAAGCGTCATGATCGGGATGACACCCGCCGCGAGTTGAACCAGGCCTCCGGTAAGCGACAACAAGACGCTATACTCGACCCCGGCAAACATGTTCTTCTCGAAGGCGGGGATCATCTCCCGCAGTGAATGGTACCATTCGACACTGAGAAGCCCCTGCCCGCTCAGTGCATCCTGCCGAAAGCCGGCCTGCTTGAGAATCTTGCCGAGCTTCAAGTCGTCATCCGGTCGAAGCCGAATCGGCTGATGGCCGCCAACCGCCCTGTAGGCGGAGCGGCGGACCAGATTGAACGCTCCGACACCGACATGGAACCAGCTCCCCGGATTCCTCGCCTTCCACGGCTTCGCAAACAAAAGAAACGACCACAGAAAGAAGACGCCGAATCCCTCGAGCAGGAGACCTGGAAGGATGAGGTTAGGCGCGATGGCCAGATGATCGACCCCTCGGTCCTCGCAAAACCGAATCGCGCGGCCCACCGCTGTCGGGTCCATATGGATGTCGGCATCGGTAAAGAGAATCCACTCGCCGGTGGATTCGTCGGCGCCGACCTGCAGCGCGTGATTCTTGCCCAGCCACCCGGGCGGTAGCTCCGTGACATGCACGACCCGGAAGCGAGTATCCGTAGCGGCAATTCGGTCGAGAATGAGGCCGGTTCGGTCGGTGGACCGATCGTTCACCACCACGACCTCGTAGTCGGGATAATCCTGCTCCAACATCGACCGCATCGCGGTTTCGATGTTCCGTTCCTCGTCCCGCGCCGCGACTACCACGGAGACGCGGGGCGCCGGTCGGCGATCCCGAAGCGGCAGGTCGCGGAGTCGTTCGATCTGCGCGCTCCCGATCACGGCCTCGGCCGTGATCAGCACGCTCAGCACCAAGATGACCACCGCAAACCAGAACATCAGGCCGAAAAGATCTTCCCCGGATTCATCAGCCCCTCCGGATCGAGGGCCCGTTTGATCTGCCGCATCACCCCGACACCGTCACCGTGCTCTTTCAGCAGCGACGCCTGCTTCCCCATTCCGATCCCGTGCTCCCCCGTGCAGGTGCCGCCCATCGCAATGGCCCGCGTCACCATCCGATCGTTAAGACGCTGGGCCGCCTCTGCCTCGCCCGGAACGGTGGGATCGATCAGGTAGCCGACGTGGAAGTTCCCGTCGCCGACATGTCCCAGCATGGCGCCGATCAGCGGCGACCCCTCGACGTCCTTCTTGGTCTCGAGAATGCACTCGGCCAGCCGCGAAATCGGGACGCAAACGTCGGTGACCAGCGTCCGAGCCCCCGGTCGGAGGGCCATGCCGGCAAAATAGGCTTCGTGGCGGGCTTTCCAGAGTTTGGCCCGGGCCGCCTCATCGGTGGCCCACTGGAAGTCGGCTCCGCCGTTCTGCGCGGTGATCTCCTTCACCGTCTCGGCATCCTCCGCCACGTTCTGGACAGAGCCGCCGTGGAACTCGAAGAACAGTGTGGGAAGGGGCTGGTAGGACAGGCCGGAGTACTTGTTGATCGCGGCCATGTACTCGCTGTCCAAGAGCTCGACTCGCGCCACTGGAATCCCAAGCTGGATGATCGAGATCACGCTGTCGACGGCACCGGCCAAGTCGGCAAACTGGCAAACGGCCGCGGCGATGGCGGCCGGAATGCCATGAAGTCGGAGGGTCACTTCCGTGATGATGCCTAACGTTCCTTCGGCGCCGACGAAGAGCCGAGTCAAATCGTAGCCGGCGGATGACTTCCGGGCCCGCCCCCCGGTGCGAATGACCCGCCCGTCGGCCAGCACCACGGTGAGGCCGAGGACGTTCTCCCGCATCGTTCCGTACCGGACCGCAGTCGTGCCCGACGCCCGAGTCGAAGCCATCCCGCCGATCGTGGCATCGGCGCCCGGATCGATGAAGAAGGCCAGGCCCGTCCCCTTGAGCTCCTCGTTGAGCTGCTTTCGGGTCACCCCAGCCTCCACCGTCACGTCGAGATCCTCGGCCGACAGCCGGACCAGCTTGTTCATTTGGGACAGATCGACGGTGATCCCGCCCCGGACCGCCGAGACATGGCCTTCCAGCGAGGTCCCGGCACCCCAGGCCACCATCGGGACCCGATGACGGTGGCAGGCCGCCATCACCCGGCTCACTTCATCCGTGGTCTCGGGAAACACAACGCCATCGGGTGGATAGACCCCGGGATACGCCTCGCCCTGACCGTGATGCTCCCGAATCGCGGACGCTGTCGTGAACCGTTCGGCCAGCAACTCACTCAACTCTCGCTGCAGTTCGTCGGGCAGGGTCATTCAGGGCTCCACGACGGACACGTCGATGTGCGACGGGTACCGGGCCGACCGGAACACACGTTGGGTGGCGGCCCGGTAGTCACTGTCCTTGGCTTCGAAGATGTTCGGCACGAAAGTCTGAGGGTTACGGTCGATCAACGGAAACCAGGTGCTCTGAACTTGCACCATGATGCGGTGACCCTTCAGGAAGGTGTAGTCGGCCGCGTGGAGATCGATCGGATATTGGTTCACCTGATTCGCGACCAGCGGTGCCGGCTTCTCGAAGCTCTTCAGAAAGCGGCCCCGAACCACGTCGCCCACCACCATCAGTTGGTACCCCCCCATCTTCGGGTCGGCCGGATAATCGTTCGGATAGACGTCGATCAGCTTGACGATCCAGTCCGCGTCGGTTCCGGTCGTGGCGGCATAGAGCTTCGCGGCGATCTTGCCGGAAATCGTGAGATCGTGGTCGAGCGGTTCGGTTTCGAAGCTCAGCACGTCGGGCCTGAGGTGGCTGTGCCGTTGATCGTCCACCTGCCACAGCGGCCAGGTCGACGGGGGCGCGTTGCCATAGAGCGGCGCAATCGGCCGAGCCCGGTAGGGAACCGGCCGCGCCGGATCGGAGACGTAGCTATCGGCGCCGGCTGCCGCGGTCGGACGATTCCAACCGAGCGAGCCGTTCGCTCCGAAGAACAACTGCCGCCGGGCAACGCCAGTCTTGGGCGGCCACGTTGCGTGTCGCTGCCATTGATTGGTGCCCGGCCGGAACGTCAGGGCCTCGGGCATGTTCAAGCGGCCTTGATCCTTGAGCCAGTAGGCAAACCAGGGCGCCTCGACCGAATCGCGGAAGAAGGCACTCGTCTTGGCGCCGAACTTGATCGGCCCCAGGGATTCACCGTCCGTGGGGCTGCCCGCCCACCCGCCGTGGTTCCACGGACCGACGACCAGATAGTTCAGTCCCTTGGTGTCGAGCGACTCCATCTTGTCGTAGATTGTGAGCGGACCGAAGAAATCCTCCTGGTCCCACCACCCGGCCACTGTCAGGGTCGGCACCGTCACCTTGGTGAGGTGGCGAATGACCTTCCGGGCTTTCCAGTAGTCGTCGAACGTCGCATGGCTGGCGAAGTCGGTCCACGCCGGCTTGTTCCGATGGAAATGTTTGGCATCCACGTTGCCAAGGCCGCCGAGCCGAAGAAACCACTCGTAGGTGTCGAGCCGGTCGAAGGCGAACGGGGTGAACTGCTGGCCGTCCACCGCGGCCACATACTCGAACCCGTAGCTCAACCGAAAGGCGCCGTTGTGACTGAAGTCGTCGCCTAGGAACATGTCATCCGGCGAAGCCTGGGGGGACGCCGCCTTCAGGGCTGGGTGAGGATCGAGGAGCGCCATCATCGTCGTCCAGCCATCGTACGAAATCCCATGCATGCCCACCCGGCCATTGTTGTTCGGCAGGTGTTTGACCAGCCAATCGATCGTGTCGTAGGCGTCGGTCGTCTCGTCGATACCCGCGGCATCGCCGGGAGCCCGGGTCGGTCGAATCATCGAGAACGTACCTTCGGAGCCGTACTTCCCCCGAATATCCTGGCAGACGATCAGATACTGATCGCGGACCAAGGTGGGGGAGCCTTGGAGCTCACCGCGGCAGGTCGATTCGGCATCATAGGGCGTTCGGACCAGCAAGATCGGAAGCGGCGTGGTCGCCGCCTTCGGGCGCCACACCACCGTATTGAGCTTGACGCCGTCGCGCATCGGGATCACCGAGACGCTGTGCTCATAGTCGGCAGCCGGGCTCTGGACGGCGAGAAGCATCGCGAGAATCGGAAGCATCATGGTGTCACCACCGATACGTCGAGATGAGACGGATACCGCTCGGATCGGAAGATTCGCTGAGTGGCCGAAACAAAATCTGCATCCTTGGCGCGATAGATATTGGGCACGAACCGCTGGGGGTTCCGGTCGATCAGCGGGAACCAGGTGCTCTGCACTTGGGCCATGATCCGGTGGCCCTTGAGGAAGGTGTAGTCGGCACCGTGCAGATCGACGGTGTATCGCGTCACCTGGTTCGCCACGACGGGCACCGGCTTTTCGTAGCTGGTACGAAACCGGGCCCGGAACACGTCGCCGGCAACCATCAGCTGATAGCCACCCATCTTCGGGTCGGACGGGTAATCGTTTGGATAGACGTCGATCAACTTGACGATCCAGTCGGCATCGGTACCGGTGGTCGAGGCAAACAACTTGGCCATCACATCCCCGCTGATAGTGACCTCCTCGGCCAGCGGCTCGGTTTCGAAGCTCAATACATCGGGCCGGAGATGACTATGACGCTGGTCGTCGACCTGCCAAAGCGGCCAGGTTGACGCAACCGGCCCACCGTACAACGGCGTGATCGGCCGCTGCCGGTAGGGCACCGGGCGGGCCGGATCGGAGACGTAGCTGTCGGACCCAGCCGGGACGGTCGGCTTGGTCCAGCCCAGTCCACCGTCAGCCTGGAAGTACAGCTGCCTCGGCGCCACGTTTCGTTTCGGCGGCCAGGTATCGTGTCGTTGCCATTGGTTGGTGCCGGGCCGAAATGTCAGGGCTTCGGGAAGGTCGAGTTTCCCCTTGTCCTTGAGCCAGTAGGCAAACCAGGGTGCCTCGACCGTCTCTCTGAACCAGGCGCTGGTATTACTCCCAAATTGGACCGGGCCCAGACTGTTACCCTCACCCCGGGCCCAGCCGCCATGGTTCCACGGGCCGATCACCAGGTAGTTGATGCCTTTCGTGTCATTCGGTTCCATGGCCCGATAAATGGTCAGCGGGCCGTAGAAGTCTTCCTGATCCCACCAGCCGGCCACGGTCAGGGTTGGCACGGTCACCGGTTTCTTCGCGAACACTGGCCTGACTTTGCGCCGTTGCCAGAACTCGTCGAAGTTCGGGTGACTCTCGAAGTCGGTCCAGGTCGGCCGCTTGCCCTGGAAGTAGCGCCGATCGACGTTGGCCAAGCCACCGAGCCGAAGGAACCACTCGAAGGTATCAAGCCGGTCGAACGTGA
Source organism: Gemmatimonadota bacterium (assembly GCA_043744895.1). Taxonomy (GTDB): domain Bacteria; phylum Gemmatimonadota; class Gemmatimonadetes; order Gemmatimonadales; family GWC2-71-9; genus SHZU01. Next base: position 13,419 of record JAYTTT010000144.1, on the reverse strand, counting down.
ACGGTTCGCTGATCCGGCCCGCCTCCAAGTTGGCCACGTACTCGAATCCGTAGCTCAGGCGGAACGCGCCGTTGTGGTGGAAATCGTCGCCCAGATACATGTCGTCGGGCGAAGCCTGCGGCGAGGCCGCCTTGAGCGCGGGGTGCGGCTCCACCAGCGCCATCATGGTGAGCCAGCCGCCGTAGGAAATCCCCACCATGCCCACCCGGCCGTTGTGGCCGGACACGTTGGCGAGGACCCAGTCGATCGTGTCGTTCGTGTCGGTGCCTTCGTCCACCGTTTCACCCCGCTTGGGGTCGCGCGGTGGCCGGATCATCATGAACGACCCTTCGGACTGGTACTTTCCGCGAACATCCTGGAACACGAAGATGTAGCCCTCGTCGGCCAGGAGCTGATAGCGATTGGCCAGCCTGGGGCCGACCTGGCGGGCGTTGTAGGGCGTCCGTTCGATCAGGATCGGGAGCGTTCCGGTCCGGGTGGCAGGTGTAAAGATCTCAGTATAGAGCCGGGTCCCGTCCCGCATCCGGATCATTTCGGTGCGCTGGGTGTAGTCGGGACGGATTTGGGCCACCAACGGAACCACGGCCCAAGAGATCGAACACAGAACTAGTTCCCAGCGCATCGGCTGACATCCCCCAGAGAGTTGGCGGAAATGTATGCCTGCCCGACGGTCGGCGTGAGCCCACCCCCTGGGAACCACTGAAGCCGACGCTCGCCGGACGGCTACCACTCCGTCCGGCGAGGTCGTTATGTCTGATAGATCGAACCTAAAGAACGGTTGTCACCGTAACGGCTCCGGTTCCTAGAATTCCTCCCGTTCGAACCGCCACAAGGCGGCAAGTAGCATCAGCAGGATCAGCACGGCAGAGATGGCCGCCGGAATCCACAGGGGCAACCCCACCGGCCTCCACAACGCAATCTGGCTGGCCGATCGGGCCAGGCTCCACGGCATGGCGGTGGTCACCCACGGGGGCACGAAGTTCGGCAGGATGTTGCCGGCCACCCAGAACCCGAGCGCCAGCCCGCCAACCGGCCCGCGGGACTGAAAGAACGTACCGAGCATCAGGGTCCGGGCGATGTAGAAGGTCTGGTGCAGCGCCAGAATCCCGAGCGCCTCTGCGAAATGATCGAGACCCGGCAGAAGGCCCCAGACGAGCTTGCAAACGACTAACGTGACGATGGCCGGCACGACCAGTGACAGCAGCAGGAATGTTCCTGTGATCCCGACGAACTTCGAAAGCACGAACGCCTTCCGGGTCGTCGGCTTCGTCAGTACCCAGGCAGCCGTGCCGTAGGACCGCTCCCCAACGATCGACCCCTGGGTCACCAAAACCGCTCCGATCAACCCGAAGAACCCACCGGCCTGAAAGAAGACGTTCATCACCTCGTCGAGACCGCGGTCAGGGGTCGTCTGGTGGCGGGACTCGAGTGAAATCAACAAGATGAACCCCGCGATCACGGCCAGCCACAACAGCAGGTGCACCAGCCACCGCCGAGTCCGGCACCACGAGTCCAGCTCTTTGTTGAGGAGGTTGCCGAAGCCGGTTGACCACCCGGTGGCCTTCGTTGCGATCAGCGTCATCGCCCGTTCCCTCCCTCGATCAGATTCATGAACACATCCTCGAGCTGGTAACGACGGCGCCCGAACTGTCGCACCTTGACCGATTCGTCCGCCATGATCGTTCGCAACAGGCTGGCATCTGCCGCCTCGTCATCCGCCACGGCCACGTGCCACGACACGGTGTCTTTCGCCGGGTTTTCCTCGACCGAAACAACCCATGGTAGCCCAGCCACCCGTCGACGTGCCCCGTCTGTTATCCCAGCCAGTTCGACGACGTAGGTCGTGTGGCCGGTACCCGACAACAATTCCCCGATCGGGGCCTGAGCGATCAGGGTGCCGCCATTCAGAACGGCCACGGTATCACTGACCCGCTGAACATCCTCGAGAATGTGGGTCGAATAGAAAATCGTGGTGTGGGAGCGGAGCCGAGCCATCACTTCCAGCACGTCGCGGCGACCCATCGGATCGAGCGACGCGGCCGGCTCGTCGAGGATCAACAGCTCCGGCCGGCTAATTTGGGCCTGGGCAATACCGAGGCGCTGCGGTCCTGATCACGACGTCATCCGGGCCGGACGGTGCCATGGGTCTCCTCCTGAACCGAGTTGTTGACTGAATTTGGTCGGCCTACGAGCAGATATAGTCGTCAGTTTCATCATGAAACAAAAACCAACCCAAATCCTTGAAACATGTCGTACGATATATCGTAAGCTCTAACGTTACCCGCTGGTCAGTTCCCCAAAACGAGAGAGGTGGCAAGTGCCTAAACACCGCGATGACTGGGGCTTAGGAGAAATCTTTGGATTCGCGTTCGACCCGAGCCGGTTCGATTTCAAGTTCGGGGGAGGCCCCCGTAACAAGAATTGGGGCCGGGGCCGACGCCAAATGTTCGAGTCCGGTGAGGTCAAGTTCGTCATCCTCCGACTCCTTCGCGAAAAACCCCGCCACGGCTACGAGGTCATCAAGGCCCTCGAAGAGCGGCTCGGCGGCTGCTACACCCCGTCCGCCGGGACTGTCTATCCCACCCTGCAGCTGCTCGAAGATCAGGGGTACATCAAGGCGGCCGACCAAGACGGAAAAAAGGTCTATCACATCACCCCCGAAGGCGAGCAGTTCCTCGACGCCAATCAAACCGTGCTCGACGACATCTTCGACCGGGTCAAGGACACTGTCCGCGACTTCGCCGGCGGCCACATGGCTGATCTCAATCATGCGTTCACCCGGCTCGCCACCGTGACCTACAAGCGGGCCTGGCGCTGGGGACCCGATCATCCGTCGGTACCGAAAATCGTCGATATCCTGAAGCGCGCGGCCGATGAGATCGAACGCGAGTGGGAAAAAGCCTAACTCCAAGGAGTGCGGACATGGGTGTCGGGACGATACTTCTGATCGTGTTCGTGGTCATACCGGCCGTTCAATGGAGCGTCTGGGGCGGCAGGTCAAAGCGACAATGGTCACGCAAGTGGGGCGGGCTCGACGGAGGGTTACCCGGCGTCGCTGAAGAGCTGGCCGCCATGCGGAACGATCTGGAAAACCGGCTTGGCGACGTCGAACAACTCCAGGCCCGGGTCGGGGAACTCGAAAATCGCCTCGACTTCACGGAACGGTTGTTGGCTCAGAGACACCAAGAGGCCCTCGCCAAGCCACCGGGTAGCTAGTTACCGTTCTCGGCCCTGATATGAAAGCCCCCGCGCTCGCCCTCCGAGGGCTGGTCAAACGCTACGGCGACGTCACCGCCGTCGCGGGGCTCGACCTGACCGTCAACCGGGGCGAGTGCTTCGGCCTCCTCGGCCCGAACGGGGCCGGCAAAACGACGACGATCGAGATCTGCGAAGGGCTGACCGAGGCCGACGAAGGCGAGGTGCGGGTCCTCGGAATGACCCACCGCGAGCACGCCGATGAAATCCGCGCCTCGATCGGAATTTCGCTCCAAGAAACCCAGCTCACCGAAAAACTCACCGTCGAAGAGACCGTCCAGCTGTTCCAGAGCTTCTACCCCCGCCGCAGGCCGGTGGACGAGGTGATCGCGGCGGTGCAACTCGGTGAGAAGAGGAAAGCCCGCGTGGGTCAGCTCTCGGGCGGACAAAAACAACGCCTGGCACTGGCCTGCGCAATCGTCGGCGATCCTGAGCTCTTCTTTCTCGACGAGCCCACCACCGGACTCGATCCCCAGTCGCGCCGCCAATTGTGGGCATTGATCACCCGGTTCAAGGCCGAGGGCCGCACCATTGTGCTGACGACTCACTACATGGATGAGGCCGAGCAGTTGTGCGACCGAGTGGCAATCGTCGACCACGGCAAGATCATCGCCCTGGGAACCCCCCGGGAGTTAATCGGCTTGGTCGGCAGCGAGCATGTGGTCGAGTTCCGGCTCGACAACGCGGCCGCCGATGAAGCGGAGCTCGCCAGGTTGCCCGGCGTCACCCGCATCAAGCAGATCGACGATCGTTATCAGCTCGACGTGTCCCGCGTTCATCAGACCATTCCGGCGCTGCTCGCGTATCTCACGACCATCGGGGCGACCTTGAGCGACTTGGTAACCCACACCGCCACACTCGAGGATGTCTTCGTTCACCTGACCGGACGGCATCTTCGCGATGCCTGAACCCCGAACGTGGCGCGAACGGGCCATCGTCCAGCTGACTCTGGCCCGGTTTCGGGAGTTCTTTCGCGAGCCTGAGGCCCTGTTTTGGACCTTTGTCTTTCCGATCATCATGGCCGCCGGACTGGGCCTCGCGTTTCGGAACAAGCCGGCTGAGGTGCTCAAGGTGGCCGTGGTCCGAACGCCGACGGCGGCTGAGGTCGTGGCCGGGTTGGCGCGGGATCCGCACCTCGACGTCACGTTGCTCGACGACTCCGTCGCGGCTCGTCAACTCCGAACCGGCAAAGTCGCGCTCCTCGTCGTTCCGACCACGACCGCCAGCGTCGAGTACCGTTTCGACGACACCCGCCCCGAATCCATCACGGCGCGGCGGATGGTTGACGACGCGCTCCAGCGGGTCAATGGCCGCCAAGATCCGGTCGCCACCACCGATGCCTTCGTCCGGGATCGAGGATCTCGGTACATCGATTTCCTGGTTCCCGGCCTGCTCGGGATGAACCTGATGGCGAGCAGCATGTGGGGCATCGGGTTTACGGTCGTCGACCAGCGCCGAAAGAAACTCCTCAAACGGTTCGTCGCGACTCCAATGTCGCGGGCCGAATACCTGCTTTCGTTCTTGTTGGCCCGGCTGTCGCTGTTGGTGTTCGAAGTCGGCACGCTGGTGACGTTTGGGGTCTTGGTCTTCGGAGTGCCCCTCCGAGGATCGGTGGTCACTTTGTCCGTGGTCTGTCTGCTCGGATCGCTGGCCTTCGGCGGCCTTGGCCTCCTGATCGCGGCTCGGCCCAAGACCGTCGAGGCCGCGTCGGGGCTGATGAACTTCGCCATGCTGCCGATGTGGGTCTTGTCCGGGGTCTTTTTTTCATCGGCCAATTTTCCCGACGCGATGCAACCGGTGATCAAGGCACTCCCGCTCACGGCCGTGAACAACTCGCTTCGAGCCATCATGCTCGAAGGCGCCGGCTTCGGCGACCTGGGGCTCGAGCTCGCCATCCTGTCGGTCTGGCTCATTGTGTGTTTCACAGTCGCCCTCAAGATCTTCCGCTGGAAATAGCAGACTTCGCGACGCTCTCATCAATTTTTCACACGACCGCGGTTAAGGTCTCACTAGCAAAGGGAGGCCGATATGACGGGCACATGGCGATGGTCCTCGATACTGTTGGCGGCGGCGGCATGCGGAGCGCCAAGCACGCCGGTCCCCGTCCGGGGCAACTTGACGCCATTGGTGGGCGAGTGGGTGGGTGAATATTCGAGCGCCGAAACTGGACGGGTCGGCTCAATCGTCTTCACACTGGCCGCCGGCCGCGATACCGCCGTCGGCGACGTCATGATGGTACCGGCCAACATCGAACCCGCGACCACGACCCCGCGAAGCGACGATCCGATGCTCCGGACGCCTCGAATCCTGAAAATCAGCTTCGTTCGCTGCGAGGGCACCGCGGTCACCGGGTGGCTCGATCCCTATCCGGATCCCGACACCGGCGAGAAGACGTCGACCACGTTCGACGGCCTCATCAAGGGCAACAAGCTTGAGGGAACCTTCGTCTCGTACCTCGAACTGTCGGGAAAACGACGGACTGGGAAATGGGTCGTCAACCGGAAGAGGGCGAACTAACCCATCTTGACACCTTGCGGCCGTGCCCCCTCTTTGGGGGCATGCAGATCCGCGTCCTCAACGCCGCCGCCGTCCGCGAATTGCTTCCGATCCCCCGCTGCACTGAACTGATGCGCCAGGCTATGGCCCTGGTGGCAACGAAACAAACCGTCCAGCCCATTCGGCAAGCCCTTTACCATCCCGACCGCCGAGGACTCCTGAGCATGATGCCTGGATACGTCGGCGACCCGGAGTGGCTCGGGATCAAGGTCATGACCGTCTTCCCGGCCAATTTCGGGACCGCGTTCGGTTCCCATCAAGGATTCGTCCATCTCTTCGAGACCACGAATGGGGCCCCGCGGGCCATACTGGACGGCCGCGAGATTACCGCCATTCGAACGGCCGCTGCCTCCGCGGTGGCGACTGACATCCTGGCCCGACAGAAGACCACGACACTGGCCATCTTCGGATACGGCGACCAGGCTCACACCCATCTTGAAGCCATGACCACCGTGCGTTCATTCGAACGAGTCTTGGTCTGGGGGCGCGATTTTCACCGAGCCCAGCATTTCGCCACCACTGAGTCGGCGCACTACGACCTCGAGGTGACGGCCGTAACGACGGCGGAAGAAGCGGCGGTGGTCGCGGATGTACTGTGCACCACGACCGCGGCCAAAGAACCTTTCTTCGAGGCCCGGTGGCTCCGGCCGGGCCAGCATCTGAACGTGGTGGGATCCAGTATTCCCACCACGTCGGAAATCGACATCGAGACCGTTGCCCGCGCCCGCTTCTTCGTGGACTTCAAAGACAGCGCCTTGGCCCTGGCCGGCGACTTCCGCCGTGCCAAGGAGGCGGGGGCGGTGGCAGATGACCACATTCTGGGTTCAATCGGCGACGTCCTCACCGGCCGGGTAGTCGGCCGGGGCTCCGACCAGGATATCACACTTTTCAAGTCGCTCGGCATGGTGGCCGAAGACTTGGTCTCCGCCGATTTCATCCTCCGCGAAGCGGAGCGTCAGAATGTCGGCCAACTGATCGAATGGTGAGACAGATGGACAGGACCACCCTGGGCGCTGCCGCGCTGGTCGCAGCCCTCGTCTCTGCCCCAGCCCCGAGCACCGCGCAAACACGGACCAGCAGCATCGCGCCTCCGGCTCGATTTGTTGACCCCGACCGGCTTGGCAAGCTCAGAACCGCCTTTCCCAAGGTCGACCGGATCATTCACGAGTTCGCCGAGCGGTCCCATGTTCCAGGGATTGGATATGGGATCGTGGTCGATGGCAAAGTCGTGCACCTGAACGTGGCCGGACTACGAGAGGTGGCCTCCCGTTCCCCGGTGGACACCTCGACGGTGTTCCGAATCGCCTCGATGAGCAAGAGTTTCGCCGCCGTCTCGATCCTGCAACTCCGGGACGCGGGCAAACTGTCGCTCGACGACCCGGCCGAACGGTATGTGCCGGAGCTGGCCGGGCTTCGATATCCGACCACCGACTCGCCAAGACTCACGATCCGCCTGCTGTTGTCACACTCGGAAGGATTCCCCGAGGATAATCCTTGGGGAGACCAACAACTGTCCGCGACCAACGAGGACATGGCCCGGATGATGAGGGGCGGGATTCCGTTCTCAACCGCGCCCGGCACCTCGTACGAGTACTCCAATTTCGGCTTCGCTATCCTCGGCCGCATCGTCGCCAACGTATCCGGGATGCCGTACCCACGCTATCTGCGGGAAAAGGTGCTCGATCCACTGGGGATGCACGTCACCACCCTCGAAGCCGCAACGGTCCCTGCCGCCCGCCTGGCGCATGGTTATCGCCGTCAAGACAATGCTTGGCTCGAGGAGCCAGAGCTCCCCGATGGTGCCTTCGGGCCGATGGGCGGGATGCTCACCTCGGTCAGCGACCTCGGCCGATGGGTCGGCTTCATGCTCGATGCCTGGCCGCCCCGCGACGGCGCTGAGGTCGGGCCGCTCAGCCGATCCTCGCTCCGGGAAATGCAGCAAGTCGTCCGTTTCAGCGGCGCCACCTCGATTCGGGACTCGGCCACCGGCATCGTGGCCTTGGGTGCCGGCGGCTACGGCTACGGACTGGGTGTCCGGCAAACCTGCCTCTTCCGGATCTCAATCGCCCACGGCGGCGGGCTCCCCGGCTTTGGATCACTGATGCGGTGGTTGCCCGAGTATGGCGTTGGTATCGTGGCGCTCGGTAACCTCACCTACACCGGGTGGGGCACCGTCGCCGAGCAGGCGCTGACCCTGCTTTCCGAGACCGGTGGATTGGTACCGCGCGTTCCAGAACCGGCCCCAGTGTTAGTCGAGCGGCGGGAACAGGTGACTCGATTGGTCACCAACTGGAGCTCGCCCCTGGCCGATAGTTTGGCCGCGATGAATCTCTATCTCGACGAATCCAAAGATCGGCGGCGGGCCGCAATCGAGCGAATCCGCGGCGCCGCGGGCGAGGGGTGTCGTAACGAGGGAGAGTTCGCGGTCGAGAACGCCCTTCGAGGCCGGTGGCGGATGCGGTGCGCCAAGGGCGATCTTCGGATCTCGATTACGCTGGCCCCCACCGAGCCCGCCACGGTCCAGTTTCTCGAGGTCGTACCCATGAAACCGGGTGAGAGCCTGGCTCCGCTCCCGGCATGCCGCTGAGGACCCCCCTAGAGACGGAACAAGTAACTGAACTTGGTGAAGAACCCGTCGGCCAATCGGGTCAATCGCCGAAACGCAAAGGCGTCGAGTTCATCGAGGCGGCTCCCGTATCCAGCAAAGAACACGGTGCCCGGAGTGGGCTGGTAGGAAAAGAGCCAGTCCACCCGCAAGCGGTTCGACGTGGTGGCCGTCGCCAGGCTTCGCTTGTAGATCCCGTCGCCAGAATCGCGAATCAAGATGGGGGCGTTGGTCCGGCCATCGTCGCGAAGGTCACTCCGGCGGTCGGCGGTGTATTCCCCAACGAGCCGGAGGAACACGGCCCGAGACACCTGATACTCGGTCTTGAGTCGCGGAATCCAGGTGCTGCCCACGAAGGTCCCGTCGGTCTTCCGATGGTAGGAACGGAACGACAGATTGCCGTCGAAGCGCAATCGGTCGTTGGGCCGAAAGGCCAGCCCGCCGCGACCGAACCAAATCGCCCCACTCGACCACTCGAAGAAGTTCTCGTCCTGCCCATAGATGATGAACCCGTTGGCTTTGAGACCCCCGATCTGGGGGGTATCGAAGCTGAGACTCAGGTCGTAGTTCGGAAGATCGGGCAACGCTCGACTGGTGTACGGGATCGTGTCCACCGCCCCGCCGGCACGGGGCACCGCCACGGCGTAGTCCTGGTATAACGATCGATCGACGCTGAAGTTCTCGAGCAAGACCGAGAGGCCGATCGTCCACCCGCCCCGCAACGTCCAGCTCGTCCCGGGATGGAATTTCCGCTCCAGTGATTTCTTGCCATCGAACAGGTCTCGGTAGGTCCAGAGTAGGTCCATGTTGAGGCTGGCCGAGAACCGCTCAACCAGGGCCCCTCTTTTCCCGTAGCCGATAAGTGAAGGACGGAAGCCGACCTGCGCCAAGTTGCCCCGAGCAATGAAGCCGCTCGATGCCCGGAAATCGGGATCGAAGCCGCGGAAGGTCAATTGCCAACCCAGGTGCCGGCCGGTCCTCGAGAAGTTTATCGACCACGAGGGGGCCGTCGTCGCGGCCCCGTCAGTGCGGCTTCGCGATATCGCGGCATTGCTGGACAGCGCGTACACCCCACCGAACAGCACCCGGCTATCAATTTGCGCCACCCGATTGTAGTCAGCTCCATCGATGCGGTCGGTGTAGGCAAGCCCAATCCGCGACTGCTTCCCGACATCGCGCTGGATCCGGAGGAGATTGTAGACCGGATTTCTGCCGACCCGGCTGGCAATCTTGTCATCAACGGCCGACATGAAACCGAAACTGACGCCCCGCATTCGTCCCGTGAACTTGGCTGCGGCGATCGGGGCCACGACCCGGCGGGTGTAAATCAACTGCGAGGGGGTCGAGAAGTACTCGATTCCATCGAGAAAGAACGGCCGTTTCTCTTGAAAGAAGACCGAACTTCTGGGATCGGGAGTAATCTGACTGGCATCCGATTCGACCTGGGAAAAGTCCGGATTGACGGTTCCGTTCACACCCACGTCGGTCGAGACGCCCCACCTGACGTTGCCGCCGAACTCCGGCCGCCCTCCCTGATAACCCCAATCGCCGGCTGCCGACCGGCTCCCCTGCGCCGAGGAGGTGACGATGGGATTCAACTCCAGTACCAGGCCCCGTTTGAGGCCGGTCAACCCGATGAGGCGACCGGCCTGTCCGAGGAACGAGGCGGCGGCACGTTTCACCGGCGTCCAGGTATCCTCGCGGCCCGACGCCGCGCTCTTCCGGATGATCTGCAACGCCCAAGTCTGAGGATCATGTCGCTGATATCGAAGACTCTTGAACGGGATCCGAATTTCCAACTCGTAACCGAAATCGGTAAGGTGCCCCCGGGAATCCCAAACGAAATCGGGGCTCATGTCCGCTTGTTCCCGCCCCCCGCTGCGATCATTTCCACCGTCGCCCGGACGGCGCTGGATCGCGGTCCCCTCGACCAACGAGCCATCAGCTTGGATGCCGAGCGGGTTGACGCCAAACACGAACGCCTGGCGACCGTCATTGAAGGTGCCGAGCTGCAGTTCGATATAGTCATCGGGAATGATGCCCCGGTCCCGTTCGGCGAGATGGGCCATGACCGAGCCGGGTGCCGCCTCTGCGCGAACTCCGAAATGAATTGCGGTCGGCGAGTACCAGACCAGCACTTCGGTATTCTCTTCGGCTGGTCGGCCATCGGCGGGACTGAACTGAGAAAACCCGGTGAGGCGGGCAGCCGATTGCCATGCCGGCTCCGACAAAAGCCCGTCAACCACAATTGATGCGTCGAGCCGGGGAATTTGAACGTCGATTTGCCGCTGATTGCCGCGATAAATCGGGGCGGAATCAGCGGCAATGATCGTAAGAACGGCGGCGAGGGCTCCGAGCACGAGCCAATATATCGGGGATCAGACCCCCGGGCACTTTACTTTCTTGAATCGGACTTCGATCGCCGGTTGCCCTTCCCCTTCATTGCGGGGAATCAAGTTGCCATCCGAGGCCAAACGATAGCTGATCCGCTGCGGGAAGGTCTTCTTGGTGTTCTCGAACACCACGTAATCGTCGACCAGCTGAATCATCGTGTATTCGTCGAACGGCTTGCCCTCGCTTGAGGCGGAGAACGTGACCGAGGAATCCGTCGACATGATCCGGCTGAATTCGAACGAGGTCGCTCGGTCTTTCTGGATGTAACGAGTCGTCGAGGTCATCAGGTTCTGGGTCGGCCTGGTCCAGATCTCTTCGACCATGGTTTCGCGATCGATCGGGCCTTGCCAGCAGCCAGCCATGAACTTGAGCTTGTCGTCAAGCTTGACCTTCAGCTTCGAGTCCTTCTTTTCGGGCTTTTTCTCGCCCGGGGGCGGCCCCTCCGGGCGACGGTCTTGAGCTTCCAGCGCCCCAGCGACCGCCAAGGCCCCCAACAACACCCCTACCCCTAGCCATCGACGGATCGTCATTACGGACGCTCTCCCTGGATTCAATTGGAATGGCCCCGTCTCGCTCCCCGGGCCGGCTCCAATATGACATGGTTCGGCCATGAAAACCCCTACGGGCTGATTAAGATTCAGTTCCCCCACCGCCGACCAACTCCATGGCAGACAGCGAGCAGAGCCACCTCACGATCCGGGCTGCGGCCCGGCTTATTGCCCGTCGCAAGCTGTCGCCGGTGGAACTGGTTGACGAGTCGCTGGCTCGGATCGACGCCGGTAACCCTGGATTGGGAGCCTTCATCACCGTGACGGCCGAATCAGCCCGCGCGGCCGCCGTCAAGGCTGAGCAGAAGATCCGGGCGGGCCGGGGCGGAGCGTTGACGGGCATCCCGATCTCGGTGAAAGACCTCATCGTTACCCTCGACGCCCCGACGACGCTGGGCTCCCGGGTTATCCCCGACGGACTGCCGGCCGGGCCCGATGCTCCCGCCATCGGCCGACTTCGAAGGGCCGGAGCCATCGTCATCGGGAAGACCAACCTCCATGAAGTTGCGCTCGGGGTCACCTCGGTCAATGAGCACTTCGGCCCGGCCCGAAATCCCTGGGACCCCACCCGAACTTCCGGGGGATCGAGCGGGGGATCAGCGGTCGCCGTCGCCACCGGAATGGGACTCGGCTCGGTCGGGACCGACACCCGGGGGTCAATTCGGATTCCTTCGGCCTGCTGCGGAACCGTCGGACTCAAACCCACCTACGGCACCATCCCGACTGACGGGGTCTTTCCGCTGGCGGCCACGTTGGATCACGTCGGACCCCTGGCCCGGTCGATCGAGGACGTCGCCCTATTGTTCGGGGTGATGACGGGAAGCGCCAGCCGAACCCGGGCGGTGCTCGCTGCGGTCGATCGAAAGCCGCGCCGGGCAAAGATCGCGGTGTGCGAGTACTTCATCCGCGACGCCGACCACGAGATCGCCACCGCGATCGAGACGGCTATCAAGGTGCTGGCTCGGCGGGGGGCAACTCTGGTCAGCGTGGAAATTCCGGAATTGGAGCCGGCCCTCGAGGCGTCCCGGGTCATCGTGCTCGCCGAAGCCATCGCCTACCACGATGAACTCCTCCGCCGAAATCCGGCCGGCTATGGCACGCTGCTCAAGTCCCGGCTAGAGGGCGGATACCAGTTGTCGGCACTCCAATACGTTCAGGCGGAAGAGCGCCGACTCGAGTTATGGGCGGCCTATGCCGGGATGTTCCGGGAGGTCGACTGCCTGATCGGGGCCGTGCTCCCGGTGCCGCCGCCCAAAATCGGGACGCAAACCGTGCCGATGGCTGGAGTCGAGATCCCGATCTCCGAAGCGTTTTGTCGCTACAACGCACCGCAAAACATGACCGGAGTACCAGCGCTGGCCCTGCCTTGCGGGTTTACCAAAACCGGGCTTCCGATTGCCATGCAACTGGTCGCGGGCGCCGGTCACGAGGAGATCATCCTGGGCCTGGGAGCGGCCTACCAACGGGAGACCGATTGGCACACCTCCTCGGTCCTTTCATCGCAAAATTATGTGAAATAACGAGTTATCGGCTTGGATCCGCTAGGTTCCAAGTGGCCCCCTTGACTTGCGACCACCGCGGTATAAACATTCCATCCGGATATACGGATGATCGCAACGACTGCCGCCCTCTTCGACCGCCTGGTCGCCCTCTCTGACCCAATTCGGTGCCGCCTGCTCTTGGCGCTTGAGGGGCAAGAACTGGCGGTCAACGAGCTGAAGGCCGCCCTTCAGTTGCCCCAGTCGACCGTCAGCCGGCACCTCAAGGTCCTAGCCGACGAAGGCTGGATTTTGAGCCGGGCGAACGGCACCAGCAACTGGTACCGGATGGCCGGCCGAGACCTCGATCCCGGTGCCAGACGGCTCTGGTTGGTCGTCCGAGAGCAGTTCGGCGGCACTCCCGCCGCGGTTCGCGATGCCGAGCGAATCAAGGGCGTTCTGTCCGATCGGCACGACCGGAGCCGGAAGTTCTTCGCAACCAGCGCCGGGCAATGGGACAAGCTACGCTCTGAGCTATTCGGCACCGGTGTCGAATGGCTCGCGCTGTCCGGTCTGTTAGGCA
>JAYTTT010000143.1:0-2369 GCA_043744895.1 Gemmatimonadota bacterium | reverse complement strand
ATCGTCCTGCTGGCTATTGCCGCCTTCATCGCGCCACCCGTCGAGGCCCAGACCGGGTTCCTCGACCGCACGATCACCGTCGGAGGCGAGTCGTTTCGCTACCAAGTCTACGTGCCCTCCGACTACACACCCAGCCGGACCTGGCCGGTGATCGTGTCGCTCCATGGCAACGGACGGCAGGGGAACGACGGGATGCTCCAGACCGAGACCGACTTCGCGATTCACATCCGGGAAAATCGGGCCCCCTTTCCAGCCGTGGTCGTCTTCCCGCAGGGGAAAATCGGCACCCGATGGTTCTACCCGCTCATGCAGCAGTTGGTGATGACGGCGTTGGACCGGACCGTCGCCGAGTTCAGCGGGGATACCGCCCGCCTCTATCTCCATGGGTACTCGATGGGCGGCACCGGGAGCTACCGGCTCGCGGCCAAATGGCCCGATCGGTTCGCCGCGGTCGTCGTCGTGGCGGGGCGGATCGAACCCGGTGCTGGCTACACGGCCGAGGAGATCGCCATCGATCGGGCCACGAATCCGGTGGTGGCGACGCCCGACCCGTTCTCGGCCCTCGCGGCCCGGCTCAGGCGCACGCCGCTGTGGATCGTTCACGGCGACGCGGATTCAGTGGTGCCGGTGGACCAGTCGCGCCGACTGGTGGCCGCGCTCACGAGGCTCGGCGCCCCCGTGCGCTACACCGAATTCCCAGGCGTTGACCACAATGTTGCCCCGCCGAAGGCGTATGCCGACGGCGAACTGTTCCGTTGGTTGCTGACCCAGCATCGATAGAGGGGACTGGCGAACCGGCCTCGAGAGCCGGATCTTGGTCGGATGATCCTCCCAATCCGAAGTGCCGCCGTTGGACTGTTCCTTCTCGCCGCCCCGGCCGCCGCCCAGGCCCCCGACACCACCATCGCTCGCCGGTTCGACCGGCAAGAGCAACGAATCGCGATGCGCGACGGGGTTCGGCTCTTTACCGTGATCCTGACCCCGAAGGCCCGCAGCGGCCCCCTCCCGATCCTGATGTCTCGGACCCCCTACGGCACCGACGGGTGGGGCGGTACCTCCGGCATCGCGACCGGGTTCAAGGAGCTGATCGAGGACGGCTACATCTTCGTCTTCCAGGACATTCGGGGCCAGCATCAGTCCGAGGGCACCTTCGTGATGAACCGGCCGCCCCGCGACCGGCGGAACCCGAAGAGCCTCGACGAGGCCACCGATACCTGGGACACGATCGACTGGCTCCTGGCCAACCTGCCCAACACCAACCGCAAAGTCGGGATGCTCGGCATTTCGTATCCCGGGTTCCTGTCGAACGCCCCGCTGACCGAGCCCCATCCGGCGCTCGCGGCGGTGAGTCCCCAGGCCACGATGGGCGACACCTGGATGGGCGACGACTTCTTCCATCAGGGCGCCTTCCGGCAATCGTACGGAATCGAATGGGTCCATGGGCGGGAGGCCCGCCAGGCGGGGACCGGGCCACTCAAGATCGGCCGGTGGGACACCTACGATTGGTATCGGTCGTTCCCAACTCTCGATTCGCTGGCCCGGACGGTCGGCGCCGACCGCTGGCCCACCTGGCAGCGGTTCGTTGCCCATCCGGAGTACGGCGAGGAATGGAAGGGCCGAGCGGTCCAGCGGAACGTCCGCCACGCTCCGGTGCCGACACTCACCGTGGCCGGCTGGTGGGATCAGGAGGACGGCTACGGCCCGCTGGTGACCTATGCGGCGATGGAGCCGACCGACAGTCTCAAGCGCAATCACTTGGTGGTGGGTCCCTGGTTTCACGGCCAGTGGTACGACCAGGCCGCGGCCAATCTCGGCGACGTGAAATTCGGCCGAAACACCGGCGACGACTTCCGGGCGCTGCAGCGGCGGTGGTTCGGCTTTTGGCTCAAGGGCCAAGGCGATGGGACCTTTGCTGAGGCGACCGTGTTCGATGCCGGGGTCAACCAGTGGAAGACCTTCGACACCTGGCCGCCGCGGCAGGCGACGACCAAACGGCTCTACCTCCATTCGAACGGGCGGGCCGCCTTCACCCCGCCGACCGAGGTGGTTGGGTTCGACAGCTACGTCTCCGACCCGGCCATCCGGTTCCCTACCGGCCCCGGCCGATTCCGTCCTACGTGGATTGGGAAATCTGGCTGGTGCGGGATCAGCGGTTCGTCCACGGCCGGCCCGATGTGTTGAGTTGGGAGACTGAGCCGCTGGCCGACGACGTGGTGGTGGCCGGGAACGTGGCGGCGAAGCTGTTTGCCTCGACCACCGGAAGCGACGCCGACTGGGTGGTCAAGCTGATCGACGTTCGTCCCGATTCGGATCCCGATCCGACGATGCGCGGCTATCAACTGATGGTGGCGAGCGACATCATGCGCGGG
>JAYTTT010000142.1:0-9170 GCA_043744895.1 Gemmatimonadota bacterium | reverse complement strand
GCCGACCGGTGGCTATCAAGACGTTGCTGCCCGAGGTTGCCGCCGCCTTCGGTCCCGACCGGGTCCTCCAGGAAATCGAACTGGCCAGCCAGTTGGTCCATCCTAACATCGTTCCGATTTTCGACTCTGGAGTTCTCGAAGCGCCCAACGGGCAGCACCTGTTCTACTATGTGATGCCGGTGATCGAGGGCGAATCGCTTCGGACCCGGCTGGAACGCGACCGGCAGCTCCCGGCCGCCGAGGCCCTCGCGATTGCCCGCGACGTCGGTGGAGCGCTTGCGCACGCGCACGCCCACGGTACCGTCCACCGAGACGTGAAGCCCGAGAACATCCTCCTGATGGCGGGCCGGGCTCTGTTGATGGACTTCGGGATTGCCCGGGCCACCGATGGGCGGACGACCCGGCTCACCGCGACCGGGATGGCCGTCGGGACGCCCGCGTATATGAGCCCCGAGCAAGCAGCGGGCGACCGCGACACCGACGCTCGGACCGACGAGTACGCCTTGGCCACCGTGCTCTACGAAATGCTGGGTGGCGAAACCCCGTTCAGCGGCCCGTCGCCCCAGGCGATGCTGGTGCGACAACTCGAGGGCACGGTCCGGCCGCTGGTCTCGATTCGGCCGGGGCTCGGCGCCGACCGCGATCATGCCATTCAGCGGGCGCTGTCGCCCAATCCGCACGAGCGTTATGCGACCGTCAATGAGTTCCTAGCGGCGCTCGAGGAGCCGCTGACCGGGGCCGGGATCCCTTGGGCCCGCGCTCGAATCAAGCCGCTGGTGGGGGGTGTGATCGCCGTCGCCCTCAGCGTCACGATCTGGCAAGTGGTGGAGCACCAACGCCAGCCGACGCTTCAGCCTGGCTTCGCCATCATGCCCTTCCGAGCCAGCGAGGCCGCCGCTGGGTTAGGCGAAACGTTGCCCGACCTCCTGGCGACGACGCTTCAAGGGACTCCGGGCCTCAAGGTTCCCGACCCCTGGGCGTTGTGGCGCTCGCTTCGGCCCCGGAGCGATGCCCGTGCGATGCCCCCGGACCCGGTGGCAGCCGAACGGCTGGCTCGCCGCGCCGGGGTCGCCCGGTTCGTGCTGGGTCAGGTCACGATTCTCGGGGTCGGGCTGAACGTGGAGTTCCGGATTTATGGTGTCGGCGCCGATCCGGTCGTCTTCAGCCTCAGGGCCGCGTCGGCCGACAGCGCCACCGAGCTGATCCGCTCCGCGGCGGTCGAAATCATCAAACAGGGGTTGGGTGGCGAAGCAGCCTCACGAGCGGCCACGGTCGGCCAGTCGCTGTCTCGATCGCCTGAGGCGGTGAAAGCCTACCTCGTCGCACGCGAGGCGATGCGGCGCGGGCTGGTCGATAGCGCCGACGCATCGATCACCCGAGCCATTACGATCGACAGCACCTTCGGATTGGCGCTCACGGAGGCGGTGGTCGTTCGGTCGTGGACCCAGTTCATGCGGGGCCAGCCATTCCGCAATCTCCGGGAACTGGCCGAGCGGGCCCGGGCCCACTCCGACTCGCTCAACCCGCGGAACAAGCTCCGGCTCGACGCGGTGTTCGCGAACGTCGAAACCAACGGGCGCGCCGCGGCCCGAGCGTATCAAGCGATGATCGAACGCGACAGCATGGACGTCGAGGCGTGGGACGGCCTGGCATTCGTGCACACGGTCTACGGCTGGCAGTACGGTGCCACGGTCAAGGACGCCGTTGCCACCGCCGATCGGGCGCTGGCGCTCGACTCGACCTTTGCCTCGGCCGTGTCCCGGCGGGCCCACCTGTCACCGGAGCTCGGGATCGCCGACGTCCGCCAGCAGATCGAGCGGCTCCAGGCCAGGGGCGCGACCGGAGTGCTCCGGCCTGCCCTCCGCGGCCTCGAGGCGATCGCGGCCGACGACCGCGCCTATCCCGCGCTGGAAGACTCGGTCGCGGCGGGCGGCCTCCTGGAGTGGACCGGAGTGTTCCGCCGGCTCCGGGCCTATCGCCCCGACCGGGCGCTGAGCCTGATTCGCAAAGTGGCGGCGCGGGCCGGGATTGGCCAAGCGGATTATGCCTGGACCGCGCTCGGTTACCTCCAGGTCGGCACCGGCCAGCCCGAGCAATTGGATTCGACCCTGGCCAAGGTCGGTGAGGGGCGGGCTTTGTCGCAATTTCTGTTTCGCGCCAGTGTGCTCGCGGCCGCGGTGCTCGGTGTCGATGATTCTGTGGTGACCCGGGAGGCGGCCATGAGACTTGGCGAGAGCATGCCGGCTGACTCAGCGGCCGCGTGGATCACCAGCCGGTCGGTGTGGCGGACCGGATGGACGCTGGGCGCCTATCATGCTGCCCGCGGCGACACGGTGATAGCCCGTCGATGGGTCGAGGCGCTGGCGGCGCTGGAAGGCGGCGGCAGTCCACCCCGTTGGAACGTTGCGGAGGCCAACGACATTCGGAGCCGAATCTGGCTTCGGGCTGGAGTCCCCGACTCAGCCCTGGCCCACGCCCGGGCGGCGGTCGATGATTGGCCGATTCGGACCGAGAACACATCCGACGACCTGCCCGAGCCCGGAATTCGGTTTTCCTGGGCGGAGCAACTGCTCGGCGCCGGAAAGCCGGACAGCGCCGCGGCCCTGTTCCGCTCGATGATCGCGCCGACGACCTGGCTTGGCAGCTACACGGCCCGGTCCCTCCTCCATCTCGGAGAGATCGCCGAAGCGTCGGGAGACCGGGTTGAGGCGGGCCGCCGGTTCGACCAAGCGCTGCAAATCTGGGAGTTAGGCGGACCAGCCGCGGCGGCCTGGCGGAAGCGAGCCGACGCGGGGCTGGCCCGGGTGGGCAACAAACCGCTTCGCTTCGGCACACCGTGAAGCTGTTTCGCCGCAATAGCGGCGCGACCTACGGCCGGCGGCGGATCTCCAAATCGCCGTTGCCGGAAGTCATCACCAGCCGCCCGCCGCCTTTTCCGATGGTGCCGCGGACCCGGGACGGATCCAACCGGCCCCGCATCTGGATCGGAAAATCCACGGTGACGTGACCATTGCCGGTGCTCGACTCGAGTTCAGCCCCGAAGGTCTCGGGGACGGTGACCGTGATCCGGCCGTTGCCGGTCGAGAAGTCCATCGAAGGCGACCCCTCCAGCTGATCCATCGACACGTCGATACTGCCGTTGCCGGAATTCGCCTTCACCGGACCGAGCGACGTCGTCACCCGAATGTCACCATTGCCGCTCGAGGCCTCGACCGGGCCGTGGGCCCCATCGACAGTGACTTTCCCGTTGCCGGACGACGCGATCACCTCGCCGGTGCTCCCGGCGATGCTGATGTCGCCGTTGCCGCTCCCCGCCTTGACACGGACTCCGGCTGGGACCCGAACCGTGAAGTTGACCCGGATTTGATGGTCTTCCGACCAACGGCGCGACTGCCGGGTGTGCGACCGATATTCCCCGTCGGCGTCGCATTCGTCCTCGGCCTCGTACACGGCGCATACCATCACTCCGCCCGAACCCCGACGCACGATAAACCCGACGTCCTCGATTGAGCCCCTCCGAACGACCTTCTCGGCCTGGATTTCGACGTGGCCGCCGGCCGCCTGGGTGATTTTGACGAAGCCATTGGGCGAGGTGATTCGAACCCAATCGCCTCCAGCAACGGCTTCTTTGAGGGAGAAGTTGGTTTCGGTTCTTCCGACGATCTGCTGCGCCACGACTGGGGCGGCGGCCCCGCAAACCAGCCCGATGGCCACGATGAAACGGTTCATTGGAGATCCTTGGAGGTTCGGATCTAGGTTCGATGCTTGCCGACCCCGAAAACGTTGCAGGCGGGCCGTGAAGTTCATGGGTGTGGTCCCCGTGCGGCCTAGTCGCCGGACCGGGCGACGACTAACATGATGGACGTGATACCTCGACCTGAAGGGCTCGGATGATCAATCGGGTCGCCCTGGCCGCCAACATCAAGGTCGGCATCGACGCGCTCCGGATTCATCCGCTCCGGACCATTCTGTCGGTCCTCGGGATCATCATCGGCTCGGCGTCCCTGGTCGCTACCCAACAGCAGTTCCTGTCGGAATCGGTGGCCATTGCGGTGGTCGGAACCGCGATCGGCCTGGTGCTCGGTCTGCTCCTGGCCGCCGGGGTGACGGCGGGGTTCCGGTACTTCGTCGAGGCGCCGGTCTATCCGGTGTTGTCGGTGGCCACCGTGTTGCTGGCGATTGCCTCGTCCTCGGCGGTGGGGCTCATTTTCGGGACCTTTCCGGCCCGGCGGGCGGCCAACCTTCCGGTGATCGCGGCGATCGCACATGAGTAGGGCTCGGCACTCGGCACTCGGCACTCGGCGCTCGGCACTCGGCACTTAGGGTAAACGCCACACGGCTTGATCGAGGGCCCCGGCTGACCGGCTGATGGCGCCCTCGGCTTCGAGGGCGAGGAGGTGGGCCAGCAGGGATTGGGCGGCGGCTGGGTGGAGTGAGGGGGCGACGTCGGCGTAGATCCGTTCCACCAAGGGGCCGATTCGGCTGGGACCGGCACCTAACGCTTCGAGGGCTTGGCGGGTTCGTTCTTGCCGGTGGGCGGACAGCGCTTTGATCCGGTCGTATGGGGCTGCGATCGCCTCGCCGTGAGCGGGGTAGAGCACGTCGAGATTCGGCACGGCTAAGAGCGTCTCCAGCGATCGAAGGTATTCGGACAGATTGCCCTCGGGCGGGGCGATGATCGATGTGGACCATCCCATGACCACGTCGCCCGGAAACGCGGCCCGTTCAGCGGCCAGGACGAAACTGAGGTGGTCGGGGCAGTGACCCGGCGTGTGGAAGACCTCCAAACCGACACCGCCGGCCTCGATGACCTCGCGGTCTACCAGCGCTCGATCGGTGCGAAACCCGGGGTGGGTTCCGAAGAACCAGATCGGAGCGCCCACCGCGTCGGCCAGCTTGGGGGCGAGGGGCCAGTGGTCCGGATGGCCGTGGCTTGGAATGATCGCCTGAACGGGCGCGTTGCCCACCGCCGCGACAATCCGTTCGAGGTGGCCGTCCCCCAGGTCCTCGCCCGGGTCGAGGATGAACAGGGCCGAGTCGCCGACCAGGTGGGTGTTGGTGCCCGGTCCGGTGAAGAGCCCGGGGTTGGGTTGGGTCATCCGGCGCACCAGCGGCGAGAGCCGCACCGTTCGCTGGTACTCGATCGGCTGGCTCACGGGAAGAATGACCGGTCGAACGTGCTCCGGTCGACCTTGGAGAGATCCGCCTCGGCCACGTCGTAGCCCTCGTCGCCCGGGAGGACAACGCGGCCCCGAAGGACCTTAGGCTGGTTGGCCGGCAGCGGGACCAGTTGGGCGGCAGCCCATTGGACGGCGGCATCGGCGGTTGGGTGCTTCGCCAAGGCTCGCAGGTTCACCAAGGTTGGGAAGATGATCATCCACTCGCGCCGACGCGCCCGGTCGATCGCGTCCTGCGGCGTAACCCACGCTGAGCTGGTCAGCTCCCAGTCGTCATGGCCCGCGGTCTGCCGTTCGGGGGCGTGGGCGACGAAGAACCTGGTGTCGAACCGCCGCGGCTCGCCGACCGGGGTAATCCAGTGCGACCAGTAGGCGATCCGATCGGTGGCGAGGCGGAGGTGTTCCTGGTCGGCGATGTCCTGGATGCTGATCGTTCCCGCGTTCAGCTGATCGCGGAGTCGCTTGAAATGCTCCTCGACCGCCGGGTCGCCGAAGTCGAGGATCGCGCCGGCCTGATCGTAGGCCAGCAGCACGCCCGCCTCCTCGAAGCACTCCCGGATGGCGGCCACGTAATGGGCCAGCGCCCCGTGCTCGAGGCCCAGCCGGCGGCCGGCCGTCGCTTCATCGAGGTCGGCGCAGAGGGCCGGATCGATGGCGTCTTCCGGATCGACCCGGCCCCCGGGAAAGACGTAGGCGCCTCCGACGAATCCGGATTGAAGGTGACGCCGTTCCATGAAGACCTCGACCCCGCCGCTTTGGGCCATGTCACGCACCAGCAGGACGGTCGAAGCCGGCCGCAGATCGGTCATCTCGTTTCCATTCCCATCAGAGGGTCACGCGCCAGCGCCAGGCGCCATCCCAGCGCCAGAGGCACGAGGGCGATCGTGGCCACGGTCACCCCGATGAACGGATAGCCCACCTGGCCGAACGCCACGCCCGACACGAGGCTGCCTAACGCCGATGCGCCGGTCAACAGCGCGTCGTTGAGGCCCTGGACCCGGGCCCGCTCGATCTGAGTCAGCCGGTCGGACAGAAGGGTCGATCCGCCGACGTAGCAGAGATTCCAGCCGAGGCCGAGGAGGAACAAGACGGCGCTCATCGGCCCCAGGGCTACCGATTGGGTCGCGCCGAGCCCCGCGGCAATCAGGATCGTGGCGCCCACCGCGATCAGCGGGCCCCGGCCCCAGGCATCGGCCAGTTTGCCGGTCACCATCGAAAACGCGAACATCCCGATCACGTGGCTCGACATGACCGCAGAGATGTTGCCGAGCGGGTGCTGGTGGCCGATCATGTGGAGCGGGCTGATGACCATCAAGGTCGACATCACGCCTTGGGCCAGCAGCATCGAGAGCATCGCCACCTGGACTCCCCGGTCGCGAAGGATGTCCCGCACCGGCCGCGCGGTGTGCCCGTCGGTACCGGCGTTAGGGCCCGGCTCATTCAACGCCAGCGCCACGTCCCGGGGTTCGGGACGGAGCAGGGCCAGCACCACGAGGCCACCGACCAGGAAAAAACCGCCACTCGCCGCGTAAGGCCCGGTAAAGCGTGGGAGCGAGAATGCCTCGGCAATTCGGGAGGTGGGGGCGACGAGCAACGGCCCCAGCACGCCGCCAATGGTTCCGCCCATGACCACCGTCGCGATGGCTCGCCCCCGCTCGGCTCTGGGGTGGACCTCGGCCGCGACGAATCGGGCCAATTGAACGGCGGTGTTGGCCGCACCCATCAAGACCAAACCTCCGACAAAGCCGGCGAAGGTCCCAGCGGCGACCGCCGCCGCGGCGATGGTGGCGCCGATCATCCCGATGCCGAGCCCGGTGGCAATGGTGTTCCGGCGGCCGATGCGGTCCATCAGGCGGCCCCACAGGAACGCGAAGCACGCCCCCCCGCCCCAGTAGAATGCCGCCGGCACGCCGGCCCAGCTGGGAGTGCCGGAGAGCGCGGCACCCACGATCGGGGTGACCGTGGACGAGACCAGAAACCCGGCCGATCCAAACGACTGGGCGGCAAACAGCGTCCACTTGATTCGGCGACGGAAGGGCACGCCAGCCAATGTAATAACCTCGGGCGCACTGGCATGGTTCGGGACCCCGAGGTAGACTCCCTCGGATGACCTATCGCCTTTGGCTGACCGCGGGGTTGATCGCCGCGCCCGTGCAGGCTCAGCCGCGTTCCGTCGACTGGCCCACCTACGGCGGCAACTGGGCCAACACCCGCTACTCGACGCTCCGCCAGATTACCCCGGCCAATGTCGGTCAACTCCAGGTGGCGTGGACCTACGAGACCCACGATGAATTTCCGGGTTCGGAGATGCAGTCGAACCCGATTGTGGTCGATGGGGTGCTCTACGCCACCACCCCGAAGCTCCGGGTCGTGGCGCTCGATGCGGCCACCGGGCGGGAAATCTGGAGTTTCGACCCGAACACCATCGACAACCGCCCCGGACGGTATCGCCACCGCGGGGTGACGGTCGATCGCGACCGGGTCTTCGTCACCCACCGCAACAATCTTTGGGCCCTCGACAAGCGGACCGGACAGCCGATCCCGAGTTTCGGCGAGAACGGCCGGGTCGATCTTCGCCAGGGCTTGGGCCGGCCCTTCGAGACCATGTCGGTCAGCGCGAGCACGCCGGGCGTGATCTTCGAGGATCTTTACATCGTCGGCAGCAGCGTGAGCGAGAGCCTCCCGTCGTCGCCCGGTGACATTCGGGCCTACGACACCCGGACCGGGGTGCTGCGGTGGACCTTCCACACCATTCCCCGTCCCGGCGAGTTCGGTTACGAGACGTGGCCCCCGGACGCCTACCAAATTGCCGGAGGCGCCAACGCCTGGTCCGGCCTCACGGTCGATCCGAAACTCGGGATGGTGTTCGGCGCCACCGGCTCGGCGGCGTTCGATTTCTACGGGTCGAATCGTCATGGCGACAACCTCTTTGCCAATAGCGTGCTGGCGCTCGATGCCCGAACCGGGCGGCGGATCTGGCACTTCCAGACCGTCAAGCACGACCTCTGGGACATGGATCTGCCGGCTCCGCCGAGCCTGGTGACGGTGACCCGGCAGGGGCGAAGGGTTGAGGCCGTGGCGCAGATTACCAAGACCGGGTTCGTGTTTCTCTTCGAGCGCCGGACCGGCAAGCCCCTGTTCCCGATCGAATACCGGGCGGTCGGCGCCTCGCGCTTGGCCGGCGAACAAACTAGCGTCACTCAACCAGTGCCGCTCCGGCCGCCGCCATTCACCCGGCAAACGCTGACCGAGGCGACCCTCACCACCCGGACCCCCGAAGCCCACCAGGCCGCCCTGACCACGTTCCGCCAGTACGGGGCGGCCGGGATGTTCCGGCCGCCGAGCCAAGAAGGCGTCATCGTCTTTCCCGGCTACGATGGCGGCGGCGAGTGGGGCGGAGCGGCGTTCGATCCGGCCACCGGCCTGTTGTACGTCAACGCCAATGAGATGGCGTGGCTCCTCAAGATGATTCCGCGGGACGACAAGTCGCTCTACCAAAACAACTGCGCCAGTTGCCATCAATCCGACCTTCGGGGCACCCCCGGCCAGTTCCCCTCGCTGATCGATATCGGGAAGCGCCGGACCAAAGACGAGCTGGTGGCCATGGTGCGGCAGGGAACCGGGCGGATGCCGGGCTTTGGCGAAGTGCTCGAGGGCGGCGCGATCGCCGACCTGGTGAACTTTCTGATCACCGGCCGGGACGCCGCCGACACCAAAGCCAGTAACCCTCTATGGCTCGACTACCGGAACGACGGCTACAATATCTTTCTCGATCATGAGGGCTATCCGGCGATTGCGCCGCCCTGGGGCACGCTGAACGCCATCGACCTGAATCGGGGCACCATCCGGTGGACCATTCCGTTTGGCGAGTATCCGGCGCTGGCGGCGAAGGGAGTCACCAATACCGGCACCGACAATTATGGCGGCCCGGTGGTCACGGCCAACGGCCTCTTGTTCATCGGGGCCACGACCTACGACCAGAAATTTCATGCC
>JAYTTT010000141.1:0-9209 GCA_043744895.1 Gemmatimonadota bacterium | reverse complement strand
GATGCTCCAGCTCGGTCTCGGCGTTACCTGGCACTAGAGGAGAGCCGCCCATGACTCGCTATTCGATGATCGTCGTTGTTGCTGCGGTCGCAGCCGGGTGTGGTGAGGCCTCGATCGGCGGCCTCGATCCGTCGACGCCGCAGAGCGTCGCGTATCAGGCCTGGAAGCCAGGCGCCGGCGATACCTGCCCGATCTCGGTGCACCAGCAATATTCCACCGTAGGCCCCGACGGCAAGCTGTACCCAACCTGGCATCCCCCGGTCGACCCGGTCACCGGGTGTACGTTCGGCCACGAACACGGCCGCGATCCCCACGGTTCCGACCTGTACTCTGAAATCGGCGATCTGCCGCTCGGTTACGCTAACGAGCAACTCGATACCTTCGATCCAACCGGCCGCCGCCACGAGGATCACTTCGGCCACAAGTACGAATGGGAAAACGATATCCAGATGAACGTTGCCAATGGGGGCGGCGTTTTGTCGGTCAAGTGCGACATCCTCTACAAGCTTCACCAGGGGACCCACTCGAAGGACGCCTTCACCAACAACCTTCACGAGGTCCAGTACTACGCCAAATGCAACGACGGTTCCGAGATTCGGATGATCATGATGGCGGCCATCGGCACGGCGGGTGAGTTCACCCGCACCTGCGACGGCGCCCGGGTTCGGGTCGGGACGGCGTCGCCGGCCAATTCGCCGAACGGCGGCGGCCAACGGGTCATTCCGGACCTGACCTGCGTCGAGCGCCACTTGCTGGTTCCGAGCGGGTCGACCTCGGACGCGCGGGCCGCCTTGCACGAGAGCTGGCAGCAGTCGCTGACGCTGCGGACCCCGGAAGGCCGGACCCTGGCCCACATGAACCCCTATTTCCAGGTCTTCGCGCCGAGCCGGTTTCACGATCCCAGTAAGAGCGACATCACCGGCCGGTCGGTCGACATGTGCTACTTCACCGAGCCCAATGGCGATCAGGCTCGGGGCGGTCCCTGCGCCGCGGCCACCCAGAACGGGACGATCCTGGGCATTACCCAGACGGATCCTCGCTCGCCGTTCAACGGAGTCCGCCGGGTCATGGACATTAATTCCTTCGATATCGACAACTCCGACGGGCCGACCACCTGGTACACCGACCCGTTTGGGCGGGGGGCCAAGACCACGCCATTCCCCGGTTCGATCCGGCAGTACATCGCCAAGATCAACAACACGGGGCTCGATCTGTCGGGCCCGGGCATCGGCTCGAACCGGAACTACGGTGGCACGGGGGTGCACGCGCCGAATTAGTCCATTGCGGAACATCCGCTCGGTTCGCCATCATTCGGGGTCTTCTCCTATCAGGCCCTGAATGATGGTTCGCCATTTCTCGCTGGCGCTGTTCGCGGTGGCGGTGACCTCGGTGCTCTCCGCCCAGGTCCCCCGCGCGGAACGTCGCCGGTGGATCGACTCCACCACCACCGTCACCAATGATCCCCGCCGGTTGCCGGTGCCGCCCGGCTACCAGGCGCCCGCCGGATCGATCGTCCTTCGCGGCGGGCGGGTCTGGGACGGTACCGGGGCTCCGGCCCGCTCGGCTACCCTGGTCATCACCAGCAACCGGATCGTGGCCCTGCTCCCGCCCGCGTCGACCGACTGGCCCAAGGATGCCCGGGTCCTCGACGTGGCCGGCAAGACGGTCATGCCCGGCCTGATCGACCTCCACACCCATATCGACTATCGGATGCCGGGCAACTCCGACACCCGGGCATTCAACGCGGCCGACGGGGCCCTTCGGGGGGCCGAGCGGCTTCGCTATTACATCGAGAGCGGCATCACCTCACTCCGGGACACCGGGTCGGACGGTGACACGCCCTTCATCCTGAAGGGGTGGGTCAACGAGGGCCGGCTGACCGGACCGCGAATCTTCGCCGCCGGGTCGATCGTGTCGGGCAAGGGCGGGCACGGCGCCGAGGTCGACCTCTCGACCGACCGGCCGCTCGGGGCCATGCGAGAGGCCGCGGGGCCGGATGACTGGCGCGAAGCGGTGCGCGAGCAGTTCCGAAAGGGCGCCGACTTCATCAAGGTGACGAGCCATTTCTCCGAGGCCGAAATCAAGGCGGCCGTCGAGGAGGCCCACGATCTTGGCCTCAAGATCACCGCCGACGCGGAGACGTTCTACATTGAACGTGCCGTCCGGGCCGGAATCGACATGATCGAGCACCCGCTGCCCCGGACCGACGAAACCATCCGGCTGATGGCGGAAAAGGGCACCGAGTCCGATCCGACCCTGATCCCGTACCTGATCATCTTCCGCCAAAACGGGGGCTACTTCGGATCGACCAGCCGCCGGTTCACCTTCAGTGAGGAGGCCAACTTCGTCCGGGTCAAGAAGATGAAGGAGGCCGGCATCACGTTAGGCATCGGGACCGACCTGGTGTCCGATTGGTTTCGCTTTCTCCCCTGGGCCTACCACGAGGAGATGCGGCAATTCATCCGCCTCGGCTATACCGTGCCCGAAGTGCTGGGTATCGCCACCCGGGTCAATGCCCGCCTCCTCGACATGGGCGACCGGCTCGGGACCCTGGAACCAGGCAAGCTGGCCGATGTCCTGGTGGTGACCGGGCGCCCCGACGAACGACTCGACGATCTCGCCAACGTGGACCTGGTGATTCGGGACGGCCGACTCCAAGTTCAAGGCGGGGTCGTCACCATACCCCGCCATATCCAGCGGCCCCCGCCCGGGCCCACCGGCGAGACCAAGGTGCCCTAATGCCAATGCTGACCCCGGAGGCTTCATGACGACCCGCCGCGATTTCCTCGCCGCCGCGATAGCGGTCCCGATGATCAACCGGGGGCGCTTTACGCTCGTTCCCTGGAATCGGACCGAGTACACGGCGCGCTGCCTCGGGTTGGTCGAGCGCGCCCTCGTCATCGACATGCTGAGTCCGCTGACGCTCAACTTCCCGTTGATGGGCAAGTGGAACGCCAATCCGGAGTTATTCTCGGCGGCGGATTTTGAGCGGTTCCGTTCCTCGGGGATCAACATATTCCACACTGCGGTTGGCACCGGCGGACCCGATGCCTACGACAGCACCTACCAATTCATCGCCAACTGGAACGGCTTCCTGGCCGGCAACGATCGGTCGTTCATGCGAATCGATTCGGTCGCCGACTTCGCGGCGGTCAAGGGATCCGGGAAGATCGGCATCATGCTCGGGGTCCAGAACTCGGAGCATTTCCGCCGCCCCGGCGACGTGAACACTTTCTACGCCATGGGGCAGCGGGTCTCCCAGCTCACCTACAACAGTCGCAACATGCTCGGCAACGGCTCAACCGAGCGGCGTGACGAGGGCTTGAGCGACTTCGGGGTCTCGATCGTGGACCGGATGAACACCGTGGGCATGGCGGTCGACGTGTCCCACTGCGGCGACCAGACCTCGCTCGACGCCTTCGAGTCTTCCAAGAAGCCGGTCCTGGTGACCCACTCCAACGCCCGAGCCCTCAATCCCGGCCATCCGCGTTGCAAGCCCGATTCCGTCATCAAGGCCGTCGGCAAGGCCGGTAGCGTCATGGGAATCACCGGGGTCCGCAACTTCGTCAAAGGCAGCGAACCGACCACCATCGAAGACCTGCTGAATCACTTCGACTACGTCGCCAAGATGATCGGAGTCGACCACGTCGGCGTCGGCAGCGACATTGATCTCGACGGTTACGACGACATGCCCCCCGAGGACTACAAACGCCTCAAGGCCGGCTACAAATCGAACTACGCCTTCCGCGACAAGATCGATATCGACGAGGTCGCCCATCCGAAGCGGATGTACGACCTGACCGACGGCCTGATCCGCCGGAAGTACACCGACGACCAGATCCTGGGCATCCTCGGCGGAAACTTCCGCCGAGTCCTGTCCGAAATCTGGAGCTAGCTCGGACTCGGCACTCGGCCCATCCCTCGTAGCGCCGAGCGCCGAGCGCCGAGTGCCGAGTGCCGAGCACAACACCGGCCCCTAGAGGTGTTGCGTCCGCCCAACGGTTTCCTGGGTGATCCGGCGGAATCTGACTCGGATCGCTGGCTGATCGTTGGCATGGAGGGTGCTCCCTAGGGTTGCGGCGACCCCCACGAGTGAGACGACGATGATCGACCATCTCCACCTAGCCCAGCATACCATCGGCCGGGAAGCGGCCGAAGCGGCGACCCTTCGAGAAGACTGGGACGGCGCCGGCCGTTGGCATGGAATCGTTCGACCCTATTCCGCGGCCGACGTCCTTCGCCTGCGGGGTTCGATCCGGATTGAGCACACGGTGGCGCGGCTGGGCGCCGAGCGACTGTGGTCGTTGATGGCCACCGAGCCATTCGTCCGGGCTCTTGGCGCCCTGACCGGGAACCAGGCCATGCAGCAGGTCCGGGCCGGCCTTCAAGCCATCTATCTCTCGGGCTGGCAAGTGGCCGCCGACGCGAACCTGGCCGGGCAGATGTACCCCGACCAGAGTCTCTATCCGGTCAACAGCGTTCCGATGGTGGTCAAACGGATCAATCAGGCGCTCCAGCGGGCCGATCAGATCGAGCACGCCGAAGGCAAGCCGTCCGGGGTCCATTGGTTTGCGCCGATCGTCGCCGATGCCGAAGCCGGGTTCGGCGGGCCGCTCAACTGCTTTGAGTTGATGAAGTCGATGATCGAGGCCGGCGCGGCCGGAGTTCATTTCGAAGATCAGCTGGCCAGCGAGAAAAAGTGCGGACACCTCGGTGGCAAAGTGCTGATCCCGACCCAAGCGGCGCTTCGGAACCTGATCGCCGCCCGGCTGGCCGCCGATGTCGAGGGCGTGCCCACGATCCTGGTCGCCCGGACCGACGCCAACGGCGCGGCGCTGATCACCAGCGACGTCGACGAGCGGGACCAGCGCTTCCTGACCGGTGAGCGGACCGCCGAGGGCTTCTTCCGGGTTCGTCCGGGCCTCGACCAGGCGATTGCTCGCGGCGTGGCCTACGCGCCGATTGCCGATCTCATCTGGTGCGAAACCTCGACCCCCGATCTCGACGAGGCCCGCCGGTTTGCCGACGGCATTCACGCTGAGTTTCCCGGCAAGATGCTGGCCTACAACTGCTCGCCGTCATTCAACTGGGAAAAGAAGCTCGACGCCGAATCGATCGCGAAGTTCCAGCGCGAGCTGGGCGCGATGGGCTACAAGTTCCAGTTCAGCACCCTGGCCGGTTTCCATGCGCTCAACTACTCCATGTTCGAGCTGGCCCACGGCTACTCGACCCGCGGAATGTCCGCCTACGCCGATCTCCAGCGGGCCGAGTTCGCCGCCGAGTCCGACGGTTACACCGCCACCAAACACCAGCGCGAAGTCGGTACCGGCTACTTCGACGACGTCGCCCAAGTCATCAGCGGCGGCGCCTCATCGACCACCGCCCTGGCCGGCTCCACCGAAACCGCACAGTTCCATTGAGGCTCGGCATTCGGGGCTCGGCACTCGGCACTCGGCACTCGGCATTCGGCCGAGTGCCGAGTGCCGAGCCGTCAGTTTGCGAAGACGAAATAGTCGTAGACGGCTCGGGCGGCTTGGGCCACGGTCGCCTCGAGGTCGGGGCCTTGGACCTTGCTCGACTTCTTCACGTACGCGGCAATGGCGAGGTGGGTGCCGTCGGGCAGGTCGATGATTCCGATGTCGTTGACCGTGCCGGCGTAGGTGCCGGTCTTGTGGGCCACCCGGGTTCCCGGGGGGAGCATGCCCTTGATCCGGGCGGCGCCGGTTTCGCAGCGGTACATGATATCCAAGAGCAGCGCCGTGTTGGCCTTGTTCAGGACCTCACCCTTCCACACCTTGGTCAGCAAGGTCAGCATCCCCTTGGGGCTGCCGTGGTCCCGTGGATCGAGGGCGTAGTAGTATGCTGACGAGTCCCGCCGCGCCTTCGAAAGCGCGCCGAACTGGGACTCCCATTTGGTCCGCGAAAATTTCCCGTCCGCGGTCCAGATGTCGGTGATCCCGTAAGGGTTCGCGATGATCTCGGCCGTGGTCCGGTCGACTCGGACGTCGGCGATCCCCAAGTCCCGGAGCCGTTGGGTCACGGCCGCGCCCCCGCCCGATAGTTTGAGCATCCAGTCGGTGGAGTTGTTCTCCGAGAGAATCAACATTGTCTCGAGCAGGTTCCGGACCGACATCGCGAACCCGGGCTTTCGAAACAACAAACCAGCCTCGCTTCCGATATGGAGGTCGGTGGTATCCCACGCGACCATCCGGTCGAGGTCGAGTTTGCCTTGCTCCACCAGGGTCAGCGCCTGAACCGCGATCGGGACCTTGTAGGTGCTGGCCAGCGGATAGACCTCGTCCGCGTTGTGGAAGAACGTCCGTCCCGACTCGAGATGGATCGCCGCCACGCCGAGAACCCCGCCCGACAACGGCGCGATTCGGCCGATTTCCTGGTGGAGCGCCGCTTCGGCCTTCTGAGCCGCCACCGGCCCCCCAAAGCCCGCCAACGATCCAACCAGCACCGCCCCGAATGCTACCCGCATACCAACCCCGCTCTGTCAAAGGTGGACCAACGACCCTACCGCCGAGCGCCGAGTGCCGAGCGCCGAGCGCCGAGAATTCGAGTGCCGAGCGGCACCATCAGATACGACGCCCGCCCGCTCTCATGATACACCGTCTGGTCCGCGACCAGCCCGGTCGCTTCTTTCCCGATCGGCCCGCCGGTCTGCATGTTCCGGTCGAACTTCGGGAAAGCGTGAGACGCCACTTCGAGCCGAAGCCGCCAGCCGCGGCCGAGTTCAATGCAGGTCGACCAATTGTCGATCTGATATTCTTCGATGGCCCCCGGCTCCAGGAACACCTCGCGATCGCGGCCCTTCCGGAACCGGGCCCGCACGATCCCGTCATTCAGCCGCAACGCGAAGCCATCGGGCCGGACCGCCAGCACCTTGGTGGCCCAATCGGTGTCCTTGGCGGACGACGCGGCAAAGAGGGTCACGCTGAGCGGCCCGCAGACCTCGATCGACGCCGTCAACGGGGCGGTGGTGTAGATCAGCGCGTCGGTCCGTTTCTCGACCTCGCGGTAGTCGTCGGGGCCGCCGATCTGCGAGAAGGCGTCGTCGGTCACGAACGGGTACGGGTTCATCGGGTCGGCCCGGTACCGGTCGGGCGGTGAGTTGCGAGGAATCGAGTCGAGCCGGCCGTCGCCACGGCTCGAGTTGGCGCGACCGCGGCTCGACAAGTAGAACCGAACGTACCGGGTTCCAGCCGGCGGCCACTCGGTTTCGTCGCGCCACCGATTCCGGCCCATCACGAACACTCGGACCCGGGCGTCCCGCTCAGCGCCGTTCGGGATTTCCTTGAGCCATCGATCGAACCACCGATGATTGAGACTGTCGAGATTGACCACGGCGCTCGGGCCGAAGTCGATGGCGCCGATCTTTCGGCCCTGGTTGATGCGATGCCCCCAGGGTCCGATCATCAGGAATTGGTTGGGCTTGTCCCGGGTGATCGCGTAGTTCTCGGTGGTGCCGACCAAGACGTCGTCGTACCAGCCGCTGATGTGGAACATCGGGATAACCACCTCTTTGAGAGCGCCTTGAAAACTTTGCGCTTCCCAGTAACTGTCCCGGGTCGGGTGATCGAGCCAGTCTCGCCACGCCGTCAGGGTTCGGCCTAACAGCCGGTCGGCGTCGTAGAGCGGAAGGTGGGTGTAGGCGCCCCGGAGATCGTGCTGAGAAATGTCTTGCATCGTCTTGCCCGAAATCGCCGCCAGCCACGAGAGCGTGGTGGGCCCGTAGGCGCCGAACTGGTTGGGAAAGTTGCGATCGGGGTCCGGCGGGGTCACGCTCGGAATCAATGCCCTCAACGCCGGTGGTTTCTTGATGGCGGCGTACATCTGGACCCAGCCCAGGTACGACCCACCCATCATCCCGACCCGCCCGTTGGACCACGGTTGGCGGGCCAGCCACTCGATCGTGTCGTAGCCGTCGTTCGCCTCGGTGACCAACGGGTAGAACGTCCCGTCCGACTCACCGCGACCCCGGACGTCCTGGACGACATAGGCATACCCACGCGAGGCCCAGAGTTTGCCGGCCGCGACGTGGCCGGCCACGCCGTTGTCGTACGGGGTCCGCACCAGAATGATCGGAACCGGCTCCGCGGAACTCGGGCGGTAGACGTCGGCCGAGAGCGCGATGCCGTCCCGCATCGGAACCCTCACGTCGTACTCCATGGTGATCCGGCTCAGGCCGGCCACCTGAACCATTAGAACCAACCAGGTCAGCATCGGGCTACCGCTTGGCCGGCTGGCCGGGCTTGGGGGTCGTCCGAGCGATGAACGTCCGGATATCCTCATTCGCGGTCGCCAGGTCTTGCTGGCGGAGGTACATCATGTGCCCCGAGCGATAGCCCTTAAAGGTCATCCGGTCCTGGAACCGGCCCGATGGATCCATGTTCCACATCGTGTATTTGGCGTCGAAGTATGGGGTGCCGCCGTCGAAGTATCCGGACTGAACCATGAGATGCAGGTACGGGTTCGATCCCATGGCCTGCTGGAGGTTCGCGCCGGTCTGGTCGCCGGTCCGGTTCCACGGATTGACCGGGCCGAAGAGCCAGTACTGAAGATCGGTCTTCCAGCCCAGCTGTTCCCGGAGATAGTGATTGATGGCCGGCGCGAAGGCGTGGTTCCACGAGGTCAGCGCGGGGTCGAAATCGGGAGAGTCGCCGGCGTCTTCCCGGTCGAGCCCACGATACCGGGAATCGAGCCGCCCGACCGTAAGGCCGCGATCACGGAGCAATTCCTTCCAGAAGAAGGACGTCGGCACCGCCATCGAGTGCTGCCGGATCACGTCCTCTTTGAGGCCGCTGTAGCGGGCCACCTGCTTCACCAGCGCGTCACGCCGGGCCGGCTCCAAGGATCCTGCTCGGACCAGCGCGGGGACCAGCTCGTTGACGGTGAATTGCTCGACCTCCGGCAACAGCTGATCGAGATCCTTGCTCTGAAGGTCGGGCGCCAGCGCCTTGTGATACCAGGCGGTGGCCGCATAGTAGGGTAGGGTGAGCGCCGCGCCCACGGGCCCATCGCGCTGGACTCCCAAATCAGTCGGCGAGACCAGGATCACTCCGTTCAAGTACATCCAGTGCGACCCCTGGAGCCGCTGGGCCAGGCCGGACACTCGATTGGTCCCGTAGCTTTCACCGATCAGATACTTCGGGCTGGTCCACCGGCCCTGCCGGCCGACGAAGGCGTCGAGCCAGCGGGCCAGG
>JAYTTT010000140.1:0-2389 GCA_043744895.1 Gemmatimonadota bacterium | reverse complement strand
GCCAACCCCGGGCTCCACGTGTACGACTTGGCCAACCCCGCCAAGCCGGTCCTGGTCGGGTCGGCGGTGGTGCCGAGCGGCCTCCACACTGGAGAGGTCGCGCGGATCGGGGGACGGTTATTCGTGTTTGCGGCCAAGAACCCAGCGAGTCCGTCGTTGCAGGTCTACGACATCACCCGCTAGTTCCGGACCTTGAACGAGCCGCTGGCCACCACCTTGCCCCCATAGACGCAATCCACTCGATACCCCCCGGGCTTCCACGACCCCGGGGTCTGGCGTCCCCAGCCAAGTTGATTGTACCAGTCGGTGGCCTCAGGCTTGATGCGGTTGGCCAGCACGACATTCGAGATCACCGCTTCGTTCTGGTCGTAGGTCGTGCAACTGAGCGGAACGTAGAGCTCCCGCTTCGGCGCGTCGAAATCGAGCCAGACCTCGGTATTGATGTAGCGGACCTGCGCGGCGATGAACGAGTCGTCATAGACCCGGTTGTCTTGAGGCGGAATCGTCGACCCGCTCTCGAAAAACCGGATGCTTCGCGGCCGGATGGTGGTTCGAAACTCCGACCCCGCGGTGGCCTCCTTGACCTCGAAGGACTTGAGGGTCGACCCCGAGCCACCGACGAAACGGCTCAGGACTCCGATGACCACCACCGCCGCCACTCCTCCGACCAGATATTTGCGAACCTTGGGCGAGGCCGGCAGATGCGGCTTGGGCAACTTGAAGTGGAAGCCGCTCTCGGTGGTCTCGATCCTCGGTCGAGGCTTCGGTGGAGCGGAGATGGCGCCGAACTCAGTCTGCGGCACCGCACTGACCGGCCGCTCAAGCAAGGCTCTGATGGTGGAAACCAACTCCGCCACGTGGCGCCCCATGTCGGGGGTCAGGGCGTCGAGCCAATGGCGGGTCCGGAGATGAAATTCCATGGCCCCGTCCGGCATCACGTTCTCGATCCGAAACGGGACGACGATGGCACCCTTCCGAATGGCGGCGTCCACTTCGTTGACGACATGGCCCGACCGATTGGCGCTGGCTGAAAACACCAAGACCAGGGCCCGGGCGCCGGTGATCGCCTCGACGATGGCCTGAGCCCACACGTCACCCGCCCGAATGTCGCGGGGCGCCATCCAGCAGCGGACCCCGTTCGACTCGAGCGCGTTGACCACGGCGAGCGCCGTCGGTTGGTCCTGACTCGAATAGGAAATGAAGACGTCGTGTGCCATGCCAATTCCGTGAAGGCTGTCCTAGAATATCCGGTTTTGGGGCGGCGACGGCGCCAATTCCCCTGATGGATTCCTCCTCCTCACGGCCCCCGAAACCACGGCTGGCCTTTCGGGTCGGCGTCGTCGGCCACCGGTGGGATAAGTTGGCGCCCGGACCCCTCGAGGGGACGATTGGGGTGGAACGGGCCTTGGGAACGACCGTCCGGGCCATTCTGGACGCGATCAAGCACCAGGTGGAGGCCATCGGCCAGGACCCGGCGAACGGCTACGCCGCGGGTGCAGCCGTGAGTGCCCAGCTCATCATTATCTCCGGTCTTGCCGAGGGGGCCGATCGAATCGTCGCCGACCAAGGCCTCGAGGCGGGCTACCAATTGGCTGCCGTCCTCCCCTTCGACCCGGCCCGGTACGCTGAAGATTTCAACGGCCAATGGCTCGGCCCCACATGGTCCCGGCCAACCGCCGTGGCCGAGTACGACCGGCTCCTTCGGCAAGCCTCGGCAATCGTGGTGCTCGACGGCCGACCCGGCCAGGCCGACGCCTACGAACCGCTCGGGCGTTCGATCCAGAACCACGCAGACCTGCTGATCGCGATCTGGGACGGGGAAGGGGGCCGCGGCCCCGGTGGCACTGCCAGCGTGGTGATGGCCGCCCGCCGCGAGGAAATTCCGATCGTCCGGATCCACCCGGATGAGCCCAACACCGCCTGGCTCGAGGACACCCGCGACCCGGGCCAAGGTGCCGAGAAGGGAACCAGCCGACTGGCGCGGCGGATCGGTGACTTGGTCATGCCTCCGGAGGAATCGGGGCTGACCGATCGCTCGGAGGAGAACGGCCGGCGCGCGTTCTTCAGCGAGCAGGCCCGGGCCGGCCATCTGGGAACCTCGTATCGGGCGCTCACCGGTTACCTCGGGAACCTGCATGGATGGCTCGCCTCCGCCCTCGTCCCCACCTGCTTTGCGTGGCTGCTCGCCGCCCGCAATGTGTTCCGCCAGAGGCTGCCCCCGAACTACCCGGCCGCTTCGGCCGCCGCCTGGTCCGCCCGCTGGGTGGATCTGGATCCGGAGTTGCGGGGCCGGTTGGTCGACCAGTTAGCTCCGGTGCACGGATGGCTCGACCACCTGGCCACCTATTATGCCGATCGGTACCGGTCGGCCTTCACGATGGTCTTCAGC
>JAYTTT010000139.1:0-9259 GCA_043744895.1 Gemmatimonadota bacterium | reverse complement strand
TGCCGCGCAATCGCTCGGGGACGTCGTCAGCGACGATGCGCTGCGCGAGGCCCTCGACGATCGCGGTCTTGCCGACGCCGGGCTCGCCGATCAGGACCGGATTGTTCTTGGTCCGGCGCGAGAGC
Organism: Gemmatimonadota bacterium; assembly: GCA_043744895.1. Lineage (GTDB taxonomy): Bacteria > Gemmatimonadota > Gemmatimonadetes > Gemmatimonadales > GWC2-71-9 > SHZU01. The sequence goes on along the minus strand of JAYTTT010000139.1, from coordinate 9,134 downwards.
ACCTGCATGACCCGGCGGACTTCTTCATCGCGGCCGATCACGGGGTCGAGTTTCCCGGCCCGGGCTTGGGCGGTGAGGTTGCGGGTGAAGCGCTCGAGGGCCTGGTACTTTTCTTCGGGGGTTTGGTCGGTCACCCGGTGACTGCCGCGAACGCCGTCCAGGGCGGCCCGGAGATCGTCTCCGTTGGCGCCGAGGCCGGTAATGAGTCCCCGGGCTGCGGTGCCCTTCTCTTCGACCAGCGCGAGCAGCAAGTGCTCGGTCGAGATGTAGGCATCGCCCAGCGCCTTGGCATCCTTCTCCGCCCGGTCGAACACGGCGTACAATTCGCGGCTCACGGTCGGCTCGCCGCCGCCCGACTGGGTCGGGAACTTGGCCAGCTCCCGTTCGATCGCCTCGCCTAACGCCGTGAGATTGAGGCCCGCCTTTTGAAGCAGGGGCTGGACCACCCCTTCAGCCTGGTTCAGGAGCGCGGCAAAGAGATGGGCATCGTTGACGACCGGGTTGCCGCGCCCGCGGGCCGCCGCGATCGCATCGCGAAACGCTTCTTGGGCCTTGATGGTCAGCCGCTCTGGACGAATCATGGGGCGCTCCTCAGGTCTTGGTCCTAACGATGCCTGGTTCGGGTAGGGCAAGTCGGATACCCGCCCGCCCTGCCGAGTCGGCAGCACCGACTGCCCGGCCCCGGCAAGATCGGCGGGACCCGAGACCCGCTGGCAGGCCTCGGCTACCGGCGAAAACGGCGTCCGGCCGCGTCCCGGTAGGTCCAGCCCTGACGATCGCTCCACTCGAGTAAGGGGATCATGAATTTTCGGGAAAGACCTCCGAGTCGCTCCCGAACCTCTGCCGGGGTGATTTCCGTCCCGGGCCCCCCCGCGGTGACGGCGGCTCGGAACTCGGCGAGCGCCCCGGTACTGAAATAGCGCTGCCGTTCCACGGCGGCGATCGCGCCGGCGTCGACGGCCCGCTTGAGCAGCCCGGACAGGTGGGGTAGGCCCATCGTCCGAGCGAGTTCTTCGGTATCAGGAGGCTCGAGCCGAGCAGCCTCCAGCAGCCCGATCAGTTGCTGAACCGCCGCCTCGGCCACCTGCGACGCCTGGAACCCCGGCAGGGCCGCCAAACCGTCGCGGTCGATCAGCTGACCGCGGCGCCGGAGATCCTCGACGAGGGCCGTCGCCAGCGCCTCTGGCACCTTGAGACCTTGGCGGAGCGTTTCGGAGGACATCCCGATCTGGTCGGAGTGGAGTCGGTGGTAGTCGGTGAGCGCCGCGAGAGCCTCTCCAAAGAGAGCAGTCGCGGTGTCGGTGGCTACGACTCGCCCGGCCAGCCGGATCGCCCGGGCTCGTTTGACGAGGGGGGCTGTCTCCGCCGGCGCGGTGCCCAGCAGGAACGGGATGTCCGCCTCCGCCACGCCGAATCTTCTCCGCGACACGAGGGCGTCGAGCCGCCGGCCAGGGTCGGTCTCGTCAAGACCTTTCGGCCACGAACTGCGGCGTTCCGGCACCGGGTCAACCATCCAGCCGCCACCGATCGTCGCCGGCGGGCTATAGCTCCGGAGGACGAAACGGTCGCCGCCGCGGGCCAAGATCGGGGTCTCGAGGATCAGCCGGGCCAAGCCCGAACCGCCCGGCGGGATCGGGGCTCGCGGAGACACGCGGGCCAAGACCTCCGCGGTCCCCAGGTGAACCCGGACCCGGGTGCGCGATCGCACCGTCGCCGGCGCGGAGGCCAAGATCTCGACGGCCACATCGACCACCGAGGTGGCCGACCATCCCGAGGCAGCGTCCACCGCGACCTGTCCACGGCTGACCACCGCGCGGTCCACGCCTACCAGGCCCAAGGCCGTCCGGGTCGATGGCTCGCTCTGGGCCCGCTCCTGGCCGTATGACTCGATCGATCGGATCCGGGCGACATGGTCGCCGGGGACCAGCCGGACCGACTCGCCGACCGCGACCCGTCCCGACCACGTCGTGCCGGTGACGACGGTTCCGATCCCGGCCACGCTGAACGCCCGATCGATCGGCATCCGGAAGAGATCGTCCCCGCCCCGCGCCGTCGCGGTCCGAATCCGCTCAGCCAAGCGGGCCCGCAGTTCGTCGATTCCTTGACCGGTGACGGCCGAGACGACGGCGGGCGGCTCAAACCGAACCGGCGACCGAGCCAGCCGGGCCATGACATCGGCAACAACGAGGTCAGCCCAATCGGCCTCCACCAAATCCGCCTTGGTAAAGACCGGGATTCCGGCCGGGACCCGGAGCTGCTCGAGAATGGCCAGATGCTCCTCGGTTTGCTGGCGCGGTCCTTCCGACAGATCGATCACCAAGAGGACGAGATCGACCCCGGTGGCGCCGGCCACCATGGTCCGGATCAGGTCTTCGTGGCCAGGTACGTCGACGATCCCGGCCGGTGGCAGGCCCGGCAAATCGAGCGGAGCGAAATTGAGATCGATGGTGATCCCCCGCCGCTTTTCTTCGGCGAGCCGATCGACGGCCCGGCCGGTCAGCGCGGTGACGAGAGCCGACTTGCCGTGATCGATGTGCCCCGCGGTGCCGATGATCACACGCCGGCTTTCCAGCCCGCATCGGCCCAGAACGTCAAGGCCGGCAACGGGTGCCCCTCAGCCACGTGATGGCGCAGATATCGTTCGAGTAACCGACGATGGGCAGCGAGGTAGCGGTCGTCGAGGACCGGCAGATCGTCGCGACCGTGAATCATCGCGTCAAGGTCACGCACGTCCCGGCGGGTCAGACGGCTGGCCTCGACCGCGCCGGCGCACGGTCCGCAGAGCACGCCGCCGTGCGCCGGTGAGAACGGGACCGCATCGTGGGTCCAGTCGACGACTGCCCCATCCCGGGCACACGCTTCGAGCGACGGCGCGAATCCGAGTTGCTTGACGAGGCCCCAGATCGAACGCAACCCGAGGACGGCCACCGCGTCGGCCGGAACCGCTTCGACCACGTCGAGCGCATGACGAAAGAAGTCATAAATCCCGACTTGGCGCTCGTGGGGCGAGAACCGGAGCATCAACTCTCCCAGCACTGAGGCGACCGCATAACGCTCGATATTGGCCGCGAGGTCTGAATGGAGGCGGGCCACATCGAACCCGGTCAGGGTATGGAGGTCCGAGTGGCGGGCCAGCAGAATCGTCGCGGCCCCGTCGGAAAGAACTTGCAACGCCGCACCGAACCGGCTCTTCGGGCGCCGGGCTCCCTTCGCGATGACGCTGACGACTCCCAGTTCCCGGGTTGCCAACCGGGCCACCTTAGAGGTTTCGCCGTAGGGGATGGTCGACAGAATCGTCGCGACGGTTTCGATCGGTGCCATCGGAGGGGCCGGCCCGCCGGTCAGATCAGTTCGTCGCGCCGGTAGCCAACCCGGGGAGTTGAACGAAGGTGACGGCCACCGGGCAGTTGCCGAGCGGGACGTTCCGCGACTCGGTCAGGTCGGCGCGAAAGATGCGAAGGCGGCCGGCCAGCGAGCCAGGGCATTCTCCCCCCTCGATCGCGTAGATCCGCCCCTCCCGGTCCACGGCGGCCGCCACGATGTGGTTGCCGAGAATGCCGTCCCCCGCCCCGCGGATCACCCGGCGGGTCCGGGTGTTGAATTCCATCAACCCATCGCGAACCGACGCCACGAAGAGCCGTTCCGATCCATCCGAGGTCACGGCCGCGGGCAGGAATCCAAACCCACCGAAGCTGCCGACCTCCTCCCGTTGAATCGGGTCAACGATGGTCAGGCGTCCAGCCAGTTCGGCCGCGACGTCACCGGTATTGATAATGTAGACCAAGCCGTCGCCGCCGAGGGTGGCCGAACGGGCATTGCCCTGACTGGTCAGCGGAATCGAGTCGCGTCCAGCCGCGCGGGCGTTCGACTGCGGGTCGATGACGGACAGCCAGCTCGGACCAAGTGAGCAGAGACCGACGGCACAGGGACCGACGTTCCCGTTGACCACGAACAGACGGCCCCGGGTCAGCAGCAAATCCCGGGGAAAACGGCCTACCCCGACACTCCCGGTATCGCCGGTGGCGATGTCGATCCGGGTGACAGTATTGGTGCCGGCGTTGGCGACATACACGACATGATCGTTGATCATGGTGACCGCGACCGGCCGGCTTCCCGCCGGGAGCCTGATCGTGCGGCGGACCTGCTGCGCCAGGAGATCGAGCACGACGACTTGGTCCGAGACCCCCCCGGCGACGACGACGATTTCGCCCCGCGCCGCCACGTCGGTGGCCGCCCCGCCCAGAGCACCGAGCGAGATCTTGACCGGGGCCCGCCCGGCTTCGACCGGGATGACGCTGATGGTGTTCTCGCCTGCGTTGACGACCACCAGCCGCTCTTCCGGCGGGGGGGCCGGCGGCGTGGTGGCCGCGCATCCGGTGAGGACCATCCCCGGGGCGGCTAGCAGCAAGGATCCAAGGAAACGCGACATCGACGGAACGATACGGAAGCCGAGGGCGTGAGGCAACCGGCGCATTACCGGACGGCCAGGCGCCGCCTCGGCGTGATCTGGGGCACTCCATCGATCTCGGAGACCTGAACCGGCCACCCGAAGACCGCGGCGAGCCGATCCGGGGTCAACACGTCCGCCGGCCGACCCCGGGCCGCCGTTCGGCCTTCGTGGAGCAGGACGATTTCGTCAGCGAATCGAGCGGCGAGATTGAGATGAGGGGTCACCAGCACGCCAGCTCGGCCTTCCCGGATCAGTTCCCGAATCAGTTCGAAAATCTCCATTTCGTGCCCGAAATCGAGCGAGGCCGTCGGCTCGTCGAGGGCCAGGAGGGCGGGCTCCTGGGCCAAGGCGCGGGCGATCCGAACCCGCTGCCATTCCCCCCCGGAGAGGGTGTCGATTCGGCGGCTCGCGAGGGTCAGGACATCGGCGCGGATCATGGCCCGTTCGATGGCAGCCCGGTCCTCCGCGGAGAGCGCCGCGAGGGCCGAGAGCCTCGCGTACCGGCCGAAGCTCACGACTTCCTCGACCCGCCACGCAAAGGGATAGTCCTCGCGTTGGGTTACGGCGCCGATGATTCGGGCTCGTTCCCGGGCCGGCCAAGCCGCAATCGGCCGGCCGAGGAGCTGGACGGTGCCGCCTTGGAGGGAAACGGAGCCCATCAGGGCGCGAAGGAGAGTCGTCTTGCCGCTCCCGTTGGGCCCGACGACGGCCACCAGGCCGTGGGGCTTGACCTCGAGTGACACCCCGGCAAGGGCCGCCCGTGCGGCCCCGGGGTAGTGAACCGACAGATCCGTGGCCACGAGCACGTTAGGCCAACGTCCGCCGGAGCAGCACGGCGAAAAGAGGAACGCCGATGAGCGCCGTGACCGCCCCGATCGGGAGCTCCGCGGGCCGGAGGACCGTTCGGGCGACGGCGTCGGCCAGGACGAGGAGGGCACCGCCGGCGACGAACACGGCCGGGAGCAGTTGCCGGTGGAGGGGGCCGAGCCAGCCCCGGACGACATGGGGCGCCACCAGGCCGACGAACCCAATCATCCCGCTCACCGCCACACTCGCGGCGGTGAGCAAGGCGGTGGTGACGAAGACCAGCGCTTTGGCCCCCTCGGTGCGAACGCCCAAGGCCTCGGCCGATTCGTCCCCGAGCGACAGCAGGTCGAGGGTTCGGTTGGCGCCATAGAGAAACCCGAGAGGCAGCACCGCGTAGCCCGAGAAGATCGCCACCGACACCCAGCTGGCCGTCCCGAACCCGCCTAAGAGCCAGAGGAAAGCATTGCGAAGCATCGCGGCGTCCGACATGGTGAGCACCGCGGTGGTAATCGCGCCGCAAAACGCCGAGACCACGACGCCGACCAGCACGAGCACCCGGGGCTCGAGCCGGGTTCCTTGGACCGCGGCAACCCCATAGACGATGGCCGACGACGCCAGCGCCCCGGCGAACGCCGCCGCTGGAACGGCCACCAGTCCCGAGAGGCCGAGGGCGATCGCGGCGACCGCACCGAGTCCCGCCCCGCCGGAGATCCCGAGAAGGTACGGCTCGGCAAGCGGGTTCCGAACCAACGCTTGGAGCGCGGCCCCGGACACGCTGAGCCCCCCGCCGACCAGAAACGCCAGCGCGATTCTCGGCATTCTGAGATGCCAGATGATGGCACCGGTCCGGGTCGAAGGGTCGGCGAGTCCGCGCCCCACGTCAGTGAGGGACATCGGGACCGCCCCGATCGACAACGCGACCGCCGCGATCATCAGGGCAACCGCGGCGAGGAGCCAACGTCTCATCGGGCCAGGCTCGAATCGAGGGCCGCGGCGAGTTGCCGAACGGCCGCCCCTATTCGCGGGCTTGGCCGATTGAACATCGAGCCGTTGACCCGAACGAAGCGTCGGTCGCGCACCGCACCGACCGTTTGCCACTCGGGACGGGACGCGAACGTCGGCTCGTCATCGCCGACGACCAGGATGAGATCGGGATTCCGGCTGGCCACCGCTTCGATCGAGACCACGAACGATGGTTGCGGGCTGTCGTCGAAGAGGTTGGCCGCGCCGGCGAAGTGAATGATTTCGGTGAGGAAGCTGCCGGCACCGAGCGTGATCGGGGGGTCGCGCCAAGTCAGGACGAACACCGTTCGGCGGGCGGGGCCGGCCCGGGTGGCCGTCCGCACCTCGTCGCGGACCTTCGCGATCAGGCTATCGCCGAGGGCAGGCTGCCCGACCGCCCGGGCCAGCACGAGAGCGCTCCGCTCCAAATCGGCCAACCGGTCGAGGCCGAGCTCGACGACCGGAATGCCGAGATCGCGGAGTTGACCGACCGCTTGGGCATTGCTGGCAGACCGGTAGGCGACCACCAGATCCGGGCTCCGAGCCGCGATCGCCTCGACGTTCGGGGCGATGCCGTCGCCGACTGACACGACTCGGCCCGCATCGGCGGGATAGTCGCACCACCGGGTCCGGCCGACCACAAGGTCACCGACACCCAACGCAAACAGCAGTTCAGTGGCCGCGGGAATCAAGGACACGATCCGAGTGGCCGGCCTGGTCAACACCGTGCGATAGCCCGCGTCGTCGGTCAAGACGACGTCGGCCGGCGGCGGCGAAGGGCTGCGACCACACCCAAAGAGGGCGGTCGTTAGCAAGAGAAAGAATCGGGTCACCAACGCCCTCCCCCGAGGGTTTGGCCGACGGACGGATCGCAGCGGTCTCCTGGCTCAGGGGTTACGTCACTCGCCTTCCCGGTCAACCCAGTGGCATGTGAGCGACGAAACTGCTCCCCGTGACAGTGGCGGGGCCGCGCCGGATTCGCACCGGCTTCCGAGAGCTGCAATCGAAAAACCTACGGCGCCAAGTTAGGACGGTGACACCGGTGGAGCAAGGCCGCCGCGGCGCATCAACAACCAGGCGCCGCCGAACAGCCCCGCTCCCGCCAGCACGACCAGCCCGGGCAGCACGCCGTTCGGAAGCGCGGTTCGGGGAAATTGGATGGTCAGGACGGGAGCCTGCCCCAGTCGCTGATACCGCCGAAAGGGGCGGCCCTCGAACATCTGAGAATCGCGAACCCGCCAACGGGATGGGTCCGGTGCGAGACCCGCTTCCTCGATGAACAGGTCGACCGAGTCCACTTGGCCTAGCGGCAGGTCGAGGCTTCGCTGCCCTTTGGCGACCTCGTACTGAATGAGCAATTCCCTCTGACCGGGCGAAATCGGGGCGGCCACGAGCGCCGAGTCATCTCGGAAACTGACGGCATCAGCGGAGATCTGGGACAACCGAGCGTCGCCCACTTCGGGCCCCCGAATGCCGGCCGGCAACCGAGCGCCCCAGGTCGCATCGGTCGAGTCCCGCCCAACTCTGGTGAGGGTGCCGCTGTTCTCGAGGACGAACCAGTCGATGACTGTTCGCGATCCAGTCACGTCCGGCGCGCCGATCACCAGCGTCCGGCTTCGGGTCACGACCGGCGCCGTGCCTGAGGTATCGTAGACCAGCAACTGAATCGCGGTATCGGGCCGGATCCGTTTGGTGGCCAGGGGCGCAGAGAAGTACTCGATGCCGGCGTGTCGAGCGCTGATCAAATAGGTGGCGGTACTCTCGGCCCGAAACTCGAACCGGAACCGTCCGCCGGCATCGGTAACGACCGTGTCGATCGGGCCTTGGGACGCCAGCCCGACTCGGTGGAGCACGGTCCGCACGTTGCCGACCGGTACCGGCGAGGGGGTGGCGGGCCGGAGGACGGTTCCGGCAGCCCGAATCGGCTGTTGGGCCACGACCGGGCCCGTGATGACGGAGGCCAGCCCGAACAGCCAACGCCCCCACCTCACGGTTGAAATCGTCCCAGGTCTTGGGGGTCGAGTTTGGAAAGAAACTTCTTGAGCTGATCGGCGCTCGATTCGGTCGGCGGCACGGCGCCGGGCTCGGCGCTGTCGCCCTCGAGGACATCCTCGCTTACAAAGATCGGAGCGTCGGTCCGAAGCGCGAGAGCGATGCCGTCGGATGGCCGGGCGTCAATCTCGAAGATTTGTTCGCCCCGGTACACCAGCAGCTCCGCGAAGTAGGTGTTGTCCTTGAGCCCGGTAATAGTGACCCGCCTGAGCGCGCCACCCAAGGCGGCTAGCAGATGTTTGAGAAGGTCGTGGGTCATCGGGCGAGGCGGCGACTCGCCCCGCATTTCGAGCGCGATCGCCGCGGCCTCCGGCGCCCCGATGAAAATCCGCAACATTCGGTCGCCCGCGTGTTCCTTCAATACCACGACCGGCGTATTCGTCGATCGATCGAGCCCCAAGTGGGCGACCTCCATCCGGACCATGCCGGAAGGTTGTCTCAGGCCTTGGCAGCCGTCAAGAGATCGCGGACCTTGTTGGTCTCTTCCCACGGGAACAGGCCGACTCGTTTGCCATCAACCTTGACCGTCTTGGGCCGGCGGCCGAAGTGTCCGTAGGCCGCGGTCGGGCTGTAGATCGGGCGGCGGAGGCGAAGCGCCTTAATGATGCCGCCCGGAGTCAAGTCGAACACCTCGGCCACGATCCGTTCGAGTTTCGCATCGGCCATGATCCCGGTGCCGAAGGTCTGAACCATGACCGAGACCGGCTGGGCCACCCCGATCGCATAGGCAACCTGAACCTCGCAGCGCTCGGCCAGTTTGGCCTCGACGATGTTCTTGGCAACCCAGCGCACGGCATAGGCCGCCGAGCGATCGACCTTCGAC
>JAYTTT010000138.1:0-9276 GCA_043744895.1 Gemmatimonadota bacterium | reverse complement strand
ACCGCCACGCGGGACCACCTGTGCGCCCTGCTGTGGGGCGACAGCACCCCCCGCCACGCCTACGGCTCGCTCCGGACCACGCTCCACCGAATCCACCTGCAGCTGGGCGAGCATGCCGCCGACGGGGGCGCCACCACCGTCACGCTCCGGCTCCCAATCGCCGCTGACCGCGATGCCTTCCTCGACGCCCTGGCCCTGGGGGATTTCGCAAGCGCGGCCGAACTCTACCACGGGCCTTTCTTCCCCGAGTTCGGTGATCCAGGAACCTCAGGCTTCGAGCACTGGGCCGATGGCGAGCGGGCCCGGCTCAGTGAGTTGTTCGTCCGGGCCTCGGAATCGCTGATCCGCCAGGAGCTGGACGCCGGGCATTCCCGCGAGGCGGTTCGGCTGGCTCGGCGCCTCCGGCGCCTGGTTCCGGAGTCGGAAACCGGTTGGCGCCTCCTGCTCGAGGGCCTGATCCTCGCCAAAGACGACATGGCCGCCCGCGCCGAGACAGAATCGTTCGGCAGCTGGCTCGAGCAGGAGGGCATCGAGCCCGCGGCCACCACTCGGCGGCTGATCTCCCGGATTCGGGAAGGTGGGGCCGCCCCGGCGGAACGGCCCGACGAGAGGGGGCTGGTCGCCGAACTAATCGGACGGGAGCGCCCGTTCGCAACGGTACTTCAGGCGTGGGAGGCGGTGAGGCGGGGCCGGTCCCACCACATTCACGTCGCGGCGCCCGCGGGGATTGGCAAGACCCGACTCCTGACCGACCTGGCCGGCCGACTCACCTCGGCGGGGGCCCGATTGGTTTCGGTCCGGGCCAACGTCGGTGAGCGGGGCCTCGACTACGCCCTGGCCGCCGACCTGGCCCGGAGGCTCGGCGGGCTGCCGGGCGCCGTTGGGGTTCCGCCGCGCACCGCCGGGATCCTCGTCGGACTGCAGCCGGCGTTGGCCGCGGTGTTTCCGGCCGCCCAAATCGTCACGGCCGATGACCTCTTGCTCCAACGGGCCCAGGCCATCGCCGAGCTGCTCGCGGCGGTGGCCGAAGACAGCCCGGTCGCGATCCTGGTCGACGACAGTCATTGGCTCGATAGCGCCTCTCGGCACATCCTGCGGTCGCTTGCCGGCCGGCTCGACCGGAACCCGGTGCTGCTGGTGACCGCCGGCCGGCCACCCGAAGCGGCCCTTCCCACCGACGCGTCTACCACCACGATCGATCTCGACCCACTGTCGCCCGCGGGGGTCGAGGCGTTTCTCGGCAGTCTCGGTGAGCTTCCCGAGGCAGAATGGCCGGAGCGGTTGGTCGCTGCGTTGCACGGCGCCACCCGCGGGTCACCGCTCCTCCTGCTGGAAACCCTCCAACTCGCCCGGGATCGGAGTGAGCTGACGCTCGAGAACGGACTCTGGACCTGCCCGGATCCTGAAGCCGTGCTGGCCAAGCTGGCGGTGACCGATCCGCTCACCGAGCGGCTTCGGGCCCTCGACGAGGAGTCGCGGCGGCTGGTCCAGTACTTGGCGGCCTCGGGTGCCCCGCTGGCAACCGAAGAGTTGGCCGCCTTGGCGAACCGGCCGGCGCCGGTCGCGGAGACGGCTCTGGTTGCGCTCGAACGTCGGGCCCTGGTCCTCACGATCGGGGGCCGATGGAGCCTGGCGCACGACGAAATCGGCGCCGGGCTGCTCGGCTTGATGACGACGGAGGAGCGCCGGTCGGTGCACCGGTCGCTGGGCCGCCATTGGGCCACGGGGACCGGTGAGACGATCCCGCGGGCCATTCAGCACTTTGCAGCGGCGGATGCGGACGGGGAAATCGCGCCGCTGTTCCGCCGCTGGGTGGCCGCGGCGCGCCAGCGGGGCGAGACGGTCGCGATCGCGCGACTGGCCCACGAGGTCCTCGGCGAGTACGCCACGCCCGGCCGGGTCCAGTTGCTCGAGGACACCCTACCGTCGGACGTTCGGCGAGGATTGCGGTTCCGCCGCCTGATCGTGGGAGGCGCCGTGCTGGCCACGGCCTTGGGGTTCCTCAGCTGGACCCTCCTGGTCGCGAATCGGGCACCAGCCGAGGAAGAACTCCTGGTCGCGGCGGCGGGGAACGCCGATGCGATGGCGCTCTTTCGTGTTCCGGTGCGAACCGACTCCTGGTTGCGGACCGATTCGATCCGGCCCGAGGAAGGGAAGCCCGCCGGGAAGTGGCCTGAAGCCGGTGGCGACATCGAGTCGGCCGCGATGAGTCCGGACGGACAGCGGATCGCGTACTCACGAACCGTTCGGGATTCGGGGGTGATCGACCTGTTCTTGAGAGAGGCTGACGGCCGGACTCGCCGCCTAACGGAAACTGCGGGAGACGACATGGATCCGAGCTGGTCGCCCGATGGCCGGTTTCTGGCGTTTCGGACCGCCCGATGGACCCCGCGAGATGACGACGATGCCGATATTGCCATTTTGGACGCCGCCACCGGCACCGTTCGGCAACTGACGGCTGGTCCGGCGACGGATCGGACTCCGAAGTGGTCGCCGGATGGTTCTCGGATCGCCTTTACTCGTCGAGGGGCGGACGGCAACGTCGTCGTCTGCTGGGTCACGGTGGACGGTGGCACCACGGTGTGTTTACCGAGTCAGCCTGGGACCCAGTGGGCCCTGGGTGGTTGGCTCGATGCCGACCGACTGGGCGTCGCCACCGGAGCGGCCGCCGCCTCGGCTCGTTTGAGCGCGCTCAGCCTGTCGAGTGGTGCGCTCGAGATCATCGACACGACCAGCATCGGGACCGCGGTGGTGAGTCCGGACGGCCGGTGGGCGGCGACCGGCCTCGGCACGGGCGGCATCGCCGTATTTCCGATTGCGGAGCCCCGTCGTCGCCGGTTTCTTGGCCGGCCCCTGGAGGGGATGCCACCGCCGTTCTGGGCGCCGTTGCACGTCACGGGTCGCTATCGCCGCCATCTCGCCGGCTCACCGTCGGCGATGGTGGGTGTCTCGCACCGCCTTCGAGTGGACGGGTCCGATCCGGTCCCACGCGAGGTCCTTCGGTGGCGGTCTGGGGATCAGCGCCTTGCCACGGTCGACTCAGTGACCGGAGTCCTGAGCCCGGTCGGCGCCGGGACCGTGTGGGCCTACGTGAGCGCGGGTGGCTGGTGGCGGGACTCGCTTCGGCTCGAGATCCGTGAGGCTCAGTCGCGCCACGTGTTGCTGGAAGATTGGACCGACCCGGGGCTCTCGGCCTGGCGGATCTTTGGCGATCCTAAACCAAGGATAGCTCCGGCGCCGGGCGGTGGATCGGCGTTTCACAACAACGGGGACCGGTCCTTTGAGAGCGGGGTGGTGTCCGCAAAGGAATTCGCCGTTGACGCCGGCCTCGGGTTCGAAGCGCCGGTCTCGATCCCGGTGACCCGCCCGAAATGGCAGCAGCTGCGGGTCGGGCTGCTCGCCAACGCGGTGCTGACCGACAACGGGTTCACGGCGACCGGATGTTTCTTTGCTCTCCCGGCAGGTGAGGGGGTCACCCCAATGACGCAGATGGCAATGAGCGCCATGGGTGATGGTCTCATGGTGGCCGCTGAATCGGCGCTCCGGAGTGGGGGATGGCACCGACTCCGAATCCAGGTCTTTCCGGACGGCACCTGTGGGGTGGCGGTGGATGGGGTTGCGGTGTGGCGGTCGGTAAACCCCGTCGATCTCGCTGTCTCGTATACCCTCGGGCTTTACGGGCATTCGGTCGGGACCAACATTCTGGTTGGACCGGTGGAGGTGTGGCAGGGCGTGAAGGCCGGGGTGAATTGGAGCGGGTTGGAAGCAAACGCGGGGGCTGCGAGGAGGTAGATCGCCGCGAAAAGGCGCTAGGGCGCTGGGCTCGCTTGCCATGGGGGGCTGGACTAGCACCACGACGGGCCGCAGATGCGGGCCCGCTGTTCGACGGCTACCTTTCGGGTATCCTCGACCGGGCTACCTGCCGATGCCTTCGCTCCTCGACCGAATCACGGTCAATCCCGAACAATGCGGCGGCCGTCCCTGCATTCGCGGAATGCGGATCCGGGTCATCGACGTCCTGCAACTCCTGGCCGCCGGCGAAACGCCGGACCAGATCCTTGCCGACTTCGAGTACCTTGAGCGCGAGGACATCTCAGCCGCCCTGGAGTACGCCGCTCGTCGACTGGATCACCCGACCGTCGCGGCGTAAGTGACGCCCGTCCTGCAGGGCACCATGCCCGGTGCCCCACTTCGGGTGTGGGTCGATGCGCAGTTGCCTCCGGTACTCGCTCATTGGCTTGGCGAGTACGCCGGCATCGAGGCGATCCACACGTTTGCGCTCGGCCTCATTGGCGCGAGCGACCGGTCGATCTTCGAGGCAGCCCGTGCGGCGGGCGCAGTGGTGGTGACCAAGGATGTGGATTTTGTCGTGTTGCTCGAAGCCCTTGGTCCCCCACCGCAGGTCGTGTGGGTCACAACTGGGAATGTGACGAATGCGGCACTTCGCGCCTTGGTCAGCGCCGCCTGGGGGCAAACAATCCAGTTGCTCCGGACGGGTGAACCGCTCGTGGAGCTCGGTGACCGGCGCGGATGACGATGAACAGGATCAATCGGTTTCGATTCCGCGACAACGCGGAGCTGCTGGCCTCGTAGGGGCCGGGCTAACGACTACGCTCGGCGCAACCGAATAATCAATCCACCGCGAACGGGATCAATTCATCTCGGTTGGCTGGGCGTATGGTTGGCGCACCAGCCGATTCGGCGGTATCCTCCGATCACCATGGGCGAAACCCGGGTCGACCTCCTCCATCTCCTCGAAGACCTCCGCGACGCCTACCCCGGCTCCGCCGAAGAAACCCTCGTCACCGAGGCGGTGGCCAACGCCCTCGACTCCGGCGCCACCGTGATTCAGCTCCGGGCCGATGTCGCCGGAGGCACCCTCACGGTGCTCGACAACGGCACCGGAATGCACCGCCGCGAACTGGCCCGCTACCACGATCTGGCCGCCAGCACCAAGACCCGGGGTCATGGGATCGGATTTGCCGGCGTTGGAATCAAGCTTGGCCTGCTCCTGGCCCGCGAGGTCCGGACCGAAACCCGCCGCGGCCCGGCCCATGTGAGCACCTCGTGGGGGCTGGCCACCAAGCTCCGAGCGCCCTGGCGGTGGATCCCCCCAGACGGGCTGCTGACCGAGCCCGGCACGGCGGTGACGCTCGTGCTTCAGGACCCGCTCTCGCCGCTCCTCGAACCCGGGTTCCTCGAGCTCACGCTCCGCCGCCACTTCAGCCCGCTGTTCCTTCTTGGGCTCGGCGAGGTGCTCCGGCCTCACTATCCGACCGGGGTGACGTTCGTCGTCAACCGGGTGCCGTTAGGCAGCGATCAGCCGCCCCTCGGCGAGTTGGCTCCGATCGCCCTCCGCCTGGCCCGGAAGCGAAAGCCTTCAGCGAGCGGCTGGATCGTCCTGAGCCCGACCCCGCTGGACGACGAGAGCCAGGGGGTCGCGATCAGTACGCTCGGGAAGGTGATCAAGCGGGGCTGGGACTGGCTCGGGCTCCGGCCCTCCCACAGCGATCAGCTGACCGGACTGATCGAGGTGCCGGCCCTGGCCGAATGCCTGACGCTTAACAAGGCCGACTTCATCCGGACCGGGCCGCGGGGGGCGCTCTACCTGGCCTACCGGAAGGCGATCCAGGAGGCCCTGGCCCCGCATCTGGCCCGCTGGGGAGCCGCGGCCGGCACCCCGTCGGCACCCCGGCCCCCTGCCGCGCGACCCCTCGAACGGGACGTGCAACGGATCCTGGCCGGGCTGGCTGGTCGGTTTCCGCTCCTGCTTGCCCTGGTCGAGCGCCGGCCCGGGGGCCAGCGACGCCTGCCGTTAGGCGGGCCGGCTGACGGGAGCCCGCTCGGCCCCGAGCTCGACGGATTCCCGGCACCGGTCGAGCCACCGCCAAGTCTTGAAGGGCCACCCTCGTCGCCGGAGGCGGAGTCGCCACCGGCCGATGGTACGGGCCAGGCCCCAGACCCGCCGCCCGCGGCACCGCCGGCCGGGGCAGCGGCCGGGCCGAAACGGCCGGTCAGGCTTGGGCTCAGGATCGATTTCGAGCCGGCCGGGGCCGGGGCGGAGATCGCTCGCCTGGTTGACACGGTGGTCATGGTCAACAGCGATCATCCGGCCTGCCGACGGGCCGTCGTGTCGCGCTCGGAGGGCTACCACCTGGCGGTGGCGGTGGCGCTGGCCTTGGCGCCGCTGGTGGCGGAAACCGCGACCGAGCGCGACTTTCTCACCCGGTTCCTGGCCGAATGGGGCGACGCGGCCGATCCGCGTCCGAAACGACGCTGAGGTCCCGGTGCCTCGAATGCATTTCACTGTGAGGAGCGAATGAGTAAATCGTCGAACGTTACGAGGCGGACCGCAATCGGAGTGACCATCGCCGCCGCGACGGCGGCCGCGACCGGCACCACATCCGCCAGACGAAGAGGAGGGAGTCCCATGGAGCGGGTGCAAGGCATCGGCGGTTTTTTCTTCCGCGCCAAGGACCCGAAGAAACTTGCTCTATGGTATGAGGTCAATCTGGGCGTCACCCAGACGCCCGGAAACTACGACGACTTGCCGTGGCGCACCGAGGCCGGCACCACCATCTTCGCGCCGTTCCTAGAAGACACCACGTATTTCGGCGATCCGCGGCACCAGTGGATGATCAACTTCCGGGTTCGCGACCTCGACAAAATGGCAGCCCAGCTGCGCGCCAACGGGACCGCGGTCGAGGTTGACCCCGAAGTCTATCCGAACGGGCGCTTCGCCAAACTGTCCGATCCTGAGGGCAACCCGATCCAACTCTGGCAACCCGGCGGCAAAGACCGAGGCTGATTCCCGCTCCGGGGTCACGATCACCTGGGCGGCCGGAAGTGAGCCGGCGAGCTACCGGATTCTCCGCCCCCCGATCCCAAGTCCGCCGGGGTCGAAGTCCCGACCAAGGCAATGGCCCCCACTGCGGCCGTCGACCTGAACGTGGCGCCCCGCGCCACCTACTACTACCAGGTCGTCGCGGACTACGGCCGAGGACGGAGCGCCGCGGCGGCGCCGGTCGGGGTCGTGGTCCCGGTCCCAGCCGCCATCACCGTCGCGAACGGGCGTTTGGCAGTCCAGGGCAATCAGCCCACCACGCCGACCGCCGTGACCGGCATCAAGATCAACGGCACGGCCACCTCAGTGACCCTCGACTGGCCCCCGGTGGTCTGGAACCCGGCCGATCCGCCGGTGACCTATTCCATTGCCCGTTCCCCCGGTTCCTGGCAGATCGCCACCGGTCTCCAGGCAACCACCTACACCGATGCGGGAATCCGGATGCCGAGCAGCCTCTTCCAGCCTGGCGTCTACAACTACACCTACACCGTCACCCTGACCTGGCGGTTCGAGCCTTCGGCGACCAACCCAGCCGATTTGCCCACCGACGGCTGGCGCATCACCTCATCCTCCGGATTGACCCTGTCCAGCGGGACGAATGACTGCACCATGCCGCAGGGCTGCGCCGTCACCGCCACCGGGGTGCCTCCAGGCACCCAGACATTCACCGTGACGGGCTTGTGGAGCCTCAACCCTCCGTCGGGACGGGCCGGGATCAAGAATCCACCCTGGACCGGGACGATGAGCGGCGCAACCAGCGTGGTCGTTCCGTAGCGGGGCGGTTCGTTAGCGCGGTTCGGAGCCCTTCGCCGGCACGATCGATAGCCCGATCGCCGACGGGTACTGGGGCCCGTGATGGATCACGTTGTGCGCCGTCACCGGGTCCTTCTCGTTGTAATTGGGCCCGCCGGTGTTCAAGTTCCGCTCGTAGACCGGAAAGGAACTACTCGCGACCGAAATCCGGATCCGGTGCCCGGCGGCGAAGGTATTGCTCGTGACCAGCGGCGGGATCGTTACTTGGTAGACCTTGCCGCGCTCCATGAACACCGGGGCGTCGTACCCCTCCCGCCACCGGACCCGGAGCGCTTGTTCGTCGAGATTGTAGGCCTTCCCGTCCGGATCGACGTCGACCAGCTTGACCATCAGGTCGGTATCCCGAACGTCCGAGGACAAGTACAGGGTCACGGTCACCGGCCCGGTCACGTCCACCGGTGCGGCGAGTGGCTCCGAGGTGTAGACCAGGACGTCGGGCCGCGCCTGGATCGACGACTGGTCGAACGAGCCGGCCACCGCGGCGTTGAAGCAGCAGACCTGCCCCCCCAAGCTCGGCGCCGGGTTGAGCGGGTCGTAGGTGTAGGCGTCTTGAGTGGGTTTCTTGGGCCGCGTGAGGGTCAGGCGCCCGTTGCCCGCGGCGGTATTGGCGCCGCCATCGCTGTCGAGAAAGTAGGTCACCGGCCGAGCCTCGCGCGGCGGCCAGGTATCAAAGGTGCGCCATTCTTTGGCGCCCATGTTGTAGGCCCGCACCTTCGGCTCGTGCTGGATTCCGTTGTCGGCGCCCTTGAGCCAGTGATCGTACCAGCGGAGGAGGAAGCTGGTGTAGTCGAACCGGGCGTCGCCCATGTCCCGTTCGCCGATGACGGTATGTTCGGTTTCGACCCGCCCCATCTGGCAATGCCCGGTTGGGGCGATGATCATGAAGGTGTTGTCGCGGGCCACCTGGGTCGCTGCGTGCTTGGTCTGATACTCGAACATCGCCAGGTTCGGCCCGGTGGAGACGTCATACCAGGAATTGAGGTACAGCGCGGGGGCCCCGTTCCGGTCGCCCTCGTTGCCGAACTCGATGGTCTTCCAGCGCGGGTCGTTCAATGGCCAAGACATGAAGTCGTCGAGGTCGCTCGGTGCCGACCCAATCCGGCCGGGAATCGCACTCAGCGGCAGGGTGTTGATCACGCTGTCGAAGCTCACCCGGGGGATCGTCTCCGGCTCGAGGTTCCAGGCCCGAGCAATCCGGAGCATCGTCTCCCGGCTCAACTCCGGCGGGAAGGATGGCTTGTACTTGTAACCAGCGCCGTGGTACCAGGAGAGCCAGAAGTTCTGGAACACGCCGCCCCGGTAGTGGTTGCCCATCTCGTTGTAGGGGCCAATCCTGCCGATGCCGGCTCCGGAGCCGCGGGGCACGGCGGCGGCGAAGGCGGGGTGGTGCATCGCGTTCATCCGGTGTTGCTCTTCGGCGCTGGACGAACAGCCGAGCGCCCCGACCTTGCCGTTGGACCAGGGTTGTTTCGAGAGCCAGTCGATGGTGTCATACGAATCGGCCCCCGATCCTCCCAAGTAGGTGTAGACCCCCTCGGAAAAGTACCGGCCCCGGACGTTCACGTACGCCAACGCATAGCCGTTCTCGAGGAACCGCCGGTTCTCGGCCGAGGCGGGGT
>JAYTTT010000137.1:0-2401 GCA_043744895.1 Gemmatimonadota bacterium | reverse complement strand
AACCGGGGAGCGGTTGTGAAACGAACGATTGGCGTCGGGTTGGCGTTGGCGGCGCTCAACGGGTGCGGCGGGCGGGATGGGCAGCCGGTTTCGGTGCTGATCGAGAACGTGACCCTGATCGACGGCACCGACACGCCGCCGCGGGCCGGGATGACGGTGGCGGTTGACGGCGACCGGATCGTGGCGGTGGGCCGGACCGGCAAGGTGAAGGTCGGGCCGGCGGCCACCACGATCGACGGCAAGGAGATGTACCTGATCCCGGGCCTCTGGGACATGCACGTCCACCTGGACGGCTACCGGGAGCGGGCCCTGCCTTTGTTCTTGGCCAACGGGGTGACCACGATTCGCGAAGTCGGGGGCGAACTCAAGGCCGTCGGATACGTCAGGCAGGAGGTCCGGGCCGGCCGGATGTTGGGACCCGACGTGTTGATGGCCGGTCCGATCCTCGATGGGCCGCAGGTGGCGAAAGTCTGGCCCGAGGGGCGGCTGGCCGTCCCGACCCCGGAGGTGGCCCGCCGGGTCGTCGATTCCCTGGCGGCCATCGGAGTGGACTTCATCAAGGTCCACTCCCAAACACCCCGGGCGGCGTACTTCGCCATTCTCGATCAGGCCCGGACCCACCGACTGCTCGTCGTCGGCCACGTGCCCGATAGCGTGGCGGCCGCCGAGGCGGTCGATTCGGGGCAACGCACCATCGAGCACGATTGGGGGATTGGCCTCGCCAACTCCCACCGGGGGCCCGCGCTCTCGGCCTGGATGTTAGGCAAGATGGCCCGGTATCTCGATACCGCGAAAACCCGGTTCAAATTGTGGCCCTATGTGTCCTATCGGATCGCGGCGGTCGACTCGGCGGCCGCGAGCTACGACTGGAACACCGCCCTGGCGTTTGCCAAGGTCGCGGCGGCCAAGGACGTCTGGTTCGACCCGACGTTAGTCGTACTCCGGACCCAGTTGCTCAAGAATGAGCCTCGCGAGCGCGATCTGCCCGAGTTGCGGTTCGTGCCGAAGGCGGCCCGCCAGTTTGAGGAAGGCGAGCCGGCCATTCTGTATCCAACCCAGGCCGACCTCGATCGGGGCCGGGCTCAGTGGGCCACCGCGCTGCGGACCTTCCGGGCCTTGGTCGAGGCCAAGGCCAAGTTCGTGGCGGGCACCGACGCGACGGTCATGCCCCTGGTCCCCGGATTTAGCCTCCATCGTGAGCTCAAGCTCTTGGTCGAGATGGGCCTAACGACACAGGGTGCCCTCCAGGCGGCCACCCGAAATGCCGCCCAATCGATGAACAAAGCCGACGAGGGAACCATCGAGCCCGGAAAGATCGCGAGCATGGTGCTGCTCAGCGCCGATCCCCTCGCCGATATCGGGAACCTGAAGGCGATCCAGACGGTCATGGTCCGCGGCCGCTTGCTCGAACGGACCATCCTCGATCGGATGCTGCGTGACGCCGAAGCCTACGCGAAACAATAGGAGGATCCGATGCAGGGTCTGATGATGGACTGGCAGCTCAATCTGACCACGATGCTCGAGCGCGCCCGCCGGCTCCACGGGCGGCGCGAAATCGTCAGCCGGACCCCCGCCGGGATGCACCGGTACACCTATCGGGACTACGTCGGGCGGGTCGATCGCCTCAGGACCGCGCTCGCCAAACTCGGTGTCGGGCCGGGCGACCGGGTCGCCACCTTTGCCTGGAACTCCTACCGCCACTTCGAGATCTACTTCGCGGCTCCGTGCATGGGCGCCGTGATCCATACCCTGAATGTCCGGCTGTTTCCCGATCAGCTGGTGTACATCGCCAACCACGCCGAAGACAAAGTCGTCTGCGTCGACGCCACCCTGCTTCCCCTGTTTCAGAAGATCCGCCCCCAACTCACCTCAATCGAGCACGTGATCGTGATTCCGGATGACGGCAAACCGGTCGATCCGGCGGTGGGGCTCGACTACGAAGCGTTGCTGGCCGCCTCGGAACCGGCGCAGGGCTATCCGGCGATCGATGAGAACTCGGCCGCCGCCATGTGCTACACCTCCGGCACGACGGGCCACCCCAAGGGGGTGGTCTACTCGCACCGGGCCATCGTGCTGCACACCATGGTCCAAGTCGGCGCCGACATGATGAACCTTCGCGCCGCTGACACGATCTTGGCCATCGTCCCCCTGTTCCACGCCAATGCGTGGGGCCTCCCTTATGCCGCGGTGATGACCGGGGCAAAAATGGTCTGGCCTGGCGCCTTCCTTCAGCCCCAGGACGTGGCCGAGTTGATCGCCAACGAGGCGGTCTCGTTCATCGGCGGGGTGCCGACGATCATCGGCGCGCTCTACCAGTACCTCAAAGCCAACCGCGGTCAGCATGACGTTTCCACTCTCAAGAGTATCGCCGTCGGTGGCTCGGCCTGTTCGCGGTTGCTGA
>JAYTTT010000136.1:0-2407 GCA_043744895.1 Gemmatimonadota bacterium | reverse complement strand
CGAGCGGGGCCGCCTGATGGCCCTCGTCTACGTTCCGCTGGAACATGCGGATGGTGTGCTCGAGCGAATGGGAAAGGTGCTCGGGGAGCGAGTGCGGCTCGAGATCGCCGCGCCAGCCGTCGCCCAGATCCAGAGCGTCGCGTAGGGGCCAACCGGTTGAGGGTCAGGGCGTCTGGAAGTGCATGTAGTCTTTGCTCCCTGCCCAGTCCCCGCCCCAGACGAGTCCCGCGGCCTTGAGAGCGACGACCAGGTCCTTGTCGAGGTTGAGAAATCCGGTCGAAGCGAACTGCCGCAGCCGTTGGCTATCACGCGCGGCTTCTTTGGCCTGTAGGCGCTTCTGGGCCAGTGCGAAGGCTTTGCGCTCGGCGTTGAGAGCGGCGGAGAGGGTCGTTTTGGTCCTGGCATCCGCGACAGCGACAGCGGCCTCAAGCGTTTTGACGTGTTCGTCCTTGGTCGCGAGCGCATCGACGAGGGCGGCAATCGCGGCGTCGACCGTTTCGTATCCCGTGAGTTGCTGCTTCAAGATCGCGACTTCGCCGGTGACGCCCTTGAGCGCGGCCTTTTTTGCCTTGAGCCGTGCAGTGATGGCTTTGAGGCTCTGCCGGTCGGCGGTGGTGGCGCGCTTGCCCTTGACGACGGCATCGAGCTCCTTCTGGATCTGGTCCCGCTCCGCCCCCATGGCGGCCTCCGAGGTCGCCAGTTCGTCGATGCGCGCGGTCATCCCGGCCGGGTTGTAGGATTCTTCGAGAGCCGTGCTTGCCGCCAGGGAGGCGTCGTAACTATCGAGCCCGCTGGCGGCGCCCGGGTTCGCCAGCGCGATGTCGTACCCCGTGAGCGCCTTGATTACCTTGCGTTCGGCGGGGTTGGTGAAGCGCGGATTGGTATCGGGGTCGAGGTCGATCGCGGTGCCAGTTGCGTGGTTGCTCCATGTCCCTTCGCTGGTGGTGCGGACAGTGAGGGCCCAGGCGCTCACCAGCGGAGCCGTTGTCCACTTCTTGTTGTCTTTCAGATCCTTCTCCGCTACCCCGAGTCTCTTCGCGAGGTCGCTGTGCCCGGACGTCGTGAACTGAAAGAAGGAGAAGTCTTCCTTGATGTTGTCAGCGATGTATTTGAGCGGGCGAAGGATGTTCTCGTGTGCTTTGTACATGGGGCACAACCAGTTGTAGCGATATTCCGCGGTGCCGTTTGGCCTCCCCTTTTCAGCGAACCACCTCCTCGCCCTGGCGAAGGCCGGGTCGGCCCAGTCATCCGCCCATTGCTTCTTCACAGGGTCGACGGGCGCGGCGGCCGGAGGGGCTGGCTGGCGCCGAAGATCCCTGGACCCCGGTTCGTCCATCGTGCGCGCGAGACCTTTTTCGAGTCCGTGGCTCTTGCCGACGACCGGTTCGTGGCCCGAACCTGGAGTGCCCACGACCAGGAAGTTGTGTTCGAGACGCGCCCTCACGCCTTCCGAGAGCTGGGCGCCATTTGTGGCGAACCAATGGTCGATGCGGTATTTGAGGATGGCGTGTCGACCGGCATAGCCTCTGTTCCCAATCGCGTCCTTGTTCTTGCCAAGCTCCATCGACAGGTCGACCTTGTCCTTTACAGGGTCGAGGTCGGCTCCGGAGTGGTAGGCCCGGAACATCATTCCACGGGCCAGCACTTCTTCCTCCTTCTGGGGATCGCCGGCGGCGGCTTTGAGTTGGGCAAGGGCGCTGTCCAGTTCGGAGGTGACCCAGGTGATCATGCTTCGGAGTTCAATCCATCCATTGATACCGTCGAAGAGCACGACCTCTTTGGGTTTGAGGCCGTGGGAGAGGGCCTGGGCGGCCTGGAACCCTCCACCGCTGTGCCCGGAAAGCGCGACCGAGTACTTTGGGACGTCCGCCCACTTCTCCTGGACCTGAAGCTTCGCCAGCACGTCCGCGAGGTATTCCGAAGGCTTCGAGACCGCGCGGCCGAAGCCCCAGCCTTTGCCTTCTGTGCGCTTCCCGGCCTGCGGCAAGACCGCGATCATCTTGCGGCCAGTGCCTTCCAGTTGCGGCCCGATCTGGTCCCACGCGGACCGTTCCTTGCCGGCGTCGCCGTAACCCCCCGTGATGCCATGGAAGTGCAAGAGGACATGGACGTCCGGTTGGGGCGTCTTCAGGGCGGCCTCGGCGGCCGGGGTTATCAGGACCACGGCAGAGGGGCCGAATGGCTTCCCACCAGCAATTGTCAGTTGGCGTGACGCTGCAACCGGCGTCGGCGGGGTCCCGCCAACGGTTTGCGGGTCTCGCTGAACCGCCGTGGATGTGCGCATGCCTGGCTGCGGAGCTCCGGGCACTCCACTTTCAAGGTGGCGCTGGATCAGGAGCTGAACAGCACGGTTTCCCAGGGTGCGCTGGGCCGAAAGTATGCTCGCTCGCGAAAGGGGGGCGCCGGG
>JAYTTT010000135.1:0-9336 GCA_043744895.1 Gemmatimonadota bacterium | reverse complement strand
TCGTGACCGGTGTCGATGTCCACGCCGTGGAGGGCACCGGCGCGCTCGAGGCCGTGGTCGTCAAGCAGGCCGATTCGGGTGCGCTCCGGACCGTCCCTGCCGCGGGCATGTTCATCTTCATCGGCGTCAAGCCGCACGCCGAGATGTTTGCCGGAACGCTCGAGCTCGATGACTCCGGATTCGTCCTCACCGGCGCCGACCTTCCCATGGAGCACGGCCGGCCGCGCGGATGGGCACTGCCGCGCGCGCCGTTCATGTTCGAGACCAGCATTCCCGCGTGTTCGCCGCCGGCGACGTCCGGTCGGGTGCCAACCGGCGGGTAGCGGCGGCGGTGGGCGAGGGATCGGCCGCGATCTATTCGGTCCACCGTTACCTCCGGACGGTCTAGCCGAATCGTCATGGCTGACCCCGACCTGCTGGCGCGCCTCGGGACCCACCGCTCGCTCGGTTCGGCGCCCGTCGCCGAGCACCGGTGGCTGGCGGATCACGGCACCCTGCGCTCCCTGGCCCCCGGCGACGTGCTCACCCAACGCGGCGTGCCGGCCGCGAACCTACACGTCTTCTTCTCGGGCGTCGTCGTCATCCGGGTGGACCGCGGGGTGGGGTCGCACAAAATCTTCGAGTGGCGGGGTGGCGATGTCGGCGGGATGCTGCCGTATTCGCGCGGCGCCAAGGCCCCGGGCGACGCAATGGCGGAGCAGCCGACCGACGTCCTCCTCCTGCCTAACGACTGCCTGCCGGACCTGGTTCGCCACTGTCCGTCGGTAACCGCCACGCTGGTACACGTGATGGTGGACCGGGCCCGCCAGTTCAACGTCGCCGAGCTCCGGGACGAAAAGCTGGTCTCCCTCGGCCGGCTGGCCGCCGGGCTGGCGCACGAACTCAACAATCCGGCCTCGGCCGCGGTCCGGAGCGCCAAGTTGCTCGCCGAGGGTCTCGGTGCCGCCGAGGCCGCCGCGACGGCGATCGGCGCGGCGCGGCTGTCCGATGAACAGTGGGCCGTGATCAACCGAGTTCGGGCCCAGTGCCTGGCGCCGGCGGACGGCGCGCCGCGGTCCGCGATCGCCCGGGCTGATCGCGAGGATGCCATCGGAGACTGGCTGGCGCGCCATGGCGCCAACGAAGGGTGCGCCGCTCCGCTGGCGGAAACCGGCCTCACGATCGAATCGCTCGACCGGCTCGCGGCGAGCGTCGGCGGGGGCGCGCTCGACCCCACGCTCCGGTGGCTCTCAGCCGGCTGTCTCGTCCGGACCCTGGCGTCGGAAATCGAAATGGCCACGTCGCGGATTTACGACCTGGTGGACAGCGTCAAGGGCTTCACCTTCATGGATCACGCGCCGACGCCTGAGCCGGTGGACGTCCGGCGCGGGATCCGCGACACCTTCACGATGCTCGGCGCCAAGATCCGGTCCCGAAGCGCCGAGGTCGAGGCCGAGTTTCCGGCGGACCTTCCCTCTGCCCACGCGGTCGGGGCCGAGCTCAATCAGGTATGGATGAACCTGATCGACAACGCCCTCGACGCGATCACGGCCGGCGGACACGTCACCGTGGCCGCAACCGTGGAGCGCGACCGGCTGGTGGTCCGGGTCACCGACGATGGCGCCGGGACCCCGCCCGAGATCGCCGACCGGATCTTCGAACCGTTCTTCACCACCAAGGACGTGGGCAAGGGCACCGGGCTCGGACTCGACATCGTCCGGCGGATTCTTCGGCGGCACGACGGCGAGATCGAGGTGGCCTCGCGGCCGGGGCACACCGAATTCAAGGTCAGCCTGCCGCTGGCGCGGTAGGGACCGGGCAATGCTCCCCGGTGCCACGCCTTCAAAATTGCGCGGCGGCCTCCCACTCCCGCTTGACCCGTTCCATCAGCGCCTGAAACTTCGGCTCCGACCGGACCGGGGCGAGGAGCGGATCGATGCGAGCAAACAGGGGATAGTGGACGAAGCCGCGGTCGACGGCGTTGGTGAGCCAGTCGATGGCTTGGTCGTGGTCGCCGAGGATGGCCCAAAACCCGGCGACATACCAAGACCAGTGACAGTCTGATCGGAGGTAGGCGAAGAGATCCGGCGTGAGCGCGGCCCGGAAGCCATCGCTGTCGTGCGTGAGCGCAAGGCGGAAAAGCCGGCCAACCCCCTGGATGGCGCCCTGATCCGCATCCGCCTTCACCAGGTCCAACGCCATCGCCCGATTGCCGGCGTACCCGTGCGTAATGGCCGCGAACATTCCCATGATCGGGCTGGTCGGGTCCAGGCGAAGGGCCTCGCCAATGTCCGCGACCGCCTCCTCGAAACGGCCTTCCGTCAGACGGAGAAAGCTCTTGGCGAACCAATTCATCGGCGTCAGCGGGTCGAGCGCTACGGCCTGCTGAGCGTGCTCTCTTGCGTCCGCGCGTCCAAGGAATCCGCAACATGCTGCCAGCACGAATCTCGACTCGCCGTCGCTCGGACTCAACGCAACGGCCCGCCGAGCGTGATCGAGCGCCTCGCGGAGCCGGATGTGGTTGAGCAGGATGAACGCGGTGACGGCGTGGGCCTGCGCCCCATCAAACCCAAAGCTGTGGAAGCTGAACTGAATCCATGCGGCGGTGGCCCGTAAGACGGCACTCTCGCGGACTAGCACCAAGCCGCGCTCGACCATGGCTTCCGCCTGCTCGAGTCCCTGCAGCGAGCCGTGCCGGATCCCGGCTTTGGCGCGTTGATAGCACTCAAATGCAATCGGATCGGTGATCGGCCGCGGGGCGAGCGCCCGGACCTCAGCGGGCGTCAGCGCGATCCGGAGCGCATCGACGATCGAGCGCGAGAGCTTTTCTTGCAAGTCGGAGATGTCGTCGGTCGTGCCGCTGTACTTCTCGGCCCAGAGATGCCCATTGGTGGCACTGTCGATCAGCTGGGCGGTGATCCGGAGGGCGTTGCCCGCCCGCCGCACGCTGCCCTCTAGCAGGTACCGAACGTTGAGTTCGCGCGCGATGGTCCGAGTGTCCTTGGTCGTGCCGCGGAGCTGAAACGCTGAACTCCGGGAAATCACCCGGAGCGCCCGGACCTTGGAGAGGTCGGTGATCACTTCATCCGTCAGGCCATCGGCAAAATAGGCATTGTCGGGATCGGGACTCAGGTTCGTGAACGGCAGCACCACAATGGAGAGGTCCGCCCCCGCGGCCTCGTGGCTCGTCAGCGCCGCTCCGTACGCGGCGACCCGGTCGAACCGGCCGGCCGGACTCTTGGCCAACGCCCGCTCGAGCGCCGCCACCAGCCTCCTCGGGACGTCGCCCGGGCAATCCCGAAATCCGCCACCAAGCGTGGTCCCGCGAGAGGAGGATGTTTTCCGGCTTGATGTCCCGGTGGATCACGCCCTGGTCGTGGGCATACTGGAGGGCGTCGGCCACTTCCCGCAGGAGCCGGACCGTCTCTTCGACGCTGAGTTGTAGATCGCGGATCAGCCGGGCTCGAAGGGTTTCGCCCTCGACCAGGGGCATGACGTAGTAGACTTGGGCGCCGGCCGCGCCGAAGTCGAGCAGCGGGAGGATATGGGGGTGTTGGAGACCGGCCGTGGTCCGGATCTCCCGAAGGAACCGCTCGGTGCCAAGCACCGCGCCGAGTTCGGGGCGCAGGACCCTGATGGCGACCTGGCGCCCGTGCTTCAGGTCATCGGCCTGATAGACCGTGGCCATCCCGCCGACGCCCAGTTGGCCGGAAAGGCGGTAGCGGTCGGAAGCGGCTTGGGACGGTCGAGGTGCTCCCCTGGCAGATGGGACTCGCGGCCCTGGGCTGGTAGGCCGAGGGTACGGTCACGGAAGCGGACCGGATCCAACCCGATCGATGTTGAGAGTGGCCGCTGGTACCTCGACTTTCCCCGATGACCCGGCTCCCACTTGCGGGTCCTGATCGATATAGATATCGTATTACGACACAATCATCGATGAAGGCCCCCACATGACCGTCGTCACCGTCTCGCCTAAATTTCAGGTGGTCATTCCCCTCGCTATTCGGGAAGCCATGGGGCTGCAACCGGGCCAGAAGGTCCAGGCGCTGCACTACCAGAACCGGATCGAGTTCATCCCGATCCGCCCGATCCGCTCGATGCGCGGGTTTCTCAAGGGAATCGACACCAGCCTCCCCCGAGACCGGGACCGGGTGTGAACGTCGTCGACTCCTCGGCCTGGCTGGAATACTTGGCCGCCGGACCCCAGGCGGGACGATTCGCCGGCGCCATCGAAGCCCCTGACGAACTGCTCGTCCCCTCGATCGTGCTGCTCGAGGTAACCCGCCGGGTCCTCCAGCAACGGGGCGAGGATGCGGCCCTCCAGGTGGCCGCGTTGCTTCACCAAGGCCAGATCGTCGCGCTGGATAGCGGGCTGGCGTTGGCGGCGGCGAAAGTGGGCCTCGAGAACAAGCTGCCCCTGGCCGACAGCGTCATCTTTGCAACCGCCCAGCAGTTCGGCGCGACGCTCTGGACGATGGATGCCGACTTCGACGGGCTCCCGAATGTTCGGTACGTAGCGAAGGGCAAGTAGCGGGGTCTTTGCGACATGGCGGAGGCGTCAGTCGAGGAGATTCGAGAACAACGACCGCAGATCGAGATCGAGCGCGACCGGCGCTCCGGCCGGTAACCACTGAAGCCGGTCGATCACGATCTCCGGCCGGGCATCCGCAGGGCACCACCGCTCCACCAGCCGCGCGTCGAGATCGACGATCCAAGACTCCGCCACGCCCGCATCCTGGAACGCGGGCCGCTTGACGACCCGATCGTACCGCGCGGTGGCGGGTGAGGAGACTTCGATCACGAGCAGCGGCGTCTGCGACTCGGCCCATTCGCGGGGGCGCCGCCCGCCGATCAACGGCACCACGAAGAGACCTCGCGGACTTCCAGACGACCATCTTCCTCGGAAGTGGGGTGCGCCGCGGCTCGCAGTTCCATGCGTGAGAAGAGCGGATTGTCGGGATTGAGCAGCCCATGGGTCGCGAGGTGCAGGATGCGTTTCCCGCCCACCGCTTCACGCACCGCGAGCTCGGTAGCGGCCTCACCCGACAGCGCCGTCATCCCCGGCACCGCCCGGGCAATCCCCTCCAGCTCGCTGGCCGTGCCGGGGAGCTGATCGGGAAACGGTGCCAGGGCCACGATACCGGAGGCACCCCGCGAGGCCCCAGCCGACTGACGGAGGGCCACAAGACTCGCGGCCGACGGCGCCATCATGACCGACCTGTCCTCCACGAGGTGGCGATTCCTGCGCAGATCGCGGAGCGCCGCGAACGGGAGGTAGGCGAGCACGCCGTGGGGAAGGACGATCAGGTGACGGGCCCGGGTCATAGCCGGTACCGATCACCTGGACCACGAGTGTCGTGTCGCGGACGGAGGAGCTGGGGTTGGTCGAGGTGACGGTCGGGCCGGAGGGCGCCCTGGCAAAGGCCGGCGCCCGTCGGGGCCTGGGCCGATTCGGTGCAGGCCGAGACCAGCGCGATAAGGAGGCAACCGGCCAGCCGGAAGTGGGGGGATCGCATGGGCTCCTCGGGGTGGATGCTAAAGTGGTGGTCTAGGATATCACACGGCAAGTGGCGCCGGTTTTTCGCCCCACCTCCCGGGTCTCGGGTGTCGCCCCCTCACCCCTTCCCGCCCCGCCCTCCGCCAGGCCCCCTGAAGATGCAGACGGACATCGCCAAGTATTGGGGTGGCAACGATGGGGTTACGAGATGCCGCAGGGCGACCCACCAATCCATATTAGATGTCATGGCTACAAGCAGTTCGAATGCTCGAAGCGTGCAACGCTATCGTGCCCGGATGAGACGGGCCGGGCTGCGCTTGGTCCAGCTCTGGATCCCTGACACCCGGGCCCGTGGGTTCGCGGAGGAGTGCCTCCGGCAAAGCCGAAGGGCAAAAAAGCACCGCAGAACCGAGGCTCAGGTGATCGCATGGCTGGATCAGACGCGGGATACCGAGGGGTGGACCGGCTGAAAACGCGGGGATGGCCCAAACTGATCTGTTCAACGAGGCGCATGCGAGCATCACCGTTGTCCCGGTGACAAGTACCCTGGTGGACGCCCCTTCTGGCAACGGCCTTCGGACGGTGTCTCAGATCATGGTTGACAAAGCCCCCCGGGGGGCAATCAGTGGGCGGACAGGAACCGCCTCATCGCCTCCGCCACCTGATCGCGCGATGTCCAGAGGAAATCCGGATGGGTGCCCAGCACCCGGAGGATCTCGACCTGCTTGAGTTCACGCTTGACCCGCTCGATCGACGCCGCACGGAACGGCATCATGTGTTTCGTCTCCCAGGCCAGCGTCTTCGCTCGCTGGGCCGAATCGCCGTGGGCCACATCGAGGAAGGTCTCCGCATAAATCGCCAGGGCCGGCGCCCGCACCTTGGTATAGTCGCGCGGGTTCGACAGGAGGGCGTCCATCAGCGCGGCCGCGACGCTGTCGCTCGCCACCGGGCGAACGGTGCCGTCGGACTGGACCTCGACCATGTCGCGGATATAGGACTCGAGCCGCTCGGGATTGGCGAGGGCCGGGAAGAAGGTGCCCGCCTGCCAGACTTTGAACGCCTCAAGTGAGGCCAACGCCGCCGGCTTCGGGGTGAGATCGACCGGCAGCGCCTTGAACGCCGCCACCTCCCGCGGATCGGCCCAGTCGTAGGCTCCGTCAAAGTAGATGATCCGGTCGACCCGATCGGGATGGGTGCCGGCCATGCCGGTGACCTCGTTGCCGCCCATCGACCAGCCGGCCAGGTGGGCCTTGGCGATTTTGAGACTGTCCATCAACGCCGTTAGGTCCGCGGTCAGGGTCGCGGTGTCGAAGGGCCCGTTCTTGGTGGAGCGGCCGTGCCCCCGTCGGGCGTAGGCCAGGACCCGGAACTGGCCACCTAACGCGGGCACGAGATCGTCGAAGGCGTGGGGGTTGTCGCCCATGCCGTGGATCAGGATCAGGTTCGGGCCGGTGCCGCCCCAGTCGAGATACTGGAGCCGGGCACCCGGCACGGTAACGAACCCGCTGGTGTGCGGGGATGGGTCGGTCCAGACCGGGGCGGATTGCTTGGTTTCGGCGGGTGGCTTGGGAGACGAACAGCCGGCAAGAACGAGTAGCGTGACGGCGAAGGCTGACTGGGGCGGGCGCGGCATGGAGGCTCCTGGGTGACCCGAATCTATCGCCCGGGTTGCGGCGCCGCCACTTGGAGTTCCGCGAGGAGCGTCACCTGAAGGGCCCGCGCTTCCGTCATCAGGGCCTTGAATTCGGGGTCCTCCCGGAGCGAGGCCAGCCACCGGCTTCGCTGTTCCATGAAGGTGACGTTGACGAACCCGCGGGCAACCGCGTTGCGGAGGTAGTAGAGTGCTCGGTCCCGGTGACCCGTTTTGGCAAGCGCCTCCGCGGCCCAGAGGGAATGCGGCTCGTCTCCCAACAAGAACCGCTGAGCCGCCGTAGTGAACTCAGGAATCAGTTGACCCCGAACGGCGTCCAACCACATTGTGGCGATTTCCTGACCCAACTCCCATTCGCCAGTGAGTAACGGCTCGAGAAGAGGCGGCAATTGATCCGCCTGATCCGAAGCGATCAGGGCGATTGCCATGGCGGCAACGGCCATTGGGACTACGGCGACTTCCTTCCCGGGTCGGGCAATCCCATTCGCCGGAATAGTGCGGCAAAGCGAGGGTCGCCCCGGAGCGGGTCGAAGTCAGGCAGCCGGGGAGCGACCAGAAGCACCGCGGTTCGGTCGACAAACGCCTTTTCCAACCACTGAAATGCCTGGTCCTTCTCACCCAGGCTGGCATAGACGGTGGCGGCGAAGATCGGGTTTGATTACCGCCCCGGCGTGGGCCTGGTGAGGCGTTCGAGGATCCTCCGTGCCTCCTCAATGTTCCCCATGCGGGCATAGGTGACCGCGAGGCCGTAGAGCGGCTGATCCGGCACGAAGGCTTGGACCCGGCGATACTCGGCCAAGGCCTCGGACAGGCGCCCCTGCTCTCGGTAGGAGGCACCAGCGTACGAATCCAGGTAGAAGAAATTGGGGTCGAGCGCCGCGGTCTGCGCGTGTTGGGCGATTGCTCGGTCGTACCTGCGCCCCACGTAGAGACAGTTTTCCCGAACATATGAGGGCAATGGGGACAACCGGTCGAGCGCTATCGCCCGGTCCACCTCCTCCAGCGCCTCCTCAATACCGAACAGGATGCAACTGTACAAGCCCCACGCTACCCGTACGTCGGCGGCGTTCGGGTCGAGCGCGAGCGCACGTTGGTATTCGCGGGTACCGGTCTTGAAATCCCAGTCTGCGACCGAAATCGCATTGCCCAGCAACGCGTGGCCTTCGGGGAGCAGGCTATCGCGTGCCAAAGCGGCGCTCTTGACCGAGTCCCATGCCGCCCGCGGCGCGATGTAGACGTCGGCCAGCCAATAATAGACCCAGGCGATGCCGACATACGCCAAGGCATAGGACGAGTCCTTGGCCAGAGCTCGGGCGTAGTAGTCAAGCGCCCGCCGCAACGCGGGCTCGGTGAGTTGGTTCGCCGCCGCCCGGCCCTGGAGGTAGAGATCGTGGGCTTCCAGATTCGCGGTTCGGCCGGCCCGGGTCGCGGCGAGTTCGGCCCCGCCCAACCGAAGCGCCAGCTAGCTCACGACCGATCGGGTGATCGAATCCTGAATCGCGAACACGTCCGTGGCCGCCTGGTCGTAACTCTGCGACCAGAGTTCAACCCGCTGCTTGGCGTCGGTCAGCTGCACGTTGACCCGGAGCCTCGCCCCCGACCGCCGGACCGAGCCCTGCAACAGCACCGCCACTCCCAGTTGTTCCCCAACGGTCCGAACATCGAGATCGCGGCGGCCCTTGAACCCGCCCGACGACGTCCGCGCCGCGACCCTAAGTCCCGGCACCTTGCCGAGTGCCGTGGCCAATTCGTCAGTCATCCCGTCGGCAAAGTACTCTTGGGTCGTGTCACCCGTGGCGTTCACCAGCGGGAGCACCGCGATCGACTTGACGGCATCGGCTCCGGCCGACGTCGGGATCTCGGTTTTCGAACGGCGGCTGAGCGCCACCGCAGCGATGGCCGCCACCACGGCCAACGACAGGACGATCGCGGCGCCAATCCCGCGCCGCCGCCCGGTCGCCACCGGTTGGAGCCCGCCGCTCGGCGTGGTGGCCGCTTCGAACTCCGGCAACAGTTGCTCGGAGCGTTGCCAGCGGTCGGCCGGTGACTTCTCCAGACATTTCATCACGGCCTGGGCCATCGCCGCGGGCACACTCGGCCGCCGCTGGGTCAGCGCGACCGGGGTCTCGGTGACTTGAGCCGCCAGAATCTGCTGGGCCGTCGCGCCGGTGAACGGCGGCCGCCCGGTGAGCATCTCGTAGGCCATCAC
>JAYTTT010000134.1:0-9337 GCA_043744895.1 Gemmatimonadota bacterium | reverse complement strand
TCCTGAGACAGTCGAGGACCCGGTCGCGATGTTCCGGGTGGATCAGCGGGCCCACTTCAGTGGCGGGGTCCAGCGGGTGACCGACCCTGACCGACCTGGTGCGGGCTGCCAGGCGCCCCACGAAGTCGTCGAAGATCGATGCCTGGATCAAGACCCGCGAATTGGCGGTGCACCGCTCGCCGTTCAGGCTGAAAATCTGGAACACCGTCCCGTCGAGCGCGCGGTCGAGGTCGGCGTCGGCGAAGACGACCGACGGCGATTTGCCGCCGAGCTCGAGTGACACCCGCTTAAGCTGGTCGGCGGCGTTCTTGGTGACGATGGTGCCCGTGGTGGTTTCGCCGGTGAAGGTGATCAGCGGGACCTTCGGGTGTGCCACCAGCGGAGCGCCGGCTTCCTCACCGAAACCCTGGACCACATTGAAGACGCCCGGCGGCAGATCGGCCTCCTGGATGACCTGGGCCAGCTTCCACGCCGTCAGCGGCGACCACTCCGCCGGCTTCAAGATCACGGTGTTGCCGGTGGCGAGCGCCGGGGCGATGCGCCAGGTGGCCAGCATCAGGGGCGAGTTCCACGGCGTGATGATGCCGCAGGCCCCGACGGGAACCCGGAGGGTGTAGTTGAGCCACTCATGGCCCACCGGGTAGGTCCGGCCGTCCATGGCCCGCTCGGCGTATTCAGCGTAGAAACTGAAGTTCTCGGCCGCCCGGGCAATTTGCGCCCGGACGACCTTGATGACTTGGCCGGCATCGAGGCACTCGATCGTGGCCAGTTCGTCGCCATGCTTCTCGAGCGTGGTGGCGATTCGGATCAGATGGGCCCGGCGGGCCTTCGGAGCCAGCCGGCGCCACGACTGGAATGCCAGATGGGCCGCGTTTGCCGCCCGGTCGATGTCCTCGGCGTGGCCTCGGGCCACCCGGGCGAGGACCCGGTTGGTGGCGGGGTCGAGGGTCTCGAAGGTCTCGCCCCGGTGCCCCGGGTCGAACTCGCCGCCGATGAAGTGGGGAATCACGGCCGCGGCCAGCTTGCCGCGGACCGCGGTGATGAACTCCGGCGAAATCGCCGCTCCGCTTTGGGCTTCGGCCATCGTCAGTGCTCCTCGATCATCGCCATCGTCGCGGCCACCTCGTCCGAGGTGGCTCTCAGTTCCTCAGCGGGGACCCCGAGGTCGTAGGCCGAGGTGGACCCGTCGAGCGGCTGGTCGATTGCAATGACCTCAGCATGGCGGGCCGCGAGCCATCGGAGGAACACCGCCGTGTAGATCTCGGGGTCATACGGGGCCGGGCCCCGTCCCGTGGCCTCCCGATAGACGTCGTCCCACAGCGCCCGCAGAACGTTAGGCTGAGCATCGACCTTTTCCCGTGGATGCCGGGGCGTCCGCATGGTTCGGTCACGGGCCTGCTCGATCAGAGCCCTGACCTCGCGGGTCGGCACCGGCACCACGAACCGGAGCTGGTCGCTCGCGAGGAGCGCTTCCGCTCGGTCCGGAGCCGGCTCGATCAGCTCGGAGAAGCGATTGCCGATGAAGACGGCCTCGGCGATCAGCAAATGCTCGGGTTCCGGGTTCGACTCGTGCCACTCCAGGATCTTGCCACGGGCCCACACTCCCACGGCCTTCTTGACGATAAGGTGGGAAAAGCCGTCGATTTCCGGATAGCGGCGGAGAATCTCGGGCGTTTCGAACGCCGCGCGCGCCGCGTCCCACTGGAGGAGATGGATCCGGCGGCCCGCTCGGTGGCCCAGCAGGGCCAATTGCCGGACCAGCAGGCTCTTGCCGACACCCGGCAGCCCGGCCAGGAACACCATCCGCTGGCCGGCCGCAAGTTCCTCGAACCGGCGCCGTACCACCGACCCAATCGGAAGGACGATCCCGTCATTCATCAGCGCTCAGGCCGGGGTCCCGGGTTGGTGCAGTGCCCGTAGGGCGAGCAGTAAGCCGGTCGCCATGTGACGGCCGGGCTCGGTATGCACTCGGTCCCGGGCCAATTCCTCGAGGTACGCCAGTTGCTCCGCCACCGAAAAGCCGAACCAACCCCGGACGGTGTCGAATCCGAACGGAGTGAAAAGCCAGAGTTTGTCGGCGTCCTTGACGACCGCATCGTCGATCGAGAGCGCTTCCGGCCGGGTGTCATGGCCGTCGATGATGTCGGTCACCGCGGCGGCGGTGGCAGGTGGATAGCCGAGATCCCGGAGGATGTCGCCGGCGATTCGGACTCCTTCGACTTCATGCCGGCGCCGGAGTTCGGGGTATCGCAATCGGGGGCCGAACGACTCGGGGATTTGGTCTTCCGGAACGGTGCTCCAGCCCACGTCATGAAGAATGATAGCCGGGAGCACCACCTCGGCCCGGGCCCCGCAGCGCGGAGCCAGGGATTCGGCGAATCGGAACGAGTAGCGGGTATGCTCGTCGTTTTGCCGGACGCCGAGGTAGGGAAGGGCCCGCTGCCAGAGCTCGCGGTAGCTCATCCTGGGTTGCCGCGAATTCGGGGAAGCCGGCGGAACCGGTCGACGTCGGGCAGGTCGCCGACGGGGACGTCGATGACTGCGGGCCGGCCGGAGTCGAGGGCGGAGCGGATCGCGGTTTTCAGCTCGGCGGCGGAACGGGCCCGGTATGCTGCCGCTCCGAATGCTTCCGCCAGCTTGACGAAGTCGGGGTTGACGAGGTCGGTGGCGATGACCCGATTGCCATAAAGTTGGCGCTGCATCTGCTGGACGTTGCCGTACTGGCCATTGTTGAAGACGATGGTCACGACTGGAATGCCGTGCTGGACCGCCGTGGCGAGTTCCGGCATCGTGAACATGAAACCGCCGTCACCCGCGACCGCGATGACCGGCACGTCCGGCCGGGCCACTTTCACGCCGAGCGCGGTCGGAAATCCGAAGCCCAAGGTGCCTTGATAGCCGGTCGTGATGAAGGTGCGCGGATGATAGACCGGGAAGATGGCCCGGGCCGAGAAGCCGACCTGGGTCAGTTCCTCGACGAAGATGCCGTCTTCGCCGAGTTCCTCGCGGATGACCGTGAGGAACTCCCGCTGCGGGGCCAGGAACGAGCAAGCGGCCTGCCAGGCGAGTCCGAGCGACCGCATCTCCTCTTCCCGGGAGGGCCGACGCGGCGCCGCCCGGGCGACCCGCTCGATCAGGGGAGCCAGCGCGTCCTCGGCCCGGGCGGTGATGGCGATGGCTGGGGCCTGAATTCGGCCATGGGCGTCGGGGTCGACGTCGATCCGGATGACGGTAAGGTCGTCGTCGGTCCCCCAGGACTGGAGCGGGACCCGGAGGTTGGTGCCGATCGCGAGCACCACGTCGGCGCCTTTCCAGAGCGGGTGGGCCTCCGGTTGGACCATGCTCAAGTAGTGGCGGCTGTCGAGGACGCCGTGGCCGGTCCGGTGGGCCACCACCGGTGCCTGGAGGATCTCGGCGAGTTCTTTGACCTCCGCGCTGACGCCCTGGGCCCCGCCACCGACGAAGATCAGCGGCCGCTTCGAGCCAGCCAGCCGTTTGGCCGCCTGATCGATCAGGTCGAGATCGACACTCGGATACTCGGCCGGTAGCCGGGTGTCGAGCCCCGGGACGGCCGCGCGCCGTTCCAGCACGTCCATCGGGACTTCGAGCCCGACGGGGCGAGGACGTCCCGACTGGAGCTGCCGGAACGCCTCGGCCACCAGACCGGGCGCTTCGGCGGGGCTTTCGATCCGGGCGGCCCATTTGGTCAGCGAGCGGATGACGCCGAGTTGATCGGGGATCTCGTGGAGAATGCCCTGGGCCTTGCCGATGGACGCCGAGGGGATTTGTCCGGTGAGACAGAGGACCGGCGCATTGAGGGCGTAGGCCGTGGACAGCGCGGCCGCGCTGTTGAGGAAGCCCGGGCCGGGCACCACGTTGTAGACCGAGGGCCGGCCGGTGGCCAGCGCTTGGCCTAACGCCATGTAGGCGGCGCCTTGCTCGTGGCGGGTGTGGATGATCCGGATCCGGTCGCGGGCATCGAAGAACGCGTTGTAGAGCCAGTCGTTCTGGATTCCGGGCAAGCCGAATACCGTGTCCACACCCTGGGCGATCAGGGCCCGGACCACCGCTTCGCCGCCGGTCATCATCGGGTCGGTCATGGCACACTCCCAAGCGACGCCAGGGCGTCGATCACTCGCTGGTTGTCCTCTGGAAGGCCGATGCTGATCCGGAGACACGGGGCCTGGCCCGGCCCGGCGACCGGCCGGACCTGGATCCCCCACTCGGCGAGCCGGGCCAAGGCCCCGTCGGCGTCGCGTGGTGCGGTCAGCACGAAGTTCGCGTTACTGGGCCAGTGCCTAACGCCGAGCCGGGTAAGTTCGGCGGCCAAGAACCGGCGGCCCTTGGCGGTCAGCGCCACCGTCCGGGCGACGTGATCCAAGTCGGCCAACGCCGCCACGCCGGCGGCTTGGGCGGGTCCGCTCAGGTGATAGGTAAGCCGGCACCGGCCCAGCCGCTTCACCAGGTCCGGCCGGGCGATTCCGTAGCCGAGCCGGAGCCCCGCCATCCCGTATCCCTTGGAAAACGAGTGGACGATCACCACCGGCCGGCCGGCGTGGAGATGATCGATACTGTCAGAGAAGGCTGGGTCATCGACGTACTGGTAGTAGACCTCGTCCGCCACGAGCAGCACCTCGGGCGGCAGGCCGTCGAGCAAGGCACGCACCTCGGCCGCAGGGGAAATGACGCCGGTCGGGTTGCCAGGGTTGCAGAGATACAGGAGGCGGGTTCGGGGCGTCACGGCGCCGAGCATCCGGGGCAGGTCGTGGGCGCAGGTCTCGGGGTTGAGCGGGACATCGATCGGCACGCCGTGGTTGTTCCGGACCGTGACCTCGTACACCGGAAACGTCGGCGAGCAAATGATCGCCTCGTCGCCCGGGGTCAGCGATGAGCGGGCAATCAGGTCGAGCACCTCGGAGGCGCTCGACGCGGCGAAGAAGTGATCCGGGGTGAGCCCCCGGCCGTGGTGGTCGGCCAGGCTCGCCCGAAGCGCCGCATCGTCGCGGGCGGGATAGCGGTGGATCCGGCTTGCTTCCCGGACGATCGCCTCGACGACCCGCGGCGAGGGGCCAAGAGGGTTTTCGTTGGTGGAGAGGTCAACCGGCGCCAGGGTCATCACCGGCTGGTCACGGGCAACAGGATGTACGAGGGATGTTTGGTGAGCGATTCCCCATTGGCGAACATCCTGTCGGCGTGGTCCGGCGGTGGATGGAGACGCCCCAACGTACCGGGCGGGGCGGCCGATTGTCCAGCGGTCCTCCGGGCTTCGGGCTACCGATGGGGCAGATACTCCGGCGGCACCTTGCCGCCGTTGCGCTCGTCGTCGAAGACCCAGCTGAGGATCCACCACCGAGCGCCGTCCCAATACATCTGGATGCTGTTGATACCCCGGCTGAACGGCTTTCCGCCCGGGACGAGGGATGATTCGTACGTGCTCCATACATGGACGAGCCCGCCGATTCGCTCGGTGACGCGGTTGATCTCGCGCTCGTAAAACGGCTGCTTGCGCGGGCCGGTGCCGGTCCGCTGGTAGTAACCGGCCAGGGTCGTGACGGTGACGGTGGCGGAGCCGTCGGCCTTCCGGTCGAGCAGGGTGACTTGGGCGTTGGGATGATGGAGGGTCTGGTCGCGCGCGGGGTCGGGGAGCGAGCCGGCCGGCCCGCTGACGACGTCGTAGTAGGCTTTCATGATGCCGTCGAGCGTGGTCACATCCTCGGGCCGCGGCTCCGCGGGGACCTGGGCCGAGGCTCGGGTGGCGGCCAGGGCGAGCAACAAGAGCATCATCGGCATGGCGACTCGGGACGAGGGTGCGTCAATGTAGTCTCATCGGTCTCCGATCTGGGCGATGGCCCGGGGGTGGAGCGTTGGAAGCCCTGGTTGCGCGAGGGCCAGGCCGGCTGTATTTCAGGAGACCCCTATCTGCGAGATCCCAACGATGTCCGCCAGTCTGGATGCCACGAAGTTGTCTCCCGGCCTCACGGTCAACGACCTGGCCACGAGTCTCCGATTCTACGAAGGGCTCGGGTTCGCGATCGTTGACCGGTTCGAGTTCGACGGCAAACTGATGGGTGTGATGCTCAAAGCCGGTGCGGCCGCACTTGGCCTGAGCCAGGACGACTTCGCCAAGGGCCGCGACCGGGTCAAGGGGGTCGGGATGCGGATTTGGGCTGAAACGACCCAGGATATCGACGAGCTCGCCGCGAAGGCTAAGGCGGCCGGCTTGGCGCTCGATGCCGAGCCGGCCGATATGCCGTGGGGTGCCCGGGCCTTTGCGCTGACCGACCCCGATGGGTTCAAGTTGACGATTTCAAGGCCAAGCTAAGCCAAAGCTAAGCCAGCGTCACCTGTCGGCCGTGTTCCATGCTTTGGTAGGCCCCCAACACCCGCGAGGGCGCGGCGCCCATCGTCACCGGTGACCTCGGGCGGTGTGTCCTCACGGATGCTTGTCACGAACGACGCCATCTCGGCGGCGAACTGAGCCGGCATCGGCCGGTCTTCGAGCCGGATCTGCTCCACCCCTCGGGCAGTCCAGAGGATCAGATGGGTTGGCGTAGTGATAGATCCGGAGTGCCCCCGCCGATCTGAAGACCCGAATCTGCCCGGGATTGGCTTGCCACCCGGCCGGCGAGCGGGCCGCCTGGTTCTGGCGGGCGATCGGCTGACCTGGATCGTCACCAGCGCCAAAGGAGCGACAATCCGCCCAGGACGCTCGCTCCCTCCCCGCTTCACCCCGCGACGACGCATTGATCTCGGCCCCCAGTGCTGCGGCGGCTTCGAGCCTGGCCCGTCCGCCGAAGACCATCCAGGCATACCCGGCTCGCCCGGTCGGCTGGAAGACCTGGACGTTGGTGCGTCCGTTCCGTCCGCGGGACCGGTCGAGCCAGTTCACGCCGAGCCACCACCAGTCGATTCGCGACCTCATCTGGCGCAGGGAGGTTACGCGCTTTGCCGCAACGCCTCGCTTCTCGAACCAAATCGGAACTTCGAGGTCGGGCTCCTTGAGGTCCACCGGTTTCTCGCCCATAGCGAACCAGGCCGCAAGCCAGAGCTCAAACTCGCTATCACGGGCGTTTCGCGAGGTCTGGTCGTCGGCTGCCGGATCAAGCGTGCCGGAATAGGCTCGCTGCAGCGTGCGGCGCAACCGTGGGTCGGCTTTGACGCGCGGGTTCAGCGCCGATGCGATCATCCACCACGAGGTTGCCGTTCGATAGCACTCTGCCGTAATCCGGCGCTCAGAGGACCCGGGTCGCTCCAACTGAGCCTGACGGTCCGGCCCTTCGAGATAGTCGATGGCCTGGTGGATTCGCGATTCCAGCGGGGGCCTCGCACCGATGCGGCCGAGATGGTCGGCAGCGAAGCGGAGCGCCCGGAGGCACTCTGGCCTCGAAACCGGACCTGAGGGCCTTTGGGAACTCTTTGGGCATCACCGATGTTCTGTTGTTGGGCGGCATTGCGGATCGGCGAGCTATGAATCGCGATGTCACGACGCGCATATTCATGGATTGCAGCAGCTGCATCAACCGCGCACATGCCTGTAAAACCACCGCTTCGCCAGCTCCGCACTCGCAACGTAGCCCAGCACGATCAGCCCCATCAGCCCGAGGAATATCGGCGGCAACGGAACGAAGCCGAAGGCCGTGCCAAGCGGCGTGTAGGGAATCGCCAGCGTCGCGGCCGCTACCGAGAGCGTCGAGATTAGCAGCGCACGCCCCGGCCGACTGCGCAAGGAGCTCCCACGCGTCCGCACCACCAGCACGATCAGCGTCGCCGAGACCACGGACTCGACGAACCATCCGGTCCGGAACTCCGCCGGCCCCGCCCGCAGCAGCCAGAGCAGCACGCCGAACGTCAGGTAGTCGAACACGGAACTGACGAGCCCGAACGTGAGCATGAAACGGCGGATAAACCCGACGTCCCAGCGGCGCGGTCGCTCGATCCAGTCGGCATCCACCCGGTCGGACGAGATCGTCAGCTCCGGAAGATCGGTCAGCAGGTTGGTCAGCAGGATCTGCTTCGGCAGCAGCGGCAGGAACGGGAGCAGGAGCGAGGCGCCAGCCATGCTGAACATGTTGCCGAAGTTCGCGCTGGTCGCCATGAACACGTACTTGAGCGTGTTGGCGAAGGTGCGACGACCCTCGCGCACCCCCGCCTCCAGCACTGCGAGGTCCGGCTCGAGGAGCACGATATCGGCCGCCTCCTTGGCCACATCCACCGCCCCCTGCACCGAGATGGAAACGTCAGCCGCGTGCAGCGCCGGGGCGTCGTTGATCCCGTCGCCCATGTAGCCCACCACGTGCCCGGCCTTCCGCAGGGCGCGAATGATCCGCTCCTTCTGGTTGGGCTCCACCTCGGCGAAGATGTCCGTGTCCTCCACGGCCACCGGCAGCGCGTCGTCGCTCAGCAGGCGCAGCGCCGGGCCGGTCAGCACGCGCGGATCGGCCAGTCCGACCTGAGTGCCCACGCGCGCGGCGACCAGCGCGTTGTCGCCGGTGATCACCTTGAGTCTCACGCCCAGCAGGCGTAGCGCCTCCACCGTGGCCGCGATCCCTGGTTTCGGTGGATCCGCGAGCGCGAGCAGGCCCAGGAACGTCATGCCGTGTTCGGAGTCGCGGTTGATCGGGCCGGGTGATCCCGTCTCGCGCAGTGCGACGCCCAGCGTCCGATAGCCCTCTTGACTGAGCTCGGCGTAGCGGCGCTCGATCTCCGGTCGCGCTCCAGCGATCGGGATCGTCGTGCCGTCCCCCTGCTCGGCGACGGTGCAGATGTCGAGCACGTTCGTCAGTGCGCCCTTCGTGATCAGGACTGCCCGACCCTCGTGGTCAGCGAGCACGCTAAGACGCTTGCGCCCGAAGTCGTAGGGCACCTCGTCCAGCTTGTGCCAGCCGTCGAGCGCGAACGTGCGGTGCGCGCGGATCGCGTCGTCGATCGGATTGCTGAACGCCGTCTCGTAGGAGGCGTTCAGGAAGGCGTGGAAGAGCACGCGCTCGCTCTCATTCCCATTCGCGTCGAGCGCGGCGTGGACGCGTACTCGGCCCTCGGTGAGTGTGCCCGTCTTGTCGGAACAGAGCACGTTCATGCTGCCGAAATTCTCGATCGCGGCCAGCCGCTTCACGATCACCTTTTGCGCCGCCATCCGTCGCGCGCCACTCGCCAGGTTCACGCTGATGATGGCGGGCAGCAGTTGCGGCGTGAGCCCAACCGCAAGCGCCAGCGCGAAGAGGAAGGAGTCAAGGACCGGCCGCTGGAGGTAGACGTTGAAGGCAAAGATGGCGATCACGAGCACCAGCGTGACCTCCATCAGCAGGTAGCCGAAACGGCGCAAACCCTGCTCGAACTC
>JAYTTT010000133.1:0-9342 GCA_043744895.1 Gemmatimonadota bacterium | reverse complement strand
CGGGTGGTGGCGGTGCTCGACCGGCAGACGGCCGGGAAGACGGTCCATGACGTGCTCGGGTTTGGCGGCGCGATTCCGGTGGTTGGTTCGATCGAGGCCGGCCTGGCCCTGAAGCCGACCGCCGTGATGATCGGCATCGCCCCCGCGGGCGGTCGGTTGCCGGACGAGTGGCGAGGGTGGCTGGCCAAGGCCCTCGAGGCCGGTTGCGATATCATCAGCGGGCTTCACACCTTCATCTCCGATGATCCGGAATTGGCGGCTCTCGCCACCAAGTTCGGCCGGACCATCACCGACGCCCGAAAGGCCCCCAAGAATCTTCCGATCGCCGCCGGCGAAGCCCGGTTGGTCGACCCGTTCGTCGTGCTGACGGTGGGAACCGACTGCAACGTCGGCAAGATGACGGCGCAACTGCAGCTCCTTTCGGGCCTCAAAGCCCGGGGGCTCCGAACCAACTTCGTGGCGACCGGCCAGACCGGGATCTTCATCGAGGGGTGGGGCACCGCCGTCGACGCCGTGGTCGCCGATTTCATCGCTGGTGCCGCGGAAGAGCTGGTGCTCCGGGGGGCCAAGGATGCCGACATCGTCCTGGTCGAGGGGCAGGGGAGCATCAACCACCCGGGCTATTCGGGCGTCACCGTCGGGCTGCTCCACGGGACCTGCCCGGATGCCCTGATCCTTTGCCACCAGACCACCCGCCAGCACATCGGCGAATATCGAACCGCCCCGTGGCTCAAGATTCCGCCGTTGTCGCGGTACATCGAGATGTACGAGATGCTCGGTTCCGCGGTGCACCCGACCAAGGTGATCGGGATCTGTCTCAACACCTACGACTTGAGCGACGAAGCGGCTCGGGCGGCGTGCTGGGAGGCTGCCGAGGAGACGGGGCTGCCGTGCACCGACCCGGTGCGGTTCGATTCGAGCCCGCTGCTCAATGCAATCGTCCGGGAGCGGGAGAATTACCTCGAGCGCCGGCAGCCGGTCCGCTAGCGGGGCCGATCGGGGCTCGAGTCGTCGCGCAGGATCCGGAGGGCCGGCGTCTCCAGGTCATCGAACTGTCCCTGGCGAGTCGCCCAGACAAACGCCACCACACCGATCAGGACGATCCCGAGCGCGACTGGGACCAGTATGAACAGGATCGTCATGGCTCGGTCCGAAAGGTCTGGCTTCGCCAGGCCAACAGAATGACGGTCAGCGAACTCACCGGCATCATGATCGCCGCGATCAGCGGGTTGATGACCCCGCCCATGGCCAGCCCGGCCCCGATGACGTTGTAGCCGATCGAGACGGCGATGGTCCGCCGAATCACGGCCAAGGTCCGCTCCGCCCCCTCGATTAGGGCCACCAACGGTGTCAGCCCCGGGCGGGCCAGGAACACGTCCGCGGCGGCCAGGCAGGCTTCGGCTCCACCCCGGACCCCGATGCCGACGCTGGCTCGTCCGATCGCGGGCGCGTCGTTGACGCCGTCGCCCACCATGACGATCGGGCCCGCCGCCAGCTGCCGTTCCACTT
This sequence comes from Gemmatimonadota bacterium, assembly GCA_043744895.1. Taxonomy (GTDB): domain Bacteria; phylum Gemmatimonadota; class Gemmatimonadetes; order Gemmatimonadales; family GWC2-71-9; genus SHZU01. The sequence continues at coordinate 7,833 of JAYTTT010000133.1, read as the reverse complement.
CGGCCAGCTTCGCTTCCGGGGTCGCGCCACCCCGGGCGTCACCGGCGGGAACGCCTAACGTGGCGGCCGCCGCGGCCACCACGCCCGGCGCGTCGCCCGACAGGATCCCGATGCGCCACCCGCGGCGGCGGAGCGCGGCGAGCGCCCCGTGGCTGTCGGGGCGCAGCGGATCGCCGAACCCCGCGGCGCCGCACACCACCCCCGCTCGCGCCACCAGCACCGGGGTCAGATGGGTCGGGAGCGCGTCGGCCAACCGGCGGGGGTCCCGGGCCATCGCGAGCACGAAGGTCGGCGTCCCAACGGCGCTCTCGATCCCCGCGACGCGGCCGGTCACCCCGCCGCCCAGGGTTTGGCGAACCTCGGTGGCGGGCGGCGCGACGATCATGGGCCAAGCCAGCTCGAAGGCCCGTGCCACCGGGTGATTGGAATGGCTTTCGAGGGCCAGGATGACCGCCCGGAGCTCCTCGTCGCCGCGCCAAGCCATCAGCTGGAGGCGACCCTCGGTGAGGGTTCCGGTCTTGTCGAGCAACATCGTGGCCGGGTGGGCCAGGACCTCGAGCGCGTCGGCGCCGCGAATCAGAATGCCGGTCCTCGCGGCGCGGCCGATCGCCACCGTCATCGTCAAGGGGGTGGCCAGCGCCAGCGCGCACGGGCAGGTCACGATCAGCAGGGCAATGGCATGGTCGAGCGCGACCGTTGGGTCGATCCGGCTCCACACCCCATACGTCACGGCGGCCAGGATCATGACCGCGGCCACGAACCAGCCCGCCAGCCGATCCGCGGTATGCACGACCGGCGCCCGGCGGCCGATCCCCGCCTCAAGGTCTCGGAGGATCCGGCCCAATCGAGTGGCCTCGCCGGCTTCAGTCACTCGAACCCTCAAGGCGGCGTCGGCATTGGTGGTGCCGGCGTAGACGAGGTCGCCGGGCTCGACCGACACGGGGACCGATTCGCCGGTCAGGAGCGCGGCATCGACGCTGGAGCATCCCTCGGTAACGACGCCGTCAGTCGGAATCGGGTCGCCGGCCCGGACCTCGACCACGCTCCCCGGCACCAACGACTCGACCGGAACCTCCGCGATCGAGTCACCCGCCACCAGTCGGGCGGTGGACGGGGTCAGCCCGTGGAGCAACGCGGCCGAATCGGCCGCGGCCCGCTGGGCTCGTTGCTGGAGAAACCGCCCGACCAGCAGCAGGAAGATCAGCGTGACGACGCCGTCGAAGTAGATCGGGCCCGTGCCCGTCACCGTGTTGATGGCGCCCCGGATAAAGCCGGCGCCTAACGCGATGGCGATCGGGACGTCCATGTGGAGCCGCCGGGTTCGGAGGGCCCCCCAGGCACTGGTGAAAAACACCCGGCCGGGCCAGCCGATGGCGGGTACCGTGAGCCCCAGGCTGATCCACCGGAAGTACCGGATATACCCCGGCTCCATTGCCCCGAACCATCCCGCGTAGAGCGCCAGGGCCACCGTCATCACATTGATCGCGATCGCCCCGGCGACCCCGATCCGAACCAGCATGTCCCGGTCCTCGGCCCGGCGGCGTTGGTCGGCCCGGCCGCCCCGAAACGGATGCGACGGGTAACCCACCTGATCGAGGAACCGGGCTATCGTGGCCAACGAGGTCTGGGCGGGGTTCCACTGAACCCGGGCCAACGATCGCGGCACGTTGAGTTCGGCCCGGCTTGCCCCTGGAACGGCCAAGGGCACCTGTTCGACCAGCCAAACGCACGAGGCGCAGTGCACGCCTTCCAGGTACAGTTCGGTTTCCAGCAGCCCGCCGCCAACCTCGCGGACGTAGAGGCGGTGAAACGTCGGGTGGTCGAACTCGTCGTACCGTCGTCCCGATCCCAGAACCGGGGCCCCTCGCCGATCGTCGGATCGGTAGTAGGCGGCGAGACCGGCGGCGTTGATCAGGTCCCACGCCGTCCGACATCCGGCACAGCAAAATTGGCGGCCCAGGCCCGGCTCCACGTCGCCGGGGAGGACCCGCAGACCGCAGTGGGTGCAGTCGGCCGCGGTGGCCGCGGCGGGTTCAGCGACCGCCGTGTTCATGGACCGGGGCCGACGGGTGGGCGAGGTGGCGAGCCGGCCGAGCGACGAGGGTGACCACGCCGAGGCCGATCAGCGCGGTCGCGGAAATGAGCGGGAGCCGACGGCGGAGCGGCCCGCTCGCTCGTTGGATCAGGAAGCCCGCGGTGGCCAAGCCGGGCACGGTCCCGAGCCAGAACACCCCCATCGAGGCGGCACCGGTGGCTGGACTCCCGTTGGCGGCGGCCACCGCGACGAAGGCGAGCAACCAGCCGCACGGAAGCAGTGCGGTGATGAGTCCGAGCGACACCGCCCGCCCGCGGGGCGGGATCTTTCCGATCCGGGCCGCCAGCGCCATCACCAATCGATGGGCCCCGCCCCGCGGTCCGATCCGGACGCCGAGCCCGGCCATGATCGTGGTGACGCCCGCCAGAACCAAGAGTCCGCCGGCGACCGGGGTCGCGATCGCCACGAAGCCGACCACCATGCCCGCCTGATTGAGAGCGAGGCCGGCAGCACCGGCAAGTCCGCCTAACGCCAAGTAGCCGGCCAGCCGGCCAAGATGGTAGGCTGATTGGGCGCTTCGGCCCCGCCCGGCCCCGCCCGCAATGAGGCCGCACATGGCAGCGCAGTGGGGGCTGCCGAGGAGGCTTGCCAGAAGCACCGGCCACAGACTCATGACTTGACCGACCATGCCGCCCCGGGAGCGCCGCGCAGTACGGCCGTGAACCGGTCGCTGCCCCGGATGACCCGAAACCGGAGCTCGTGGATCCCTCCGTGCTTCAGCGCCACCAAGGCGTGGTATTGCTGCTGGTCGTCGGCGGTCAGCGGGGCGGCAAAGTCTCCATCAGTGAACGCGATCGCAAACCCCGCGACCGAAACCGCGGCCCCGGTCACCGGACGGCCGGCGGGGTCGGTCAGTGTGACCGACAGGTTGCCCCCGCGGTCGAGCGTCGCGTTGAGCCGCCAGCCCAGCGTTCGGTTCCGGGCTGATTGAGCCATGGTCGAATCCCAGGCGACGGCCTTTCGGTAGTAGTCGCTCTCGATCGGCATACCTCCGTCCCGGATTGCCTGAAAGAGGAGGAAACCATTCGCGGCTACAGTGATGGCCAGCACTCCGCCTAACGCTATGGGCCACCACGAGCCTTTGGACATCATCGGGCGCCCTTCCGGCCGTCGTCGTCGCCTTCCGGGCCGATCAACGTATAGGGTAACGTCTGGGTAGACCCCTTGCCGTCACTGACCCTGAGGGCAATGCACAACTCACCGTCGTGGAAAAGCCGTGGCGGGCCGACGACGAACAGGCTGGTCGACCGGCGCTCACCGGCGGCGACCCGGAGCGGGTTCTCGGGGCTGATCAGTTCGGCCCCCTCGCCGCCCACCAGCTCAATCCGGTAGTCCCGGGTCTCCCGGGCCCGGTTGGTCATCCGAACCCTGACTTGATTGACGACCCGGCCGTCGGCTTCGAGCGAATAGGGCGCCCCGATCCCCCGGAGGATCGTGATGTCGGTGTCGAGGCGGGTGCCGAGAAAGTAGAGAAAGGCAACCACCGCGATGATCAGGGCGGTCGGATAGAGGATGACCCGGGGGCGGAGCAGCCTTCGAGGTTTCCCTTCAACTTCATCCCGCGAGGTATACCGGACCAGACCCCGTGGCTTGCCGACCCGGTCCATGATGTCGTCGCAGGCATCCGCGCATTGGGTGCAGTGGATGCATTCCATCTGGAGACCGTCGCGAATATCGATGCCGGTCGGGCAGGTCATGACGCACGCGCCGCAGTCGACGCAATCACCCTGGGTGGCGGCGCGATCCTTGGTTCCCTTCGACCGGGGCTCACCCCGTTTCAGGTCGTAGCCGACGATCAGTGACTGCCGGTCGAGCAGGACCGACTGCAAGCGGCCATAGGGGCAGGCGACGAGGCAAGTCTGTTCCCGAAAATAGGCGAAGTCGAACAGGATCGCAGCCGTCGTACCCGCCATCAGCAGAAACGCCGTCGGATGCTCGGCTGGGGACGACTGAACCCAATGCGCTAGTCGCTCGATCCCGACGAAATAGGCCAAGAATGTGTGGGCCAGGAACGAGGCCAAGACCAGGAAGACGGCGTACTTGACAACGCGTCGAGGCTTGAGGCCTGCCTGGCGGTCGAGGGCCAGCGTCCCGGTTCGGCCGCCTTCGATCCATCGCTCGAGGGGCCGGAACAGGAACTCCATGTAGACCGTCTGCGGACATCCCCACCCGCACCACACCCGCCCGAAGAGCGCGGTTGCTAAGAAGATCGAAACCCCCGCAATAACAAACAACAGCATGAACAACAACGTGTCGGTCGGGAGAAAGGTCGTGCCGATGATCGTGAACTCTCGGCGGGGCAGGTCGAGCAGGATCAGCGGCTTGCCGTTCCGCTGAAGATAGGGAATGATGAAGAACACGAACATCAGCAGGTACGCCACCACCCGCCGTTTCTGCCAGAACTTTCCTTCCGACAGGTTCGGTCTGAGCCAGCGCCGAGAGCCGTCGGCGTTGAGCGTCGAGAGAACCCGGTCGGCGGGATGACTCATTTGGTGGTCGAGTCGGCGTTGATGCCCTGCGGCGGCTTCGGCGTTTTCGGAGTGGTGCCTTGCAGGGTCATCACATAACCGACGACCGCGACCACCTGGGCCGGCTTCAGGATCTTGCCCCACGCGGGCATGCCCTTGGCGGCCACCCCTTCGGCAACCGTTTTGAAGATGTCCATCGGCTGGCTCCCGTGGAGCCAATAGCGGTCGGTCAGGTTCGGGCCAATTTGGCCGCCGCCGTCCGCCAAGTGACAGGAGGAGCACGTCGTCGCGAAGGTCGTCGATCCGAGCGCGCGCTCTGCCGGATCGGTCGAGGCGGCAACCAACTGATCGGCGGTGATGTTGGCCAACGGGTTGTTCTTGGCGGCCACGGCGGCGGCTTGGGCCATGTCGGCCTCGTAGTCCGCGAGGCGGCCCTTGCCGATGCCGATCACGGGCACGTTCAGCAAATAGAGAATCGCGAAGATGATCGTGACCCAGAACGTGGCCAGCCACCACCGGGGCATCGGGTTGTCGTACTCCTTGATTCCGTCGTACTCGTGGTCGAGGAGTCGGTCGTGATTGGGATCGGTGCTCATGGTCGGCCCCCTTTCTCGCTCGGGCTGGTTGGGACGGAATCCTCGAAGGGTAGCCGGGCGGCGCGATCCATTTCTCGGCGGCGCGAGGGCAGGAAGGTCACGACCAGGACGCCGACGAAGGCCAGGAAGAACAGGATCAAGGCCACCTCGGCGTATCCGGACAAGCCGGCGTGACTCATGATGTCGGTGAGTCGCATGCTACTGAGCTCCTCCTGCCGAGGCGATCTTGATGTCCTTGCCGAGCCGCTGCAGATAGGCGATCATCGCGACGATTTCCCGGTCGGCCAGGTCCTTGGGGCCACCCTGGGCCGCGATGCCGTCGGCGATCTGCTGGGCCTGAGCGCGGGCTTGTTCGGGGGCGTTGGCCAACGCGTCGCCATAGGGAACTCCGAGCATGGCCATGACGTCGACCTTCTTCTGGATCGAGGCGAAGTCCAACGGATTGTGGTGAAGCCACGGATACGGCGGCATGATCGACCGGGGCGTGATCTGGGGGGGATTGTCGAAGTGCCGGACGTGCCAAAGGTCGGGATACTTGCCGCCGATCCGGGCCAGGTCCGGTCCGATCCGGCGGGATCCCCAGAGGAACGGATGGTCGTACACCGACTCGCCGGGCTTCGAGTACTCGCCGTATCGCTCGGTCTCGTAGCGGAAGGGGCGGACCATCTGCGAGTGACAGTTGAAGCAGCCCTCGCGGATGTAGAGGTCGCGGCCGGCCAGTTCGAGGGGGCTGTACGGCTTGACTGACGCGATCGTCGGCACGTTGGATTTGATCAGGAAAGTCGGAATGATCTCGAACAGCGATGCGACGATGACCGCCAGCGCCGTCAGCACGGTGAAGGTCAGTGGCAGCCCCTCCCATCGGCGGTGCCAGCCGGCGCGGATGAAGGTGGCCCAGGCACCCCCGGTCGCCCCGTTCGGGGCTGCCGGGAAGGTCCGGGCCAGCGGGGCGGCCCGGATGACCGGCTCATCGTACCGGACCGGGCGGGTAGCCCAGGTCTTGAAAATATTGTAACCGAACAGGCCCATGCCGAGGATGTACAACCCACCGCCGACCGCCCGGAGGATATACATCGGCATCAGCCGCATCGTCGTTTCGACGAAGTCAGGGAATTGGAGCCGGCCAACCTCGTCGAACGCCCGCCACATCAATCCTTGCGTCAGGCCGGCACTGTAGATCGCGGCCGCATAGAGAACCATCCCGAACGTCGCGAACCAAAAGTGCAGTTCGGCCAGCTTGACGCTATGGAGTTTGGTCTGGAACAGCCGCGGCAGGAGCCAGTAGATCATCCCGAACGTCAGGAACCCGTTCCAGCCTAACGAACCGGTATGGACGTGGGCGATGATCCAGTCGGTGTAGTGAGTCAGTGCGTTGACGCTCTTGATCGAGAGCATCGGCCCTTCGAACGTCGCCATGCCGTAGGCCGTGATCGCGACTACGAAGAACTTGAGAATCGGGTCGTCCACGACTTTGTGCCAGGCCCCGCGGAGGGTCATCAGGCCATTGACCATGCCGCCCCACGACGGGGCCCAGAGCATGACGGAAAAGAGCATCCCCAGGGTGGACGCCCATTCCGGCAGGGCGGTGTAGTGGAGATGATGGGGGCCGGCCCAGATGTACATGAAGACCAGCGTCCAGAAATGCAGGATCGACAAGCGGTAGCTGAAGACCGGGCGGTCGGCTGCTTTCGGCATGAAGTAGTACATCAAGCCGAGGAACGGCGTGGTCAGGAAGAAGGCGACGGCGTTGTGCCCGTACCACCACTGCATGAACGCATCCTGGACCCCCGCGTAGATCGAGTAGCTCTTGAATGGTCCGGCCGGAATCGCCAGGTTGTTGAAGATGTGGAGGATGGTGACCGTGACGATCGACGCGATGTAGAACCAGATCGCGACGTAGAGGTGCCGCTCCCGCCGTTTGGCGATCGTCCCGAAGAAATTGACCGCGAAGGTCACCCAGACGGCGGCGATCGCGATGTCGATCGGCCACTCGAGTTCCGCGTACTCCTTGGCCTGGGTAAAGCCCAGAGGCAGGGTCAGCGCCGCCGCGACGATGATCAACTGCCAGCCCCAAAAATGAACTCGGCTCAAGGTGTCGCTGAACATCCGAGCCTTGAGGAGACGTTGGGTCGAGTAGTACGCCCCCGTGAAGAATGCGTTGCCCGCGAAGGCGAAGATCACCGCGTTGGTGTGGAGCGGCCGAAGCCGCCCGAAACTCAACATCGGGCCGAAGTTCAGGACGGGGTAGGCGAGTTGCAGGGCGATGATCAACCCCACCAGCATCCCGATCAGACCCCAGATGAAAGTCGCGAACAGGAACTTCCGCACGATGTCGTCGTCGTACGTGAAGGAATCAAGTTGGGCGTTCATTGCCGCTCCCGAGGCTGGAAAAAGAATTCGTGAAAAATGGCGGAGCGAGTGTGAAGGGGGTTTCCCTGGGACGTGAAGTTTGCTTTAGACTATCAACTCCACCCCGCGCTCGGCGATCATGACGGTTGGCGCGTGGGTATGTCCCGACGTGATCGAAGGCATCACCGACGCGTCGGCCACCCAGAGGTCCTCGAGCCCATGCACCGTAAGCCGCTCGCCGACCACCGCGTCCGATCCCGGGCCCATTCGGCAGGTGCCGACCGGATGATAGAGGGTCTCTGACCGGTCCTGGGCAAAGCGGCGC
>JAYTTT010000132.1:0-9351 GCA_043744895.1 Gemmatimonadota bacterium | reverse complement strand
GGGCCGGCCACGAAGTACAGGAATGGGACCGGGGCGGGGTCGAGCACGGCCTCGATGCTCTTGGTGCTCGGGGCTCCCACCGGACCCGGGGGGAGTCCAGGGTGGAGATAGGTGTTGAACGGCGACGGGAATCCGTAGTCCCGCTCGAACAGCCGGGGCTTTCGCTTGCCGGTGGCGACCTGGATGGCGTACTGGACCGTTGGGTCGGCTTGGAGGGGCATCTTGATCCGGCGCCGGTTGAGATAGACGGCGGCCACGAGGGGCCGATCCTCGTCGACCCTGGCTTCGCCTTCGACGATCGAGGCCATGGTGACCAAATCGACTCGGGAGAGGCCACTGGCCTTGGCACGCTCGTCCCAGGCTGGGTTCCATCGTTGGCGGAACAACGTCGCCATTTCGCGCACGAGGCCCCGGGCGGTGATCATCCGAGATACGAAATAGGTTTCCGGGAGAAGAAACCCTTCCATCGACGCCGCGTCGACTCCGAACTCCCGCAGTACGGCGCGATCGGCCGCGGCGGCCTTGATCGAGTCAACGGGAAGGCCCAGGGTCGATTCAGCCGCCTGGGCAATATCGAGGAGCGTGAAACCTTCGGGGACCGTGAACCGAGCGGTTTTCTCGGTGCCGGCCGCCAGGGTCTTGAGCAGGGTCAGGGGTGCCTCGCCCTGCTTCAGTTCGTAGTACCCGGCCTTGAGTTTCCGGTCGTACCGGCCGATCCGGGCCAAGACGCCGAACCACCGTCGGTTGACGACGACGTGATGGGCCACGAGGCTGTCGGTCATTTCGTTGAAACCCGCGCCGGGCGGCAGGAACACTTCTTCGGTTGGGGCGTTGGCCGGCGCCCCCTCACAGGCTCCGAGCAGGGCCGCGAGCACGACCAGCCTCGATCGCCGACTCACGCCGCCGGGCGCCTGCTGTCGAGATAGTGTTGCAGGAAGACCGCCGCGGCCCAGGCATCGACTTCTTCGCGGCGACCCCGCGTGCTGCCACCCTGCTCCCGGATCGCCGCGAGGGCGCGGGCGGTGGACATCCGCTCGTCCCACAGTTCTACGGGGAGGTAGGTCCGTCCGCCGATCCCCGCGGCGAGTTCTCGCGCTTCGGCTGCGGCGGGGCCTTCGTCTCCGCTGGACTCGAGAGGCAGACCGACCAGGATGCCGGTGGGTCGCTCCGCGGTGATGTGTTCGAGGAAGGCGGGCATTGGAAACCGCTTGCCGGTGCGGCGGGTCAGGGTGCCGAGCGGCGTGGCGATCAGTTGGGTTTCGTCGGAGATCGCCAGGCCGATCCGCTTCTCGCCCCAATCGACCGAGAGCAGGCGGCCGGTTCGCGGCAGGAGCGAACTCACCCGGTTCCTACTGCACCATCGTGGCGAAGAATTCCTTGTTCGATTTGGTCCGCTTCATCCGCTCGAGCAGGAACTCCATGGCCTCGACCGGTGGCATATCGGCCAGAAAGTTCCGGAGCAGGTAGACCCGGTTGAGTTCGTCCTTGTCCATCAGGAGCTCCTCTTTCCGGGTGCCGGACTTCTGGATGTCGATGGCCGGCCAGATCCGCCGGTCGGCTAGACGACGGTCGAGCACCAATTCCATGTTGCCGGTGCCTTTGAACTCTTCGAAAATGACTTCGTCCATCCGGGAGCCGGTTTCGATCAGCGCGGTCGCAATGATGGTCAGCGAACCGCCGCCGTCGATATTGCGGGCCGCCCCGAAGAACCGCTTCGGCTTCTGGAGCGCGTTGGCGTCGACGCCGCCGGAGAGAATCTTGCCGGAGTGGGGGACGACCACGTTGTGGGCCCGGGCCAACCGGGTAATCGAGTCGAGAAGGATGACGACATCGCGTCCGTGCTCGACGAGCCGCTTGGATTTTTCGATCACCATATCGGCCACCTGGACGTGCCGGTCGGCCGGTTCGTCGAAGGTCGAGGCGATGACCTCGGCTTTCACGTTTTCCTGCATGTCGGTGACTTCTTCGGGGCGCTCGTCGATCAAGAGGACGATCAGGACCACCTCGGGGTGGTTCTCGTTGATCGCGTTGGCGAGCTTCTGCATCAGGATGGTCTTACCAGCCTTCGGCTGGGCGACGATCAGGCCGCGCTGACCCTTGCCGATGGGCGACAGGAGGTCGACCACCCGCATCGAGATGTCGCCCTTTTTGCTTTCGAGCCGGATCCGAGAGTCCGGATAGCGCGGCTTCAGGTTGTCGAAGGCGATCCGGTGCTTGGTCTTTTCGGGCTCTTCGTAGTTGACCTGCTCGACCTTGAGCAGGGCGAGGTACCGTTCGCCTTCCTTCGGCGGCCGGACCTGCCCCATGACCGTATCGCCGGTTCGGAGGTCGAATCGCTTGATCTGGCTCGGGCTGACGTAGATATCGTCCGGGCCGTAGAGGTAGTTCCAGTCCTGGCTTCGGAGGAAACCGTAGCCCTCGGGGAGGATTTCGAGGACCCCTTCGCCCCGGATGACGGTGTCCTTGTCCAGCAGGGACTGCTCGATGCGGAAGATGAGATCCTGCTTGCGAAGGCCCGAGTAGTTGGTGATGTTCAACTCTTGGGCAAGCTGATGCAGTTCTGCGACGGACTTCTGCTTCAGTTCGGAAATGTCCACGGAGGGAACCTCGTAGCCGGAGACTGCTGAGAAATGGGTGAAGTGGTGATCCAGATGCCCCGAACCGAGGAGCGTGTTGCGTGGCCGTATTGCTGTTCGGGGAATAGACGGATGGCTACGGTATTGTAGCCCGCCACTCCCATACCGTCAAGGGTCCCGTGGATCAATTTCCTTCGTTCTTTACCGCCTGGCGCACCGTCCGGGCCGGCAGCCGCGAGGTGATCGACGCCTTGGTCGTCCCGCGGAGCGGGCAGGCTTCGGCTGAGTTCACGGCGTTTCTCGCCAGCTGGCCGGGGGCTCACTACTGGGCTGACCGGGCCCGGACCCGGCTGATCTTGGTCCGGCCCCTCGAGAAAGACGCTCCGGTCGGCTGGGGTAAGCACGTGTTCCTGTTCTTGCTCACGGCCTTGTTCTCTTTGGCGGCCGGGTCAGCCATGGCTGGGGTCTGGACACCGGTCGACTATCCTGGTTTTGTCGTCGGTTTCGGACAGGAGTTGCTGGCATTTTTCCAGGGACTCTGGGCCGGCGATTGGCGGCTGTTTCTGGTCGGTTGGGCCTTTGCCGTTCCGTCGCTTGGGATCCTGCTGGTCCACGAACTTGGCCACTACTTCGTGGCTCGGCGATACGCCATTGACGTCACCCCTCCGTATTTCATTCCGGTACCCCCGACGATTTCTCCAATCGGAAGTTTCGGCGCCTTTATTCGGGCCAGAACCCCGGTCCTCGACCGCCAGCAACTGGCCGATGTCGGGGCGGCCGGTCCGCTGGCGGGGTTCGTGGTGGCGGTGGCCGTCCTGATCTGGGGATATCTGACCTCGGAGCGGGTCCCCTGGGAACCAGGCTTGACCAAGAGCTACGTGACCTACGCCGGCCATGTGCTCACGCTGGGCGATTCGCTGCTGACCCACTACTTGCGCGAGTGGCTCCTCCCGGGCAAGACGGCGGTGCGGTTGAGTTTGCCCGCGTTCGCCGGGTGGGTGGGGTGCTTTCTGACTGGGCTCAACCTGCTGCCACTGAGCCAACTCGACGGGGGGCACATTGCGTACGGGTTTCTCGGCCGGCGGCAGGGCGGCTTGGCGCTGGTGACCGTCGTCGGTCTGCTGTATTTGTCTCAGTTCTCGTTTAACTGGGTGATCTGGGTCGCGATGGCATTACTGATCGGGGGTGGCCGGTTGGAGCACCCGCCGGTCGTCATGCCGGAGCGATCGATCCACCGGCACCGGGCTTGGCTTGGCTTGGCCTGCCTGGCCGTGTTCGTCATGACCTTCGTGCCCATTCCCTTTGTTCAGTGAGCGATGCCATGGATGACGCAGAGCGGTTAGGCAAGCTCCGGCATGATCTCGCCAATCCCCTGGCGGCCCTGCTGGCGGAAACCCAAATGCTGTTGATGGAGCCGGGGGTGCTCACGCCGGAGGTGACGGCAACGCTGAAAGAGATGGAACAGTTGGCGATCCGGATGCGGACCCTGCTTCGGGAGCCCTAGTCCTCGAGCCGAGCCCCGGCGACCCGGCGCTCGAGAACCTGGCGGATGCCGCGGGCGAGGGCGCTGACCCGGTAGGGCTTCTGCAGGAACGCGTCCGCCCCGGCCGCGAGTAAGCCTTGGACCACGTCATTCATTTCATACCCGCTCGAAATCATGACCCGCATGTCGGGCCGGTTCGCCTTCAGGAACGGGAACGCTTCCGCCCCACCGGCGAAGGGCATCCCCAGGTCGAGAATCGCGAGGTCGATCGGGCCTTGGTGGGTGCGCGCGACCTCGACCGCCTCGATCCCGTGCCGCGCCACCAGCACCCGGTAGTGGAGCCGTTCGAGAATGCTCTTGGTCACGTCGATCACGGCATCATCATCGTCGACCAAGAGCAGCGTTTCATCGCCGGTCGGAAACGGTTCGGCCGCGACGACCGGGCGGTCCGGAACCGAGTGCACCGCCGGGAAGAAGATGCTGAATGTGGTGCCCCGGCCCAGCACGCTCTCAACCCCGATATAGCCGTGGTGGTTTTTGACGATACCGTAGGCCGCCGCGAGGCCGAGGCCGCGGCCCTGGAACTTGGTGCTGAAGAACGGTTCGAAGATTCGGGGGAGGACGGTCTGGTCGATGCCGGTGCCGGTGTCGGCTACTTGGATCAAGACGGCGGGCCCCGGTCGGGTTCCGGGGCGTTTGGCCGCGTCGTCGGGCGTGAGGGTGATCTGCCGAGTCCGCACGGTGAGCCGCCCGACGGCTGGAATCGCCTCGGAGGCATTGATACAGAGGTTGGTGATGATCTGGCCGATCTGGACCGGATCCGCTTCGATGGCCGGCGCGTTGGGATCGAGGTCGGCCTCGAGCTGGACCCGGGGCGGCATCGCGTGTTTGTGAAGATGCAGCGCCTGGCGGACGACCTCATTGATATTGACGGTCTGGGCCTGGTACTTCCCGCCCCGGGCGTAGGCCAGCAGCTGCTGAGCGAGGGCGCCGCCCCGCTTGGCCGCGTCGGCCACCTGGCCCAGGCGGGAAGGCGCATCCGGGAACCCGGGGTCCGCCAGCAGCAACTCGGCGTTGCCGAGGATGGTCGTCATCAGGTTGTTGAAATCGTGGGCCACGCCGGCGGCGAGCGTTGCCGTGGCTTCCATTCGAGAGGCCGCGCGGAGGATCTCTTCGCCTCGGACCCGCTCGGTAATGTCGCGAGTGATGCAGGTGACGGTGGCGGCCCCGGCCGCCGTGGTACCTTGGGCCGTCATCTCGCACCACACCGACGAACCGTCCGGGCGGAGGAGCCGGAAGGTCGTCGGCCGTTCGGGAACCCCGCTGGCCGCGCGGGTCATGGCCGTCACGACGCGGGTTCGATCCTCTTCCGCAACGAGCTCGCCTAACGACTTTTCGGTGAGGGCCTCGGGGGTCTGTTGCAGGAGCGGAACGGCTGCCTGCGAGGCGAACAGGAACTTGCCGTCGGCCGCGTGCTGCGAAATGAGATCGTGGCTGCCCTCAGTCAGCCGCCGGAACCGCGCCTCGGCCGTTTCCAGGTTGGCGCGGGTCTGATGGAGCGCGGAAACGTCCTGGGCCACGACGAGGACCGACGTAACCGGCTCGGCGATCTGTTCGGCCACGGCCATCCCGGCAAACCACCGCGAAAGATTGCCGATCTCGATCGACATCCCGAAGCGTCGGGTGCCCCCGGTCGCCGCCGTGTCGAGAATTGCGTCGAGCCAGGTCTGGCCGATGGCGGCCGGAAGTCCGAACTGGGCTGGGGTCTTGCCGACGAACGTGGCCGCCCGGGTGCTCAAGACGCCGTCCGCGGCTGGGTTGGCATACAACAACCGCCCCGCCGCATCGAACCGAAAGGTGGCGACAGGCAACCGGTCGAGCGGACTTTGCTCGGGGACTGGAGCGGTGGCGGTGAGCCGTTGGTGCTCGAGGGGAACCGCCCCTAAATCTTGGATCGAGCGCCCGACCAGCTCGGTTTCGAGGAACGAGACGAGGGACCCGATATCGGGTTGGGTCGTCATCGCTGGATCCGTTCTAACGTTATGTCCACGTTAGAGATGAATTTCGGTCCCTCAGGTATTTTCTCGCTAGAGGCCGAATGGCCCTAGGCCGTCAATCGTTAGGCCTCTCTCAGAACTCAACGCGAAGGGTAATGGTCGGGATCGGGGGCAGGCTGAACAACCGTCGGTATGGGGTGGGCCCGCCCTGGGCATCGAGGGCCAGCGGGCCGTCGCCGCTCCCTTGCACGTAGCCGAATGGTGACACGGCGGTCGCCAGGAGATTGATCACCGAAGCCCCGAGGATGAACCGGTTCCGATTCGGCCCGCCGAAGGAATATCCGAGCCCGGCATCAATCCTGAAGGTCCCGCTGGTTTTCGCCGTGTTCTCCCGCCCGTAGACGGCCGCGGGCTCGGCCCGGCCCGGGACGATGGTCCTCCCAAGGCCCGGCGCCGTGGTTTCGTCCAGGACAAAATCGATCGGCGTGATCGGCGATCCGGTGGCCATATCGACGGCGCCGAACCAGGTGATGCCGCCGAGTCGGATTTGACCGAATCCGCGGACCTGGTGGGTTCGGTCGAGCGACCACCGGACCCAGCCTGCGCCCCAGTCGCGCTCGGACCGTCCTAGCACATAGCTGACCGACAGGGCATGAGGACTGCTCGCGCCGCCCCGGTACGCCAGCTGGACTTCGATTCCCTGGGTGCGGGATCGGCCGAACCGAAAGAACTCGAACGGGCCGGACTGGCGCTGAACGGTTTAGGGCGTCAGCTCGCCGATGCCCGACCCATTCGAAGCGAACCCGGAGACCCGGGCCAGGAACGGGGCGAGATCGACGTTCAGGTCGACGCTCAGGTGGTCGACCCGGGCGGTCGGGACGCTGTCGCCGGCTGGGAGCCAGAAATCGAGGAAATCGAAATCCGGTTCGGCCCGGGCCTCGCCGAGGAGGTGGTAGAGCCGACTGGTCCGTCCCGCACCGGCGCTCAGTTCGAGTCGTTTCGAGGGCGACCACCGGGCATGGAGCCTGGGCTGCACGCTGATCTCTGGGCCGGCCCCATCGACTCGAACTGCCGCTTCGCCGGTGAACGCTCCGACCCGCCGGCTGACGCTCGCGTAGGCACCGACCTCAAGCCGGCCGGCGTCGATCGAAGCCCGAGGAGCCCCGAAGGGATCGGGGTCGGGGTTGAAGTCGAGGGGGGCATCGACGATCTGATTCAGCACGTTCCGCCATCCGATGGCGAACCCCGAGGTCAACCGGGTTCGCTCGAACACCGTGACCAAGTCGCCGGTCACCGCGAGGCGAGTGAAGCGATTCCGCAAATTGGCGTTGGCAATGCTGCGGAGCCCGGGCACATCCTCGCCGGTTTGGCCGAAATGGGCTGCCGAGGTCGAGAGCTCGAAGGTGGTATGGGCCCCATCATGGAGGCGCCATCGGCCGCCGAGCATGGCGTTGTCCCAGTTGAGGAAGGTCCGATTTCCGCCGGTTGGCCCGGCCCGGTCCTGCGTGGCAAACAGCGTTAGGCGTCCGGTGGGTCGGTCGGCCGGCCCGAATACCAGCCCGCCGTAGAGGTCTTCGAAATGGTAGGGAATGTCCAGGCTGGGGATCAGCTCGAGCGATTTCCAGTAAAACACCCGGGCGTTTCCGAAATAGCGGACGCGGTCGTTGCCGCCTCCGGCGAAGCCGGACAGCGACCCGTAGCTCACACCACCGCCAGCGTGGAATCGATCGAGTCGACCGGTTCGTCCGGTGATGTCGATCAAGCCCGCCGTTGAGCCCCCGTGCGCGGCGGTGTACGGTGCCGCCGACACGGTCAGCTCTTCGGCCGCATCGGCGGGAAACGAAGAAAAAATCCGGCCCAAGTGATAGAGGTTGAGGACTTCGAATCCGTCGATCCGGGTGGTCACTTCCGTTGCGTCATAGCCCCGCATCAGCGGCCGGGCCGACAGCGGGCTCGAGAAGCTGACGGCCGGGATCATTGCGAGGGCACGATAGACATCGGTTTCGACGGCGGGCGGTACGGTTCGCGCGGCGGCCATCGGCATCTGCCACCGCCCGTGGTCCGACAGATCGAGGGGCCGGGTGGCAGGGGCGGTGGCGATCAGGTCCGAGATGATGACCGGTGCCCGTTCGAGCAGAACGGTGATCGGTGCGGACAGCGGGGTGGCGACCGCGATCGTGTCGGGTCGCCACCCCAACGCGGCCACGATCAGGGTGTCGACTGCCGCGGTCACGATGGTAAACCGGCCCAGTCGGTCGGACGTCGTGGCGCTTCCGCTCCGACGGGCAACGATCGACGCATTGGCGATCGGGGTCGTGCCGGCGGCGGCGACCACGGTACCACGGACCGTTTGGGCGCCGAAGGTGAACCCGAGGAGGAAACCGAAGCTCAGCGCCATACCACGACCCTCCGAGTCTCGGCCGCGGCGCCGAAGACGCCGAACCCGCCGGTGATGTTGGTTTCCGGCCCGGTCAGATTGAAATGGTAGCGGTCGCCGTCCCGGTTCATGGCCACGAATCGAACCGTTGGCCCGATCCGTTGGCCGGCCGTGCCCTGCCGGACGCCGAGGTCGGCCTCGGCCGTGTGGGTGAAGCTGGTGGCAAAGAGGACCGCGGCCGAGTCGAGGGCGAGCACGGTAGCGCCGTCCGCTCGCCACTTGACCGTGATGCGACCGGAGAGCGCCGACCCCGGCTCTGATGGTGTTCCGGTGATGAACAGGGTGTCGCCAGTCGGCTGCTCGATGTCGAGCGGGCCCGGAACCCGGGTCGAGGCGCTGATCGGGTGGCCGGCGATGGTTCCGCCGAGCCGGTAGTTACCCCTCGGCGTGATCGGGAGCGCCGCCAGATAGATGCCGATCGAGTCAGGGTCCGGCTCCCACACGGCCCGGGACCCGTTGGGATGGACCAAGTCGAGGTCCATTTCCTCGGCGAGGATGGGTGGCTGGACTTCGGGGTCGGCTGGGTCGAGCCAGCGGAGCCGGAATCGGCTGACCGGTGAGCCGGCCACCAGGATTGCTTCGATGAGAGGCGTTCGCGCCGTGATTCGGGGACCGTCAACGACGTGATCGCAGGCGGTGGCCGCCACAATCAGGAGCAGGGTTGCACGCGGGTGCATCGGTCGGATGGCTCCGGAACGGGTGAGGAGGACTGGGTTGACCAATACTATTCGGCAGGATCAACGGAACGTCAAATGGGGGTCCCTGAGGTGGGCCCGGCGCGAGTCGAAGGCGCGACCTTTTGCTCCGGAGCCGCCCCAGAGAGTTAGCGAGGCACCGCCACCACCGGTCGACCATTGA
>JAYTTT010000131.1:0-2419 GCA_043744895.1 Gemmatimonadota bacterium | reverse complement strand
TCAAAGCCTACGACTCGGCGATCCTGATTCTCCGGGCGTTGGTTCTCCAGTATCCGCGAGCGACCGTGGTCCCCGAGGCGCTGGAAAAACTGGTGCTTGCCTATAAGGCGCTTGGGTACGAAGAGGACATCAAGGAAACCTGCGGGTACATCGCCCAGAGCTTCCCGGTTGGCCAGGGACCGCGACGGCTCTGTCCGGTTTTACCGGCGGCGACACCCGACTCGACGGTCGCCCGGTAGATGAGAATTGCGGTTTTGGGCGGCTCGTTCGATCCAATTCACCACGGGCATTTGGTGGTTGCGGGGGTTGTCCGCGAGGTCCTCGAAGCCGCCGAGGTTCGGTTGATCCCGGCTGGTGAGCAGCCCTTCAAGGTGGGCCGTCACGAGGCGACGGCGGTCCATCGGGCCGCGATGGTCGAGCTGGCGGTGGGCGACGATTCGGTGCTGGTCCTCGATCGGGTCGAAGTCGATCGTCCCGGGCCGTCGTATACGGTCGACACGATCGCGGATGTCCGCCGCCGCTTCCCGGAGGCCACGGTCAGCTTGTTGCTGGGGAGCGACGCTGCCGCGCTGTTTCCCACATGGCGCGAGCCCGGACAAATCCGGGCCCAAGCCGAAGTCGTAGTGTTTGCTCGGGACGGAGAGGCCGTACCCGAGGGCATCGCGGACCGGGTCGTGCTGGTTCCGCGGATCGAGATTTCCTCCACGACCGTGCGAAGCCGGGTTCGAACCGGCCAGTCGATTCGCTATTGGGTTCCGGATGCGGTGGCCCGATATATCGACGCGCACGGTCTGTATCGGGACGCCTGATGTTGAATACTGTCATTGCCAAGCTGTTCGGAACCCGTCAGCAGCGCGACGCCAAGAAACTGACGCCGCTGCTGGCCCTCGTCCACCAGCATGAGGCACGGGTCAGGACCCTCTCCGATGAGGAGTTCCGGGCGCAAACCGCCCGGTTCCGCGGGTTGCTGGCCGAACGGACCGGTGCCGCCAAGGTCGCCGTCGAGGTGGTGCGTCTGACCAAGCACGAGTGCGCCGATCCGGTCGAGCGTGAGCGGCTTGAGGGCGAGTTCCACGAGCTTGAGCAGGCCCACAAGGCGTCGGTGGCGGTTGTGCTCGATGAACTGCTTCCCGAGGTTTTCGCCACGGTTCGGGAGGCCTGTCGCCGGCTGGTCGGAACCGCCGTCATGGTGACCGGCCACGAGCTGATCTGGGACATGGTGCCCTACGACGTCCAGCTGATGGGCGGTATCGCGCTTCATCGCGGCAAGATCGCCGAAATGGGAACTGGCGAAGGCAAGACGTTGGTGGCAACGCTGCCGCTCTATCTCAACGCCCTGGCCGGCCGCGGCGCCCATCTGGTCACCGTCAACAACTACCTGGCGCGGCGCGATTCCCAGTGGATGGGGCACGTATTTTCGTATCTAGGCCTTACGGTCGGGTGCATCGACGACACCGAGCCGCAGTCGCCGGAACGGCGAGCGGCCTATCTCTGTGACATCACCTACGGGACCAATAACGAGTTCGGCTTCGATTATCTCCGCGACAATATGGTGTTCGCGATGGAACATCGGGTCCAGCGCGATCACGCCTACGCGATCGTGGACGAGGTTGACTCGATTCTGATCGACGAGGCCCGAACGCCGCTGATCATTTCCGGCCCAGTCGGGAACGAGGGGGATACGAAGTATTCGGATTTCAATGGGCGGGTGGCCGAACTGGTCCGGAAACAGACGGCGGTTGCCAATCAGCTGATTGCCGAGGCCGAGCCGTTGTTGGCCAACGAGAAGACCAAGCAGGACGGGGCGGCCAAGCTGTATCAGGCCCAGCTTGGGATGCCGAAGAACAAAAAGTTACTCAAGTTCCTCAACGAAACCGGCGTCAAACAGTTGGTCCAGCAGGCCGAGCTCAAGCACTTGGCCGACCGCAAGCTGCCCACCAAGCAGCAGGAGATGCGGGGCGTCGACGAGGTCCTGTACTTCGTCCTCGACGAAAAGGGGCACTCGGTGCACCTCACGGATCAGGGCAGTACGGCGCTCTCGCCGGATGATCCGATGCTGTTCCTGGTCCCCGATATTTCCGAGGTCGTGCATCGGATCGAGAAGGACACCGAGATGTCGGTGGCCGACAAGCGGAATGAACGGCAACGGGTCGAGATGGAGTACGCCGCCAAGAGCGAGAAACTCCATATCATTCATAAACTGCTCCAAGCCCATGCCCTGTACGAGAAAGACATTGAGTACATCGTGCAGGACAATCAGGTCCTGATTGTCGACGAGTATACCGGCCGGGTCCTTGCGGGCCGGCGGTGGTCCGACGGGTTGCATCAGGCGGTCGAAGCCAAAGAAGGCGTCCAGATCAAGGGTGAAACTCAAACCCTCGCGACGATCACGATCCAGAACTACTTCCGGATGTACGAC
>JAYTTT010000130.1:0-2421 GCA_043744895.1 Gemmatimonadota bacterium | reverse complement strand
GGTTCGCGAGGTAGCCGCGATCAAATTCGTCAGTTGGCCGGGATGCGCGGTCTGATGGCCAAGCCGCAGAAGAAGCTGACCGGTGGGATCGGCGAAATCATCGAGAGCCCGATCAAGTCGAACTTCCGAGAAGGCCTTTCGGTGCTCGAATACTTCATCTCCACTCACGGCGCCCGAAAGGGCCTCGCGGACACCGCCCTGAAAACCGCCGACGCCGGGTATCTGACTCGACGTCTGGTCGACGTGGCCCAGGACGTGACCATCACCGAGGAAGATTGCGGCACCATTCTCGGTCTCGACATGGCGGCGCTCAAAGAGGGCGAAGACGTCATCGAGTCGCTCGGCGAACGGATCATCGGCTGCGTGGCCGCCGAAGATGTCATGGATCCGCACCAGCTCGACGAACACGGCGATCCGCGGCTGATCGTGGCGTCGGGCCAGTTGGTGAGCGAGGAAACGGCGGCGGCCATCGAAGACGCCGGGATCGACAAGGTGAAGATCCGGTCCGTGCTCACCTGCGAGTGTAAGCGCGGGGTCTGCCGGATGTGCTATGGGCGGAACCTCGCGACGATGGAAATGGTCGACATGGGCGAGGCCGTCGGGATCTTGGCGGCCCAGTCCATCGGTGAGCCGGGCACCCAGCTCACCCTTCGGACCTTCCACATCGGCGGCACCTCCGCCCGGATCGCCGAGGAAGCCGAACGACGGGCGCGGTCGGAGGGGATCGTCAAGTACACCAAGGGACTGGAGTGGGCCGACCTGGGCGTTGAATACGAAGACGGCGGCAAGGCCAAGCTCCGGGTTGCGTTGACCCGCGAGGATGAGTCGGCCGAGGAGGAGAGCAAGGAAGGCATTTACATCGTCGATCCGAAGAATCCGACCCATGTGCTGTCCCGATATCCGGTGCCGCAGGGCGCCGTGATCCAGGTGCCGGAAGGCACCGTGGTCACCAAAGGCGACACCGAGCGGAGGGCTTCGATTCTCTACACCTGGGATCCGTACAACGATCCCAGCATTGTGAAGCAGGACGGCACGTTGCGGTGGAAGGACCTGGTTCCAGGGGTCACCCTCCGCGAGGAGCTCGACGAAGGCACCGGCCTCCGGTCGTTGGTGGTCACCGCCGATCCGGACCGCGAGCTCCATCCGTCGGTTTTGGTGTACGTGGCCAACCGGAAGGACCCCCAGGAGTACACCCTGGCCGAGGGTTCGCGGATCATCCTGGGCTCGCCGACGGACCAGGTAACCAGGGCCATGCATATGCCGGACGAGGCCAACCCGTGGTCGAGCAAGTTCCACGTCGAAGAGCGGCCGATCAACGAAGCGTGGCCGTCGAAGACCAAGAAGGAAGCCAAGGATCGAACCGTGTTCCTCTCGGCCCCGGTCAAGGTCGCCGAGGGCGTCACGGTCACCAAGATTCCTCGGCAGGCGTACAAGACTCGCGATATTACCGGCGGCCTGCCCCGGGTCGCGGAACTGTTCGAGGCCCGTCGGCCGAAAGACCCCGCCACGATGTCGGAGATCGACGGCATGGTCAAGTTCGGCGAGATCAAGCGCGGCAAACGCGAGATCTTCGTCTATCCGATGACCAAGGACGGGACCATCGACGAGAAGGAACCGCCGCAGGTGTATGAGGTGCCGGCGGGCAAGCACCTTCGCGTTCACGAGGGCGACCGAGTCCGGGCCGGCGACCGGCTGACCGAAGGGCCGGTCAACCCGCATGAGATCCTGCTCATCAAGGGACCTCGTGCGGTGCAGGAGTATTTGCTCAACGAGATTCAGGAAGTGTACCGGCTGCAGGGCGTCCGCATCGCCGACAAGCACTGCGGGGTCATCGTCAAGCAGATGCTTCAGAAGGTCCGGGTCACGGATCCGGGCGACACCAGCTTCTTGGAGGCGGAGGCGGTGGACAAGCTCAGTTTCCGCGAGGAGAACGAGCGGACGGTGCGACGGAAGCTGGCCCCTGCCACCGCGGAGCCACTGCTCTTAGGGATCACCAAGGCGAGCTTGACGACTCAATCGTTCATCTCGGCGGCGAGCTTCCAGGAAACCACCCGGGTGCTGACCGACGCCGCCATCCGCGGCGCCAAGGACGACCTCCGGGGCTTGAAGGAGAACATCATCATCGGGCACTTGATCCCGGCGGGCACCGGCCATTATCGGTACGTCGATCTCGACGTGCAGGCCCCCGCTGGGTTCGAACCGCCGCCGCCGTCGCCTGAGCCGGAAGTGGTGCCGGCCGCGGCAATTGTCGAAGAGGTCGAGGCCCTGTAGGGCCGGACACAAGAAAACGGCCCGGGCGCGATGAGCGCCTGGGCCTTTTTTTTTGATTTCTTGAAGCCTAGCGGTCTTTCGAGCGCCGGGTCCGCCGCCGAGCCGCTTGCGCTTTGAGGGCGCGGGCGACGCTGGGCTTGAGGTAGTGGC
>JAYTTT010000129.1:0-9392 GCA_043744895.1 Gemmatimonadota bacterium | reverse complement strand
GACGAACCGGCCCTGGCCGAGGCGATCCGGGGAGGGCGGCTCGGGGGCGCCGGGCTCGACGTCTATCGGAACGAACCGGGGGTGGCGCCGGAACTCCTGGCGCTCGACCGGGTGGTTTTGCTGCCGCATCTCGGGAGCGCGACGATCGAGACCCGGACAGCGATGGGGATGGTGGTCGTGAGGAATCTGGAGGCGTTCTTCTCGGGGGAGGAACCGCCGAATCGGGTGTGAGGGGGGCGGCGCTCGGCGCTCGGCACTCGGCACTCGGCGTTAGGTCAGGAGGCCGAGGGTTTGGGCGAGGGTGGTGAGGTCGGTGCGGAGGTGTTCGCGTTCGGCGGTCAGGCGGTGGACCTGTTCGGGGCGGGTGAGGTAGAGGCCGATGGCGCGGGTTCCGGTGAGGAAGTGGTCGAATCGTTCGACCAGCTTGAGGGCGGCATAACCGGACAGGGGGGCGATGGCCGCGATGGCGGCGCTGATGGGGAGTCCCCAGTTGAGGCCCGCGGCGAGGGCGGCGCTGAACCAGGTCAGGGGAAACAGCAGGACGGCGCCGAGGATCTTGGCGGTGGCGAGGACGTCGTCGTGGGCGCCGGCGTATCGGGTTGCCAGGCGATCGATGGTCCAGTACGCGGGGTAGTGGAGGAGGAAGCCGGGCAGGGCCAGGGGCAGGAAGATGGCGACCCGAAACACCAGCCAGAGGGTGGCCCGCAGCAACTGGGTTCCGCTCAGGGCATCGGGGAGCGGACGGCCGGGGTCGAGTCGGGCGGTTCGGAAGGCCGCCTCGAGGCGATCGATCCGCCGAATCAATCCGTCGAGGAGCTCGGGCGTGGTGGCCTTGATGGTCCGGTATCCGTCGATCAGCAGCCGCTGAGTTGCCCGGACCTCGCGCACCGTTCGCCCTTTCGGATCGTCAGCGGTGGCGGCGAGGAGCCGTTCGGTTCGGGCCGCCAGGGTGAGCGCTTCGTGGTGATCGGCCTGGAGCACGGCCTCGGCCAGGGCGCGTTCGATCGCGGCGGTGACCTGGCCCACCAAGGGGGCCGGCGGTTCGCCCGCTTCGTCGGCGAGCGCGGGGTCGACCAGGACCGGTTCGCCGAATGTCACATGCGCCGCGCTTCGGAAGGTGGCTTTCTCGGTGTAGAAGAGTCCCACCGGAACGATCGCGACGGGAGTGCCCATCGTTCCGCCTAACGCGATCCGTGCGGCGCCGGTCTTGAGCGGTCGGAGACTCGGGTCGCTGTGACTGGCACCTTCCGGGGCGATCGCGATGGTTCCGCCCCGGCCGAGGAGGGCGCGCGCCCGCTCGAAGGTCCCCCGATTCTGGCTCAGGTCGGCCTGGTCCTGGCGCCGGTAGACCGGAATCGTGTCGAGGCGTCGAATGACCCACCCGATGACCGGCAGGTCGAACAGGGGCGCTTTGGCGAGGAACGACACCGGCCGCGGGGCGAAGGTCAGCAGCACGAGGCCGTCCACGAGGCCGTTCGGGTGGTTGATCGCAAAGATGACGGGTCCCGTGGCGGGAACCCGATCGGCCCCGGAAATCTCGATCCGCCGAAAGAACAGTCCGAGGATCCAGCCGAGGGTGGCGCGGAGGACGGCCCGGAACATGGCTCAGGCGGCCGGCGCCGGCTTGGTCCGCCGGCGCTTGGTCTCCATCTCGACGTAGAGCTGGCCGCAGGCGGCGTTGATGTCGAGGCCGCGGCTCCGCCGAACCACGGCTTCGATGCCCGCCGCCCGGAGCCGTTCGGCAAAGGCTCGGATTCGGTTGCCGGAACTGGGGACGAGGCCGTCGTCGCCGCCTGGATGGAGGGGCAGGAGATTGACATGGGCGCCTAACGGTCTGGCGATCGCGGCCAGTTGGTCGGCGTCCCGGTCAGCGTCGTTCCGATCCTTGATCATGACGTATTCGAACGTCACCCGGCGGCCGAACCGGCGAGCCGAGGCCAGCACTTGGGCGAGGGGGTACTTCTGCTCGATCGGCATCAGGCGAATCCGGGCATCGGGGTCGGGCGAATGGAGCGAGATGGCCAGACGGAATTGTTCCGGCCGGGCCCGGAGCGCATCCATCCCGGGCAGGATCCCGACCGTCGAGACGGTGATGTGGCGGGCACCGATTCCGAAGCCTTGGGCATCGTTTAAAATCGAGAGGGCGGTGTCGACCGCCGGCCAGTTGAGCAGCGGTTCACCCATGCCCATGAACACGATATTGGTGGGCCGGTCCGCCGGGTTGGCCAGGATGATCTCGCGGACTTGGCCCGCGATTTCGCCGGCCGAGAGGTTTCGCCGGAACCCCATCTTCCCCGTGGCGCAGAAGCCGCAGCCTAACGCGCAGCCGGCTTGCGACGAGATGCAGAGCGTCCGGCGGCTCCCGCTCGGAATCAGCACCGATTCGACGGCTTCGCGGTCGGCCAGGCGCCAAAGATATTTCTTGGTCCCGTCAGCCGATGTTTCGAGCGAGGCGGTGGTGAGCCGAAGGAGGGGCCAGTCCCGGCCCAAGGCCTCGCGAAGGGACCCCGGCAGCTCGGTGGCCTCGCTCCATGACGCGATCGGCGCGGTCCACAACCGTCGGAGGATCTGATCGGTCCGGTACTTGGGCAGCGCATGCGCCGCGACCCACGCCTCGAGGGCGGCGTGGGCGTCCTTGGGCGACTGGTCAAGAATGCTGGAAGCCATGGGTCAAAGCTAACGGAGCCGGACGGAACTCTCGTAACTCCGCTCGCTCCAATTGCTTGCCCACGGACAACCGGCGGCGTTACGTTTGGCCGAATATGGCACCATCCCGCGACCAAACGGCCCTTCGAAGCCATCGAGCCGGCTCCCTGTCCACCGCCAATCTTGGGCAAACGGTCCACGTGGCCGGGTGGGTTCACCGTCGCCGGGATCTCGGTGGCTTGGTGTTTCTCGATCTCCGGGACCGGGACGGGTTGCTGCAGCTTTCGTGCAGCGCCGACTGGACGCCGCCGGCCGTCATGGAGCGGGCCGGATCGCTGGGCGTCGAAACGGTGATTCTGGCCACGGGCCGGGTGGAGCGTCGTCCCAACCCGTCTCGCGACGAAGGGATGACGTCCCGCGAGGTCGAAGTGTACGTCACGGACCTGACCGTGGTTGGGCCGGCCGGGACCCCGGCGATTCCGGTGGCGCGGAAAGAAAACGAGGAACTCTCGGCCGAGGAACTGCGGCTCCGCCATCGGGTGCTTGACCTGCGCCGGCCCGAGTTGCAACGGAACTTGGTGTTGCGCCACCGGCTCGCCCAGCGGGCTCGGCAGGTGCTGAGCGATCTTGGCTTTCTCGAAATCGAAACCCCTATTCTCACCAAGCCGACTCCCGAAGGCGCCCGAGACTATCTGGTGCCGTCGCGAGTCCACCCTGGGGAATTCTACGCGCTGCCCCAGTCGCCCCAGATCTACAAGCAGTTGTTGATGGTGGCCGGCCTCGATCGTTATTTCCAGATTGCCCGCTGCTTCCGGGACGAAGACCTTCGGGCCGATCGCCAGCCGGAGTTCACTCAAATCGACATCGAGTCGTCGTTCGTCTCGGCCGATGACGTGATGGGCTTCATCGAGGCGGTGCTGGCCGGGATGTGGGAGGAGGCGGGCGAGCCGGTACTGCTGCCGTTCCCGCGGCTCACCTACGCGCAGGCGATGGAGCGGTTCGGGATTGACAAGCCGGACTGCCGGTTCGGGCTTGAGATCCGGGACCTGACCGCATCGTTAGGCGGGGACCAGGCCCCGTTCCTGGCCGACGCGGGCCGGGGCGGGGTCCGTTTTCGGGGAATGCTCGTCCCCGGATCGGGAGGGCTTTCCCGAAAGGATTTCGACGCGCTGACCGACGTGGCCAAGTCGGCGGGCGCCGGCGGGCTGGTCTGGATGAAGCGAGGGGATTCGGCCTGGGAAGGGCAGGGCGTCAAGGCGGTCGGGTCCTCGTTTGTCGGGACGGTTGTTGGGTCGCCGGGCGACGGGCTGGTCGCCGTGGTCGGGCCCGACCGAGTCACCTCACCGGCCCTCCACGCGGTCCGCATCGCGCTGATCCGGCGGCTCGGGCTCGAGCCCTCGTTGCCCCACGCCTTTCTGTGGGTCGTGGACTTTCCGCTGTTCGAGCCGGATCCGGTCACCGGGCAGCAGGTGTTCGTCCATCATCCGTTCACCTCTCCGCATCCGGACGACGTGCCGTTTCTCGAGACCGACCCGGGCCGCTGCCGAGCCGTTCACTATGACGCGGTCTACAACGGCAATGAGCTGGGGAGCGGCTCGATTCGGATCACCGACCCGGCGTTGCAACAGCAGGTATTCAGGCTGCTCGGAATCGAACCGGACGAACAGCGGCGCCGGTTTGGATTCCTCCTCGATGCACTGGCCACCGGGGCGCCGCCGATGGGCGGGTTCGCCATCGGATTCGACCGGGTGGTGATGTTGCTGGCGGGCGCGACGTCGCTTCGCGACGTGATCGCGTTTCCCAAGTCGACCACCGCCCGGGCGCTCTTCGAAGGCGCCCCGATCCCGGTGGACCAGCGCGAGCTGGATGTGCTGAGTCTCGTGGTCCGTCGGGCACCCAATCCGGGGGCCTCCAATGGCTGACGAGACGGTCCAACGGTTCGGGATCGAGGGGGCCGATCCGCTGCTGCTCGCCGGGGTGAACGATGTCAACCTCGTCGAACTTGGACGGGCGTTTGGGATTCGGGCGACGATGCGGGGCGATACCCTGACGGTGGCCGGCCCCGGCGAGCAGGTCGATCGCGCCTCGGCCCCGGTGCAGGGGCTGATCGACCTGGCCCGGATTGGCGAGGCCGTGACGCCCGAGATCATCAACCGGTTGGTCACCGAAGGGCTGATGCCGGCCGACCTCGCGGCGCCGGGCGAAGGCCGGATTCTGCTGCCGGGACTTCGCCGCGCCATTCTCCCGAAGACGGCGGGCCAGCGGGAATACCTCCAGGCCATTTCCCAACACGATATCGTGATCGGGATCGGGCCGGCCGGCACCGGCAAGACCTACCTGGCCGTTGCCAAGGCGATCGAGGCGCTGGCCCGCAAGCGGGTTCGGCGAATCATTCTGGCCCGTCCCGCGGTCGAGGCCGGAGAATCGTTAGGCTTCCTGCCCGGGGATATCCAGGCCAAAGTGGATCCCTACCTCCGGCCGCTCTATGACGCGCTCGAAGACATGATGCCCCACGATCGGGTCCAGAAGGCCATCGAAAGCCGGACCATCGAGATCGCTCCGCTCGCCTACATGCGGGGCCGGACCCTGGCGGACGCCTTCATCATTCTCGACGAAGCGCAGAACGCCACGGGCGCCCAGATGAAGATGTTCCTGACGCGGCTTGGCGTGAACAGCAAGGTCGTTGTCACCGGCGACAAGACCCAGGTCGACTTGCCGAAGCGCGAAGACTCGGGCCTGATTCAGATCGAGCGAATCCTGCCTGGGATCGACGGCCTGGTTTTCCACTATCTGACCGAAGCCGACGTGGTTCGGCATCGGTTGGTTCGCGAGATCATTCGTGCCTACGCCGAGGATCAAAGCGGCTGACCAGCGCGCCAGCGCGGCCACGGCGCCGGTCGTGACGGTGGCCGGCCGCCATGCGCCGCTTGCCCGCGCCAGAGTGGCCCGGCTGGTTGGCGCCGTGCTGGCGGCGGAACGTGCTCGGGCCTCGGTGTCGGTGACGTTTGTCGGCCCCCGGCGGATCCGCCAGTTGAACGCCGCCTGGAAACGAGCGGACCGGCCGACCGACGTCCTGGCGTTCTCGCTGCCGCTGCCTGACGGTTCCCGGCAAGGCGACGTCTATATCTGTCGGGCGGTGGCGGCCGGCGAGGCCAAGAAACGTGGTATCCCCCTCCGGGAGGAGTTGCTCCGACTCGTGATCCACGGCACCCTGCACGTGCTCGGCTATGACCATCCGGCAGACGCCGGGCGGGTCCGCTCGCCCATGTGGCGGCGTCAGGAAAGGTACCTCGCGTGTCTTGGCTGATCACGGCCTTGCAGCTCGGGGTGGCGCCGATCCTTGCCGGGCTCTGCACGCTCTGGGCGGCCCTGGTGGCGCTCGCCTCGGAGAACGATGCCGGCTTGCCGCGGCTCCTCGGCCCGAGTTCCACCGGCGATCACGCCTCGCTCAACCCCGCCCGGAGTCTCCACGTTATTCACCTCGCCTTGCTGATGATCGGTGCCTTCCTTGCCGGACTCGCGCTGGCTTGGTGGGCCTGGCCGTTTCCGCAGTCGCTGCTTCGGCTCGCGCTGGCGGTGCTCGTCGTGTGGGTGGTCGGCGATCTGCTGCCCCGGCTGTGGGCCGCGAACGAGCCCGGGCTGGTCCGGTTCGATGGGCGGGTCGCAACCGGATCGATTGCCGTCTTTCAGCCGATATTGCGCCTGGTGGCCTGGGCCGATCGCGGGGGTGGGCCGCTCGACGACACCCGGCGGAATCGGGCGACGGATCACGACGTCCGCGAGCGACTGTCGGGCGTCTTCAGCCTCAAGGACATGACGGTCGAGGAGGTCATGACGCCTCGGATGGACGTGATTTCCGTCGACCTCTCCGCGACCAAGGGCCAGGTGCTGGAAACGCTTCGGGCGGCGGAGCACTCTCGCCTCGTGGTGGTTGACGGCGATCCCGACAATCTCGTGGGCGTGATCTACGCGAAAGACCTCCTCGCCAGCGGAGTGTCACTCGACCAGCCCGACTGGCACCCCTTGGTTCGTCCGGTCGAGTTCGTGCCGGAAGCGAAGCGGCTCGATCGGCAGCTCCGAGACTTCCAACGGGGGGGCGGGCACCTGGTCGTGGTGGTGGATGAATTCGGGGGGACCTCGGGGATCGTCACGCTGGAAGACGTGCTCGAGCAAATCGTCGGCGAAATCCAGGATGAATACGACACCGAAGAAGCGTTGCCGATGGTCCGGACCGGTGACGGCGCTTTGATCGTCCAGGGACAAGTCCCGCTGGTCGATCTCGAAGCTGAGCTGGAGTACCAGTTCGGACGGGACGACGTCGGCACCGTGGGGGGATTGGTCCTGGCACTGGCGGGCGGGGTGCCGCGGGCCGGTGACGCGGTGCCCGCCGGCGACTTCACCTTGGTGATCGACCAGGTGGCCCGGCGCCGGGTTCGGCGGGTTACGGTGAGGCGGACCGCCGTGGCGCGGCCGCCTGCCGCCGAGGAGGTTTCGTGATCTGGTTGGCGGTGGCGGTCGGCCTGCTGGTGACCCTGCTTGGCGCCACCGAAACGGCCGCGCTCATCACCGTGAGCCGGGCCGATCTTGCCGAGGCCGTCTCGCGTCGCTTGAAGGGCGCGGCTGAGTCGCTCGACTGGTTGGTCGATGCCGAGCGGGAGCTGGCGGCCGCGACGGCCACCACGGGGCTCGGGATCGCGATTCTCGCGGCCGGCTTGTCGGCGGTCTTCGATGTGGCGACCGGCACCTTGCCGTTGTGGGGCGTCCTGATCCTGCTCGTGTCCGTCGCCTTGCCGTTCGTACTCTTCAGCGGCTATGTCCTGCCGCGGTGGCTGACCGCCCATCGGGCCTCCCGGGTCGCCGATCTGCTCCGGCCGATGTTCAGGCCCTGGACTCGGGTGGTCGGCTGGTTACTGCCGGTTCCAACCAAACGGCCGGCGGCCGACGTTCGGGCGCTCTGGCGGGAAGGGGCCGCTGGTGCGTTAGGCACTTCCGAAGAGCTGGTCATGGTCGGCAACGTGATCACCTTCGCCGAGCGGCCGGTGCGCGAGGTGATGACGCCGCGCACCAAGCTGGTGGCGATTCCGGACGGGGCCGGCTCCGACGAGATCCAGGCGGCGTTCATCCAGAGCGGATACAGCCGGCTCCCGGTGTATCGGGGCACCTTGGACGAGATGGTCGGGATGGTCCATGTCTTTGATCTCCTCAAGGTCAAGGAGGCCGAGCCGGTTCCGGTCCGGCCGGTCGGTGCGACCCCCGCCAGCCGGGCCTGCGGCGACGTACTGCTCGATATGCAGCGGGAGCGTCGGCACCTGACCGTCGTGCTGGATGAGTTCGGCGGCACGTTGGGGATCGTCACCCTCGAGGATCTGCTCGAGGCGATGGTGGGGGAGATCTTCGGCGAGCACGACGAGACCACCGAGCGAAAGGTTCCCGATCAATTCAGTCCCTGGGAAACGACCGGAACCGCCGACGTGGCGGAGCTCGAGGCGCGGTTCGGGACCCAGTTGCCGGGCGGCCCGTCCCAATCAGTGGGGGGCCGGTTGGCCGAGCTCCTCGGGCGGTTTCCCCGGCCCGGTGAACGGCTCCGGGTGAGCGGCCTTGAGTTCGATGTCCTCGGGGCAACGCCCACTCGGATTGAACGGCTGTTGGTTCGGCGCGCCGGGGCCGCACCGTTGGTGCTCGATCGGGAGGCTCGATGACCACCGACGGAGCCCGCCGGATGCTCGCCCTGGTTCGCGACGGCCGGGTTTCCCAGTTCCTCGCCGAGGCGGAAGAACTCGACGCGGCCGATTTGGCCGACGTGCTGGCCGAAGCCGACGAAGAGGAACGGATCGAAATCGTCAAGCTCTTGCCGCCGGCGTTGTCCGGCTCGGCGCTGTGGGAACTGCCGGAGGAGGAACACGCCGAAGACACCCTCGCCGCCCTGGAACCCGGCGAAGCGGCGGAGATTGTCGAGGGCCTTCCGGACGACGATGCCGCCGACCTCCTCGGTGAGCTCGAGCCCGAAGAACAACGGCGAATTCTCGCGGAGGTCGAAGACCCGGAGCAGCGGGAGGAGGTCGCGGACCTGCTCCAGTATGACTCGGAGTCGGCCGGCGGACTGATGACGTCGCAGGTGGTGACCGTGATGGAGCACGATACGGTCGGGCAAGGCCTCGACGAAATTCGCCGGCAAGCGGACGAGCTCGAAGATTTCTCCGAGGCGTATGTCATCGACAACGAGGGGCGCCTCAAGGGTATTATGTCGTTCAAGCGTCTGGTGCTGTCGGCCCCGGACCGGCCCCTCCGCGAAGTGATGGAAGATCCCGATGTCACCGTGCCTCCCGAAATGGACCAGGAGGAGGTGGCGCGCCTGATGGGGCGATACAATGTCTCCGCCATTCCCGTGGTCAACCGGGGCCAACGACTCCTCGGCCGGATCACCTTCGACGACGTCATGGACGTCGGCGAAGCCGAGGCCACCGAAGACATGCTCCGGTTCGGTGGTGTGTCGGGCGACGAGGATCTTGGCGCCGGCTGGCGCGAGGCCGTGCGGAGCCGGCTGCCCTGGCTGCTGGTCAACTTGGCCACCGCGTTCTTCGCCGCCATGGTGCCGCTCTTCTTCAGCGGGACGATCGAACGGCTTGGTTTCTTGGCGGCCTTCATGGGTGTGGTGGCCGGGATGGGGGGCAATACCGGCACCCAGGCGCTCGCGGTCAACGTCCGGCGGCTGGCGCTCGGCTTGATCGATTTCCGGGAATTCTGGG
>JAYTTT010000128.1:0-33188 GCA_043744895.1 Gemmatimonadota bacterium | reverse complement strand
GCTTGGCGTGGCCGCCGAAATCGTCGTGATTGTCGAGCATCAGGATCCGGGCGCCGGGTTTCTGCTTCCGGTAGAAGTGCGCGGCCGAGAGCCCGCTGATTCCGCCACCCACCACGACCAGGTCGTACTGCTCCTCAGGCGCGGCGACCGGCCAGGTCTTGCCGGTCACCCGGGCATGCATGGTCTCCCAGGCTCCGTCGTGGGTTCCGCGGAGCCCGGTCTTGGCGGGGGGGTAGTATTCGGGATCGTGGTCGAGCCCGCCGGCAATCCATCGGGCCCAGGGGGTCGTGAGCGAGGCGCCGAGGGCGAACTGGGCGCCGTTGAGGAAGTCGCGCCGCGGGATGTCGTCAGTCATGCTCTAAAGTATCACAGGATGACAGTCGTCCCCAGCCGAGGACACCGCTCCGGTCGGGACCTCGGCCATGGAGTTCGCTCCATCTCGTCGCGGCTCAATCGGTTAGGCGTTCGAAACGAAATCGGCACGGAGGCTGCATTGGCTCGGGCCCAACCGTGTTTCCGAGGCTCCAATGAAAATCGTGACCGTATGGTTAGGGCTCCTCGCCGCCGCCGCATCCCTGCAGGCCCAAGACCGCCCCACCGACCAGGACTACCGCTACGACCGAGGATCCGAACGACGGGCGCTGGACGTTCGAGCCTATTGTCGTTCCGAGCGCGAGTGGAGGGATATCCGGCGCTGCGAGGACCGGGGCCGGGAGATTGAGAGGAAGGAAGCCGAGTGGCGGGCCGAAGCGCGAAAACGCCGGATCGATTTCGAGAACGAGCTCGCGAACCGGGAGCGCGATTTCAGGAAACGGGAGCAGGAGCGGTGGGAAAAGCATCAGCGGGAGATCGCCCGGCGCTGGGGCGACCTCCGGCACTAGCCCGCCGGCCACCAGCAGAATCCGAACGCTCGGCCGCCCTAGATCTTGAGGGCGGCCGAGTCGCTTTCGGGGGTGACCTGCGGCTATCGTTCCGGGTTGGCAGGATTCGAAACGCCCAGAAAGGAACAACAGAGGATGAGCGCCACCTACGAGGTCCGTGGCGGGATTGCCGTCATCACGCTCATGAACCCGCCCGTCAACGGGTTGAGCTTCGCCACCCGAACGGCGGTCGCCGCCGGGATCGACCAAGCCGAGGCCGACAAATCGGTCACGGCCGTGGTCATGACCGGGGCAGGGAAGGCGTTTTCCGCCGGGGCGGACATTCGGGAGTTCGGGACGCCGCAAGCCCTGGCCGAGCCGAATCTCAACAGTCTGGTTCGGTTGGTCGAAGGGTGCCGGAAGCCGGTGGTCGCGGCGATCCACTCGGTCGCCATGGGCGGGGGGCTCGAACTGGCCCTGGCCTGCCACTACCGAGTTGTCGCGCCGGGGGCCAGCATTGCGCTGCCCGAAGTCAAACTTGGCCTGCTGCCGGGGGCGGGTGGGACCCAGCGGCTGCCCCGGGCGTTGGGGGTCGAAACCGCCCTCAACCTGATCGTCAGCGGCGAGCCGGTGAAAAGCGAGTTGCTGGCCAAGCAGCCGGGCCAGAAGCTGTTCGACCGAATCGTCGACGGCGATCTCATGGCCGGGGCCCTCGCCTTCGCCGCCGAGGCCGGCGAGAAGCACGCCGGCGGATCGCCCCTTCCCAAAGTGCGCGACCTGCCCGCCAAGCATCCCAACGCCGACGGGTATTTTCAGTTTGCCCGCAACACCGTCAAAGCGATGGCCAAGAACTTTCCGGCCCCGGCCAAGTGCGTCGATGCGGTGGAAGCCGCGGTCACATTGTCGTTTGAAGACGGGATGCGGCGGGAGCGGGACCTATTCATCGCCCTGTATTCGACCCCGGAATCGGCCGCGTTGCGGCATGGTTTCTTCGCCGAGCGGGCGGCCGGCAAGATCCCAGATGTGCCGGACGACACCCCAGTCCGGGCGATCGCCAAGGTTGGGATGATCGGGGCCGGGACGATGGGCGGGGGGATCTCGATGAATTTCTTGAACGCCGGGATCCCGGTCACCATTCTTGAAACGAGCCAGGAAGCCCTCGACCGTGGCCTCGGCGTCATCCGGAAGAACTACGAGGGCCAGGTCAAGAAGGGCAAGCTCGACCCGGCCAAATACGAGCAGCGGATGAGCCTGCTCAAGCCGACTTTGAGCTATGACGACCTCCGCGACGCCGATCTGATCATCGAGGCGGTGTTCGAAGAGATGGGAGTCAAAGAGGCCGTCTTCAAGCAACTCGACCAGGTCGCCAAGCCCGGTGCCATCCTCGCCAGCAATACCTCGACGCTCGACATCAACCGGATCGCGTCCTTCACCAAGCGCCCCACCGATGTCCTGGGCCTCCACTTCTTCAGTCCGGCCAACGTGATGAAGCTGCTCGAGGTGGTGCGGGGCGGGGCGACCGGTAAGGACGTCCTCGCGACGGTCATGGGGGTTGCCAAGACCATCAAGAAGACGGCCGTGGTGGCCGGAGTGTGTGACGGGTTCATCGGCAACCGGATGGTGGAACACTACTTCCGGCAGGCCGGCTTCCTCCTCGACGAAGGCGCCACGCCGGCGCAGGTTGACCGGGCGCTCGAGAAGTTCGGCTTCGCGATGGGTGTGTTCCGGATGAGCGACCTGGCCGGCAACGACATCGGCTGGGCCATTCGGAAGCGGCGCTACGTCGAGCATCCGGAGCTCAAGTACAGCAAAACGGCGGACCGGATCTGTGAAGCGGGCCGGTTCGGCCAGAAGGTGGGGGCCGGCTGGTACGACTACAAACCGGGCCAGCGCGACGCGATCCCGTCGCCGGTGGTGGACCAGATTATCGCCGACTCCCGGAAGCAGATCGGGATCACGTCGCGGAAAATCAGCGACGACGAAATCGTTCACCGTCTGGTGTATGCGCTGGTCAACGAAGGCGCCCGTCTGCTCGACGAAGGCATCGCCAACAAGGCCAGCGACATCGACGTGGTCTATCTGACGGGATACGGGTTTCCGATCCACCGGGGCGGGCCGTTGTGCTACGCCGACAGCCAGGGCCTGTTCAATGTCGCGCACACGATGAAGCGGTTTGCCGAAAACCCCAACGACGATGCCGCCTTCTGGCAACCGGCGCCGCTCCTCGCGAAGCTGGTGGCCGATGGCAAGAGTTTTTCCTGAGAGGAATGACCATGAGCCGCGCTGTGATCGTATCGACCGCCCGGACCCCGCTCACCAAGAGCTGGAAGGGGGCTTTCAACATGACCCATGGTGCCACCCTGGGAGGCCACGTCGTCAAGGCCGCGATCGACCGGGCCGGGATTGATCCGGCGGAGGTCGAAGACATCTTGATGGGATGCGCCAACCCCGAGGGGGCCACGGGGGTGAACATCGCGCGGCAATGCGCGATCCGGGCGGGCCTGCCGGTGACGGTGTCCGGGATGACCGTCAACCGCTTCTGCTCGAGCGGGCTCCAGACCATCGTGCTGGCCGCACAGCGGATCATCGCCGGCGAGGGCGACGTCTACGTAGCCGGCGGGGTCGAGAGTATTTCCTGCGTCCAGCAGGAGGTGAACACCCACATGATCGCCGATAGCTGGATTGCCGAGCACAAGCCGGAGATCTACTGGCCGATGCTCCAGACGGCCGAGACCGTGGCCAAGCGGTACTCGGTGTCGAAAGAGCGAATGGACCAGTACGGCGCGGCGAGCCAGCAGAAGGCGTGCGCCGCCCAGGACGCCGGGAAATTCACCGAGGAGATCGCGCCAATTGCCGTGACGGCCGGCGTGGCCGATCCGGTCATGGGCCTTCGAACCAAAGCGATGACCTCGAGTGTGGACGAAGGCCTCCGGCCGGGAACGACCTACGAGGGCATCAAGGACATTCGGACCGCCGTGCCGGGCGGCGTGGTCACGGCCGGCAACGCCAGCCAGTTCAGCGATGGGGCGGGGGCCTGTGTGGTCACCAGCGAAGCGTTCGCGGAGCGGCAGGGACTCAAGCCGTTAGGCAGGTTCCTGGGCTTTGCCGTGGCCGGGTGCGAGCCGGACGAGATGGGGATCGGACCGGTGTTCGCGATTCCGAAAGTGCTCAAGCGCCTCGGCCTCGGGGTCAACGACATCGATCTTTGGGAGTTGAACGAGGCGTTTGCCGTGCAGGTGCTTTATTGCGCCGACCGGGTCGGGATTCCAATGGACCGGCTCAACGTCAACGGCGGGGCCATCGCCATGGGCCACCCCTACGGTATGAGCGGCCAGCGGCTCACCGGCCACGCCTTGATCGAGGGGAAACGCCGGGGAGCCAAACGGGTCTGTGTCACCATGTGCATCGGCGGCGGGATGGGGGCGGCGGGGGTGTTCGAGGTGCTCTGAACGAGGCCCCCAACGCGGATCAGGGCATCGGAATCCGGCGGGGCGCCAGGGGCAATTTGAAACGCCCGACCCGGCGAACCCGTAGAGCGGGTTGGTTTCCATCCCGGGCGATTTGTCGAATTCGCGAGTATTATTGAACCCCTCTGGGGGAGTTGATCCATGTCCGCGACCAAGCACTTCGTCGATACTATGCAGCAGGCAAGCCGGGTCTGGACGGCCATCGGCGTGGCGGGCCTGATCGGTTGCGGCCAGGGGCCGGCACCAGTCCCGACTCCAACGCCGGTTCAGCGTTCGGTGTCCACGCCGGAAGCGATCGCCAAGGCCCAGGCCGACAGCGCCCGGTACGCCTACACCGAGGCCGACATCCGGTTCATGACGGGGATGATCAGCCACCACGCCCAGGCCATCACCATGGCCAACATGACGCGGGAGAAAGATCGCGGCGCGGCGCCCGCCGTGGTGACGCTGTCGGGCCGAATCATCAACGCCCAGAAGGACGAAATCGCCCTGATGCAGACCTGGCTCGGCGATCGGCGGCAGCCAGTGGCGGAGCCGAACCCCAATGGGATGCGCATGGTCATGAACGGCGTCGAGCACGATATGCTGATGCCGGGCATGCTGACGCCGGAACAGCTCAACGCGCTGCGAGCGGCGCGGGGCGTGGCGTTCGACGAACTCTTCCTCCGGTCCATGATCGGGCACCACAACGGCGCCACCATGATGGTGAAAGAGCTGTTCGATACCTACGGCGCCGGGCAAGACCAGATGGTGTTCAAGTTCGCCTCGGACGTCAACATCGATCAGACGACCGAAATTGCCCGGATGGAAAAAATGTTGGCCTCGATCATCTTCGCACGACACTCTAATTGAGGATAGCTCCATGATGGTAGCTCGACGTTTGACCCCGCTCGCGCTGGGCCTGGTGGGCCTCGCGGGGTGTTCCAATTCGGCTAATCCTGGCGGTACCATGCCGGCTCCGATGACCCGCCTGGCGATCACCGCGCCGAGCCCGGACCCGCGGGTGGGCCTCAAGGCGGGAAAGTTTGACGCCGGGGAAGCCGCCTGGAACATGCGCCTCGTGTCCAACACCCCCCCGTCGGCGAAGTTCGTCGGCAGCACCAACTCCGACCTTGCCTTCCGGGGCAATCTGGTCTTCCAGGGGAACTACAACGGCTACCAGGTCTGGGACGTCTCCAACCCGGCCAAGCCGACGCTCGCCTCCTTTCGCTATTGCCCCGCCTCCCAGAGCGACGTCTCGACCTACAAGAACCTCCTGTTCGTGTCGGCCGAGGGCAACACCGGGCGGATCGACTGCGGCGACCAGGGCGTGAAGGATCCTGTCAGCACGGAGCGGATCAAAGGGATCCGGATCTTCGACATTTCCGACGTGAACAACCCCCGGAGCGTCGCCAACGTCCAGACCTGCCGCGGGTCGCACACCCACTCGGTCCTGGTCGACCCCAAGGATGCCGAGAACGTTTACGTCTACATCTCGGGCTCTTCTCCGAGCCGGCCGGAGCAGGAACTCTCCGGCTGCGTTCGGGACAAGAACGATCCGAATACGGCGGAATTCCGGATCGAGGTCATCAAAGTTCCGCTCGCCCATCCGGAGCAGGCCGCGATCGTCAGCTCGCCGCGGATCTTCAATGACCTCAGCCAGGTCAAGTCGCATGGCGCCGCGCCCGAGGACCTCACAGTCCTGAAGGCGGCCAAGGCCCGGGGCGATTTCACCGTGAACTTTGGCGGCGGGGAGCAGGTCCTTCCGGGCGGGTTTGCCCGGATGCTCCTCGACAGCGTGGTCAAGGCGCGCGGCGGCAGCGGCCCGGCCACCTCGGCCGATAGCGCCGCACTCCGGGCCGGGCTGCCCGACCTGATCGCCAAGATGATCGGACGGGGGGCGGATGACGGCCACAAGCACCCCGGCGTCACCAGCTGCCACGACATCACCCTGTATCCGGCGAGCGGATTTGCCGGGGGTGCCTGCGAGGGGTACGGGCTGCTGATCGACATCAAGGATCCCACCAACCCTCGGCGGGTGGCGGCGGTGTCGGACACCAACTTCTCGTATTGGCACTCCGCCACGTTCAACAACGACGCCACGAAGATCCTCTTCAGCGACGAGTGGGGCGGCGGCGGCGGCCCCAAGTGCCGGGCTTCGGACCCCAAGGAATGGGGGGCCGATGCCATCTTCGCGATCGAGAACGGCAAGATGGTGTTCCAGAGCTACTACAAGATGCCGGCGGCGCAGACCTCGTTCGAAAACTGCGTGGCCCACAACGGGTCGTTGATTCCGATCCCGGGCCGCGACGTGATGGTCCAGGCGTTCTATCAGGGCGGGATCACGGTATTCGACTGGACCGACGCCAAGCACCCGACCGAGATCGCCTTCTTCGATCGGGGACCGATTGATGGCGCCCGGATGGGCAACGCCGGTTCGTGGTCGGTGTACTGGTACAACGGCATTATGATCAGTTCGGAGATTGGTCGCGGTCTCGACATTTTCGAATTGACGCCGAGTCCGGCGGTCACCCAGAACGAGATCGACGCCGCCAAGTCGGCCAAGCTCGAGTACCTGAACGCGCAGGGTCAGCCCAAGGCGTGGTGGCCGGCGTCTTTCGCCCTGGCCCGGGCCTATGTCGATCAGTTGGCGCGCTCGGGTGGGTTGAGCACCAGCCGGATCGGCGCGATCCGGAAGTCGCTGACGTCGGCGGAGTCGGCGTCGGGATCGGCGCGTTCGACGGCGTTGAACGCGCTTGCCGGTCAGGTCTCCGGTGAAGCGGGTTCGTCGAAAGATGGGGCCAAGGTCCGGATGCTGGCCGATGCGGTGAAGCGGCTCGCGACGAGCTGACCAACGGTACCTGTCGAACGGCGGACGCCGGCGTGCCTTGGGGCGCGCCGGCGTCTTTCGTTCCGGGTTGGTGGTCGCCGTGGGCGACGGTCTGGACGGCTCGCACGGAATGGACTCCGGGCTCATTGGGGGCGGAGCACGGCCGGATGATAGTCCGGGTCGCGGCGCGGGTCATAGCGGAGCGAGGCCCGGTCGATCACCCGGCCGCCCTGCATCACCATCACGATGTTGCGGGTGTCGCTGATGCGGGTGGACGGGTCGCCGCGCACCAGGAGAAGGTCGGCCACCTTCCCGGCCTCGACGGTACCCCACTCCGACTCGCCGCGGACCAGCCGGGCGGCGTTCCGGGTGGCGAGCGTGATCACGTCGAGCGGTTTCAGGCCGGCCTCCACCAGCAGTTCGAGTTCGCGCTGGAGGCCTTCGCCGTAGTAGTCGCCCGGGTAGGGGGCGTCGGTGCCGGCGGCCAGCAGGACCCCGGCGTCGAACATTCGCTTCACGTTCTGGCCCGCGGTGCCGAGTCCGGCGGCAATCCGCGCCACGCGGGCGGAGTCCACCGACGACTGCTGTTTGGCGCCGTGGGCCCGGATCTGCTCGAGGTAGGTCGGCTTCATGACATCCTTCAGCAGCGGCTGGTCGAGGAACCGCATGTCCTTGAACCGGCGGCGGGCAAAGCTCTCGTAGACGGCGAGGGTGGTGAGCGAGGCGGTGCCGTGGTCGGCCATGTAGCGGATCGCCTCGTCGGTCATCGGCGCGGTGCCGGCGTGGGCAAAGGCGGCGATGCCAGTCTGGGCGTCGGCCAGGGAACCGTTCCGGCCCCAGACGTCGGCGATCACGCGAATGGAGTCACGGGTGGCGGCATCCACCACCGTCTTCAGCATCTCGGTGGACAGACCGCCGTACGCCTTGATGAAGGTGGCGTCGGCTTCCTTCATCTGGCGGACGAAGTGGGCCGCCTGGTCCGGCGTGGCGATGGCGCCCGAGATGTCGGGCCAGACCGGCTTGGCGCCGTCGAGCACGAGTCCGGTGTAGTAGATCCGGGGACCGGCGAGGCGGCCGGCGCGGACTTCGTCCCGGAGTTGCTTGACATACGAGGTGACGTCGCCGGGATCGAGTACGGAGGTGACGCCGTTGTAGAGGAGCGCCCCCATCGTGAGGCGGAAGCCGAAGTAGTCGGCCGATTCGCCGTCCCAGCCGCCGCTCAGGTGGGTGTGCATATCCGCGAGGCCCGGGAGGAGCGACATCCCGCGCCCTTCCACGATCCTGGCACCGGCCGGCACCTTGACCTGCGCGGCTGGTCCGGCCGCGGCGATTCGTTCGCCACGAACGATGACGGTGGCGTTCTCGACGGGGGCGCCGCCCTTACCGTCGATCAGGCGGACATGAACCACGGCCGTTGCCGGCTGGGCGGTCAGCGGCGTCGTGACGAGCATCAGAAGCAGAACGGAACCGGACCGGCGCATGGGACCCCCTCGCGAGATGACTAAACGGCGTTAAGTTATCAGCCCATGAGCCGGCGCGCGAGTCACACCGACGAGGAGATCCTGCGGGAGGTCGTGCGGGCGGTCCGCCGCCACGGTCCCCGGGTCACCCTTGGCACGATCGGCCGCGAGGTCGGACTGACCGGGGCCCGCCTGGTGCAGCGCTTCGGCTCGCGGGACGAACTGCTGGCCACCGCCGAGAGTGCGGCCGATCGACGGCACATGGATGCCATCACCGCCGGGCTCGACCTCGACCGTGACCCGCTCGGCGCGTTGACCCGCCGGCTGGCCTCCGTGGCCGACCGGAGCGCGCGTCGGCTCTATCTCCTATCCAAGAGCTACTTCTTCGACCCCGGCCACCTCGCGACGGCTCGGGCCGCCCGCGAGGCGCGGGACCGGGAAGACGAGTACATCGCGCGATTCCAAGCCGTGCTCGCGGCAGCCGTCGCGGCGGGACAGCTCAATGCCGGCACCGACCTCAAGGCGCTGGCCCGTGCGGTGAACATCACCTGGGTGGGAACCTATACCAGCTGGGCCTACGCGCCGGTCGGCTCGATCCGGAGGCTGGTGATCAAGGATCTCGAGTACCTGTTTGCGCCGTATCGTCGCCGGAAGGAGCACTGAGCGATGCGTTCCCTGATCATTTCGCCCATGCCGTCCGGGACCTCGATCAGGCGGGCCGCGCCTTCGAGCGAATGGGCTTCCACCTGCTTCCGGTGGCCCGGCACGTCGAGATCGGCTCCTGCAACCGGGTCTTCCAGCTGGGCCGCACCTACTACGAGATCGTGGCCGACCTCGACAAGAGTATTCCGCTGCTCCGCGACAAGATGATGCCCCGGTTCCAGTGCGGGGACGGCATGGCGATCGTGAGTCTGACGTCGGACGATCTCCCCGGCGACCGGGCGGCGATCGAGGCGCTGGGCCTGGTGGCCGATCCGATCATCAATGCCCGCCGCAAAGTCCCGATGCCGGACGGCTCGACCGACGAGACCAACAGCCATTGCTTCTACGTCTGGCGCAACGAGTACCACCGCTACCTGACCTTGTTTCTGTCGCACCACTACAAGCTGGAAACGATCTTCGTCCCGGCGTGGCAGCAGCATCCAAACGGCGCGCTCGATGCCGTGAGCCTGACTTACGTGGCCGAGCACCCGACGGCTGAGGCGAAGTACGGCAGCGCCGTTCCGGACTGGTGCAACGGCTGGGCGGGTATGGCATCGCCATGACGTTCCGGGTGGCGGACCTCCGGGCAATGGGCGATTCCCCTGGAACCGGCGATGGCCGGTCACCGGCCTTGACGGCGGCTCGACCTGCCTCTATCCTACTGACCATGACGCAGCGCAACGCTTCGATGCGGTGGTGGTGGCCCTGGCGCGATTCCGCGGTTGGGCAAGCGTGCGTTTGAGTCGATAGTCCATCGAATCCAGACCCGGAGCCCACCGCGACAGCGGTGGGCTTCTTCATTTCATGGCCCGCCGCGCGGTCTCCCCAGACAGCAAAGGCAGGTCATGATCATCGTCCTGAAACCGCACGCCACGCCGGCGCACGCGGATGAACTGGTTCGCGACATCGCCGCCGCGGGCCTCAAACCCCTCCTCATGCCGGGGTCCGAGCGAGTGGTGCTCGGGGCCCTGGGCGACGAGCGGGTGCTCGAGGGCCTGCGCCTCGAGAGCCACCCGCTGGTTGAGAGCGTCAAACCGATCCTCGCACCCTACAAACTGGTCGCCCGGGAGCTCCATCCCGCCGACACGGTCGTGTCGCTGGGCGGCGTCCCGATCGGTGGGGAGCGGATCGTGGTGATCGGCGGCCCCTGCTCGGTCGAGAGTCCGCACCAGATGCGGACCACGGGCCGGGCCGTGGCCGCGGCCGGCGCCCGGATCCTCCGGGGCGGCGCCTTCAAGCCCCGCACCAGCCCCTACGCGTTCCAGGGTCTCGGCCAGGCCGGGCTCGAGATCCTCAAGGCCGTGTCGCTCGAACTGGGCGTGCCGGTGCTGACCGAAGTCATCGACCCGGCCGACGTCGAGCTGGTCGACCGGTACGCCGACGGGTTCCAGGTCGGCGCCCGCAACATGCAGAATTTCCGCCTGCTCCAGGCGTTAGGGAGGACCCGGAAGCCGATCGTCCTCAAGCGGGGCATGGCCGCCCGGATCGACGACCTGCTGCTGGCCGCCGAATACGTCCTGGCCGAGGGCAACCCCAACGTGATTCTCTGCGAGCGGGGGATCCAGGGATTCGATTCGGCCACCCGGAACGTCCTCGACCTCGCCGCGGTGCCGGCGATCAAGGCCCGGAGCCACCTCCCGGTGCTGGTCGACCCCTCGCACGGGACCGGGGTCCGCGATCTGGTGGCCCCGATGGCCAAGGCCGCACTCGCGTGCGGCGCCGACGGTCTCCTGATCGAAGTCCACCACGATCCCCGGAACGCGCTCTCCGACGGCTATCAATCCCTCGATACCGACCAGTTCGCCGCGCTGATGCGGGATCTCGAGCCGTTCGCCCGGGCGGCGGGACGGTCGCTGTGACGCCGCCGTTTGAGGGCCTGGGCACGGTTACCCCGTTGGTCCGGCGCCTCCCGGGCGCCGCCGACCCGTTGCTGCTGTATCGCGAGCTCACCGGGGGCCGCCCCGACACCTTTCTGCTCGAATCGGCCGATCGGGCCGGCGGAACCGGCGAGCGGAGCCTGATCGGGGTCCGCTCGGCGCTCCGGCTCCGGGCCGACCGGCACACCATCACCATCGAGGCGCTCTCGCCTAACGGCGACCAGGCGCTGGCCTGGCTGGCCGGAGCCCGGGGCCTACCGGTCGCGGACCGCCGCCTTGAACTGCCGATCCCCGCCGGGGTGGTGCGGGATGAGGCGGATCGCTTCCGCCAGCCATCGCCGCTCGACCTGCTCCGGACCCTGGCGTTCGAACCCCGTCTGCAGGATGAGCCCAACCCGTGGTGCCATCTTCTGGCCGGCGTCGTCGGCTACGACGCGATCGACTACTTCGAACGGCTGCCCGCCGGCCAACCCGATCCGCTCGAGCAGCCGCTGGTCGAGTGGTGGCTCCCGGATCTCCTGGTGGTGATCGACCACGTCCGTCGCTCCACCACGGTGATTGCGACCGCGTGGGGCGGGCCGGCTTTTTCGGAACGGTTCCACGACGCCGGGCGGCTCCTCGCCGGGCTTGAGGCCGCCATCGGCGCGGCCGGCGCCGTCCTGGTGGAGCCGGTTCCCAGTGCGGTCGATACCGCCGATGTCGAGGTCGATCAGTCCGACGCCGACTACGCGGCCACGGTCCGGCGGCTCAAGCAACATGTCCGGCAGGGTGACGTCTACCAGATCGTCCCGTCCCGGACCTTCCGGATTCCCTGTGCCGATCCGTTA
This sequence comes from Gemmatimonadota bacterium, assembly GCA_043744895.1. Lineage (GTDB taxonomy): Bacteria > Gemmatimonadota > Gemmatimonadetes > Gemmatimonadales > GWC2-71-9 > SHZU01. Next base: position 21,186 of record JAYTTT010000128.1, on the reverse strand, counting down.
GGCGCATACGGCGCCCTTCGGCTGGCCAATCCCAGCCCATACCTGTTCTACCTTGCCGGGGGGGAGCGGACCTTGTTCGGCGCGTCCCCGGAAACCTGTCTCCGGGTGGACGGGGCGACCCGGCGGGTGGCCGTGGTTCCGATCGCAGGTACCGCGATACGCGGGCGGGATCCGTCGGGCACCCTCGACCCCGATCTCGACAGCCGCCACGAAGTCGCTCTTCGCCACGACCCCAAGGAGTCGGCCGAGCACCTGATGCTGGTGGATCTGGCCCGAAACGATGTCGCGCGAGTCGCTACGCCTGGGACGCGCGCGGTCACCCGACTGCTCGAAGTGGAGCGGTATCGGCACGTGATGCACCTCGTCTCCGAGGTATCGGGCATCCTCGCCCCGGGCATCGACGCACTCGAAGCGTTCGCCGCCACGCTCCCGATGGGAACCCTGGTCGGCGCGCCCAAGGTCCGGGCGGCCGAGTTGCTCCGCGAAGCCGAGCCCAGCCGGCGGGGCTGGTATGGCGGCGGGGTCGGGTACCTCCGGCGTGACGGCACCCTCGAAACCGCCATCGTGATCCGCTCCGCCGTCGTCCGCGACGGCGTGGCCTCGGTCCGGGCGGGAGCCGGCGTCGTGCTCGATTCCGATCCTGAAGCCGAGGCCGCCGAAACCCGGGCCAAGGCCCGGGCGGTGCTCGAGGCGATCCGATCGGTGGAGGCACCGGTCCATGCGTGAACCGCTCCGCGTCACCCTGCTCGACAACATCGATTCGTTCACCTTCAACCTGGTCGACGAATTTGCCCGCCGGGGCGCCCGGGTGACCGTCTTTCGAAATGATCGACCGGCCGCCGAGATCCTCGCCCACGCCGGGGAGCCGGGACCGCGCCTCCTGGTGGTCTCGCCCGGCCCGGGCAACCCGGCCGGCGCCGGATCCGCCGTCGCCGCCATCGCCGGCGGGCTCGGCCGGGTCCCGGTGTTCGGCGTCTGTCTCGGCCACCAGGCGCTGGTCGCGGCGTTAGGCGGCTTGGTCGGTCTGGCCCCGGCCCCCCTCCACGGCCGAGCCACCCTGCTCCGGCACCAGGGTACCGGGATCTTCGCCGGCCTGCCGAGCCCCATGCCGGTGGCCCGGTATCACTCGCTGGCCGCTATCACGGTTCCCTGCGAACTCGACCCGATCGCGGAGTCGGACGGGGTGGTGATGGCGGTCAGTCACCGCACGCTCGCGGCCATCGGGGTCCAGTTCCATCCCGAATCGGTGCTCACGCCGCATGGCGGCCGGCTCATCGACCACGTCATCACCTGGGCGCATCATGCCAGCCACTGAGTTCCTCGACACCCTGGCCCACCGGAGCCTGAGCGAGCGGGAGAGCTACCGGACGTTCACCGATATTCTCGACGGGGCGATGTCGGACATCGAGATCGCCGCCCTCCTCGCCGCCATGAAGACCCGGGGCGAGACCGCCGACGAGATTGCCGGCGCGGCTCTGGCCATGTTGGAGCAGGCGCGGCCGTTTCCCCACCCGGCCTACCCGGTCGCCGACACCTGCGGGACCGGCGGTGATGGGCTCGGCACGGTCAACATTTCGACGGCCGCGGCCTTCGTCGTCGCCGCGGCCGGGATCCCGGTGGCCAAGCACGGGAATCGAGCCTCGTCGTCCCGGGCCGGTTCGGCCGATGCCCTGGAGTCACTCGGCCTCGATCTCGAATGCTCGCCGGACACGGCCCGCCGGGCACTCGACCGGGCCGGGGTCTGTTTCCTCTTCGCGCCGGCCTACCACCCCGGCGTTCGCAAGGCAGCCATCGTGAGGCGGACCCTCCGAACTCGCACGGTGATGAACCTGCTCGGCCCCCTGGTCAATCCGGCCCGCCCCGCATGGCAGGTGATGGGCGTCTACGCGCCGCACCTGGTTCGGCCGATCGCCGAGACATTGCGGCGGCTTGGGGTCCGGTCCGCTCTGGTCGTGCACGGGAGCGGCCTCGACGAGTTGGCCCTTCACGGCCCGACCACCGCGGCGCGGCTTCGGGCCGGACAAATCGAAGACCTGATCCTCACGCCGGAGGACGCGGGACTTCCTCGGGCCGCCGTCACCGAGCTTGTCGGCGCCGGCCCGGAGGAGAGCGGGCCCTGGCTCCGGGAACTCCTCGCCGGGCGCGGCACGACGGCGCAGGCCAACGCGGTCGCCATCAATGCCGGCGCGCTCCTGTGGGTGGCCGATCGCGCGGGAACCTTGGCCGAGGGCGCGCGACTGGCGAGCGCAGTCATTGCCGAAGGATCCGGGGCCGACCGGCTCCGGCTGTTGCTCGAGGAGGCGGCATGACACTCAGCACCATTCTGGTTCGGAAACGCGAAGAAGTGCGCGTCGGCAAGCTGGCCCGGCCGATCGGCTGCCTCGGCGCCGCGCCCTCGGACCGGGACTTCGACCAGGCGGTTCGCCGGGCCCGGCCCGCGTTTCTGCTCGAGGTCAAGCCGCGGTCGCCCTCGGCCGGTCCGATCCGTTCCGTCGCCGACCTCGGCCCGGTCCTCGCCTGTTACCGCCGGCGCGCCGACGTCGTGAGCGTGCTGACCGACGCCACCTTCTTCGGCGGATCGCTCGATCTTCTGGCCCGGGTCCGCTCGGAACTGCCGCAGCCCGTGCTGGCCAAGGACTTCATCATCGACCCCTGGCAGGTCGCCCTGGTCCGGGCCGCCGGGGCCGACGCCATCCTGCTGATCCTCGCCGCGATCGACGACGCGACCTACCGGGCCTGCGCCGAACAGGCCCGCGCCCTCCGAATGGGTGTGCTCACCGAGGTCCACACCGCGGCCGAGATGGCCCGGGCAGTGGCGTTAGGCGCCGACGTCATCGGCATCAACAGCCGGAATCTGGCAACCTTCGCTGTGGACCTGGCGACCCCGGCAGCGCTGGCCGCGGCGGCACCGCCGGGCGCGGTGCTGATCGCGGAATCGGGCATTCGGACCCGCGCCGACATCCGGCGGCTGGCCGGGATGGTCGATGGGTTCCTGATCGGGACGACTCTCCTGACCCAGCCTGACCCCGACCCGCTCGCCTGCGAACTGATCTACGGCGCGACGAAGATTTGCGGGCTCACCAGTCCGGAGGACGCCGTCACGGCGGCCCGGGCAGGCGCGACGCACGGCGGGCTCGTCTTCGCGCCGTCGTCCCGGCGGGTCGACCTTCCGCAGGCGGAACGGATTCGCCGGGCCGCGCCGCTCCGGTGGGTCGGTGTGTTTGCGGGCCAGGCACCGGAGGAGGTCGCTGGAACGGCGCGGCAGCTCGGGCTCGACGCGGTCCAGCTCCACGGCGGCGAGAGCGACCAGGCGTTTGAAGCGCTGCACCGCCTCCTGCCGGAAGGCGTGGAGGTGTGGCGGGCGTTACCAGTGAACGGCGCCATTCCCGGGTTTGTCGGGCCGGCCGCTCGGTGGCTGCTCGACCACGGTTCGGGCGGCACCGGTACCCCGTTCGACTGGCGGGTTCTGGCGGGCGTCGACCGGCCGGAAGCCACCGTGATGAGCGGCGGCCTCACACCGGACAACATCGCGGCCGTCCCCGAGGTCGGCATCGACTTCTTCGATGTGAGCTCCGGAGTGGAGAACACGCCGGGCCGGAAAGACGCCGAGCGGATCGGCCGTTTCATGGCGGCCCGGCGGGCCCGGTCGGCCCGGAGGCGTTCATGAGACTCCCGACCCGCTTCGGCCGATTCGGGGGCGCCTACGTTCCCGAGATTCTGGCGCCGGCCCTCGAGGAACTCGAAGCTGCCTTTATCACGGCCACCGGCGACCCCGCGTTTGGCGCCGAGCTGGCGGCCCTGCTCCGCCATTTCGCCGGACGCCCGACGCCGCTCTATCGATGCCGCCGTTTTGTCGGTAGCGACGCCGAGCTCTGGCTCAAGCGCGAAGATCTCCTCCACGGGGGCGCCCACAAGACCAATCAGGCGCTGGGCCAGGGACTCCTGGCCAGGCGGCTCGGCAAACGACGGCTGATCGCGGAGACTGGGGCCGGCCAGCACGGCGTCGCCACCGCGTTCACCGGCGCGGCGTTAGGCCTCGAGACGGTGATCTACATGGGCGCCACCGACATCGAGCGCCAGCGGCCCAACGTCGACCGGATGCGGCTCTTCGGCGCCACCGTGGTGCCGGTGACGTCCGGTGGCGGCACCTTGAAGGACGCCATTAACGAGGCCCTGCGCGACTGGTCGGCCTCGTTTCATGACACCCACTATCTGCTCGGCACGGTGGCAGGGCCTCATCCCTTTCCCACCATCGTGCGTGAATTTCAGCGAGTCATCGGGGACGAGGCCCGGCGTCAGTTCGAGGACCAGGCCGGCGGCCGGCCGGACGCCGTCATCGCGGCGGTGGGCGGGGGCTCCAACGCCATCGGCATTTTCACCGCCTTCCTCGACGATCCCGTGGCACTGATCGGGGTCGAACCGGCCGGTGAAGGGCTCGACTCGGCGGCGCACGGGGCCACCATTCTCCGGGGCCGGCCCGGCGTCCTCCACGGTGCCTTCACCCAGGTCCTCCAGGATGAGCACGGCCAGATCCGGGAGTCCCATTCGGTCTCGGCCGGACTGGACTATCCGGGAGTCGGGCCGGAGCACGCCCATCTCGCCGAGACCGGCCGGGCTCGCTATCTCGGTTGCGAGGATGCCGACGCGGTCCGCGCGTACCGGGACCTCTCGCGCGAGGAAGGGATTCTCCCCGCGCTCGAAAGCTCCCACGCCCTTGCCGTGGCCCGCCGGCTCCTTGCCGACGGCGAGTTCACGCGGGTGATCGTCAATCTGTCCGGCCGGGGCGACAAGGACCTCGCGACGGTCACCCAATGGCTCGAGGAGTCCGGCCAATGAGCGTCCGCTACCAGCGCCTGTTCGACGCCGCCGGAGCCCGCACGGCGGTGATCCCGTTTCTTGTCCTCGGCGATCCCGATCTCGAAACCTCGGCCCGACTCCTCGATGCGCTCTCCGATCACGGGATCGACGCCATCGAACTCGGCCTGCCCTTTTCGGATCCCGTGGCCGACGGTCCGGTGATCCAGGCCGCGTCGGTCCGGGCGCTCGCAGCCGGCGCCACCCCGGAGCGCTGCTGGACCCTCGTGGAGCGGCTCCGGGCTCGCACGCCTGACCTGCCGATCGGTCTTCTCGTCTATGCCAACCTCGTGGTTCACCGCGGCGCGGCCGCGTTCTATCACCGGGCCGCCCTGGCCGGCGCCGACTCGGTCCTCATCGCCGACGTCCCCGTCGCCGAAGCCGATCCCTTCGTCGCCGAGGCGGAGCGCCACGGCATCGCGCCGGTACTGATCGCACCGCCTAACGCCTCGCCCGAACGGCTGGCGCTGATTGCCCGGATCACCCGGGGCTACACCTACGTCACCAGCCGGGCCGGCGTCACCGGCGCCCGGGGACCCGATCCCGCCGTCCTCGCTCCCATCCTGGCCCAGCTCCGGGCCCTCGGCGCTCCGCCGACGGTACTCGGGTTCGGGATTGCCGAACCGGACCACGTCCGCACGGCCGGCCGGCTCGGCGCCAGCGGCGTCATCATCGGATCCGCGCTGATCAGTCGAATCGAGGCCGCCCGGTGCGCCGGTAACGATCCGGCCGAGCGAGCGACCGGCTTCCTCGCCACGTTGCAGGCGGCCGCAATGCAACGGCAAGCAGGCGGAAACCCGTAGCAGCATCATTGATCACACTGAGGCCTACGGGTGGTTCGCCTGCATTCGCCCGGCCGTGTCGCGGCATTCCCCCGAGCGCTATCTTGGGAAATCAGGAGAATGCCATGCCACGCAAAAGGCCCATCATGCCGGCGATCGCCGGTTTCATGTTTCTTGCCCAACTCGCGGCTCCGCTCGCCGGACAGGCCGTCGATAAGAGCGCGGACCTGATCCTGACCGGCGGCCGGATCCGGACCGGCACCGGCTGGAGCGAGGCGATGGCCGTCCGCCGCGGCGTGATCGTCGCCGTCGGCGATGCCGCCGCCGTGGCCCGGTATCGCACCGCCGCGACCCGAGTGCTCAATCTGGCAGGCGCCACGGTCCTGCCCGGACTCCACGACACTCACGTCCATCCGATTCACGGCGGAACCATGGCGCGGCGCTGCCAGATCGCCCAGGGCTCCGACCTCGCCGCCACGCAGCGGATCGTCAAGGGCTGCGTCCAACGGGCCACTCCGGGCGAATGGGTCCTCGGCGGCCAGTGGGACGCGCCGGCGTTAGGTGGCGTCCCGGATCGCCGCGCCCTGGACCAGGTGGCCCCGAACCACCCCGTTCTCCTCGACGACACCAGCGGCCACAGCGCCTGGGCCAACTCTACCGCGCTCGCGGCCGCCGGGATTACCCGAACCACGCCCGACCCGGCCGGCGGAATCATCGAACGGGACGCCAAGGGTGAGCCGACCGGCGTGCTCCGCGAACTGGCGATCGAGATCGTCCGGGCCAAGGCGCCCCGACCCTCCGAGGCCGCGCTCCGCTCGGCCCTGGCCTGGTCCGTCAGGCTGATGCTGTCGGTGGGGATCACCTCGTTCACCGAGGCCTCGACCGGGTTCATTGGAGGTATCGAGCCCGAGATGCGGGCCTACGCCGCTCTGGTGGACGCGGGTGTCCTCAAGCAACGGACCACGCTTTGCCTTGGCTGGGGTCCTGGAGACCAGGCCGCCGAACGGGCCATCGCCGCCCGGAACCTCTACGCTCGCTCCACCCTCGCGGTGGACTGCGTCAAGATGTTCCTTGACGGCGTGCCGACCGATGGGCACACGGCCGCGATGCTGCAGCCCTACGCCGACGCGGTGCCCGGCCGCACCGACGCGGCCAGTCAGACCGGCATGCTCCTCCTCGAACAGCGCGTGCTCGACGCGGCGGTCACCCGGTTCGATGCCATGGGTCTCACGGTCAAGTTCCATGCGGCCGGCGATGCGGCCGTGCGGGCCGGGGTGAACGCGATCGCCGCGGCCCGAAAGGCCAACGGGTGGAGCGGGCTCATGCACAACGTGGGGCACTGCACGTTCGTCTCGGCCGAGGACATCGCCCGGGCCCGGGCGGTCGGAGCCACCTTCGAGATCTCGCCGTATCTGTTCGCTCCGAGCCCGATCAACGACGCGATCACGGCCGCGGTGGGCAGCAAGCTGATCGCCCGAGTCTGGCCGGCCCGCGAGATGATCGACGCCGGCGCGCTGGTGGTGGCTGGGTCGGACTGGGCGGTGGTGCCGTCGGTGAACCCGTGGATCGGGATCGAAACCCTGGTCACCCGGCAGGTCGCGGGCGGCAGTCCGAACCGCTTCGGGGCCGCTGAGGCGATCACGCTGCCCGAGGCGATCGATCTGTTTACCGTGAACGCGGCCCGTCAGGAGCGCCGCGCCGACCGGGTGGGCCGGCTCGAGCCCGGGTTTTTTGCCGACTTCATCGTGGTGGACCAGAATCCGTACGAGGTGCCGATCACCCAGGTGCACCAGACGAAAGTCCGGATGACCTTCATCGGGGGCGAGAAGGTCTACGACGCCAAGCCGGCCCGATGATCCAGGCCGGGTTGGTGGCGCTCGCCCTGACCCTGATCGGGCCGCGGCCCGCGGCCCCGCGGCTGACGGTGGAGGTGTTCCAGGGCGGCTTTGCCTCAGTCAACTCGTTCATCTTTTCGAACGGACGGGCTGTGGTGGTGCTCGATGTCCAGCGGAAGGCTGTGGAAGCGCGCAAGGTGGTCGAGCGAATCAAGGCCATCGGGCTCCCGCTCACCCACATCCTGATCAGTCACGGGCACACTGATCACTTCACGGGCATGGCTGTGTTCCACGAAGCGTTTCCAGACGCCAGGATCGTGGTGGCCAACGAGGCCATCAAGCGGGACATCAAGGCGTATGCCATCTACATGGACCAAGGCGGGGCCACCGGTGCCGAGCCGGCGCTCGACCCCGCGCTCAAGCCGAAGACGGCCGACCATCCGAGCGGCTTCGACTACGAGCGATTGATCGAGGTGCTCCCGAAACCGACGCTGACCATCCCCGGCGGCGGAACCCTCGAGCTGACGACCGACTACCGCGAGGCCGAGGCCCCGCACATGACCACCGTGTACAGCCCGGCCCTGAATGCCGTGTTCCTGGCCGATTTCGGTTACCACCGCGTCCATCTCTGGATGGGAGACGACATCACGCTCGAACGGGTCGCGGTGTGGCGATCGGAACTGCTCGGATCAAGGCGCGGTACGTGGGGAGGCGGCCCGTGGTCTATCCGGGGCACGGCCCGCCGGCGGACCTGGGGTTGTTCGACACGATGGTTCGATACATCGACGATTACACCCGGATCGTGACGACCACGGCGACGCGTGAGGAGGCCATGCGCCGGGTGATCGCGGCGTACCCCGACTATCGCGAGGCGGATTTCTTCCTCAAGTACAGCGTGATGAACCACCTGCAACCTCGATGATCGGCGGGTGATCACCCCGTTTACCGAGCCTTGGCGCGCCTCGCGACAGCCCGGCTGTCACAAAGCTGAGTCCGAATGGGTTCCTTAGGCACACTGCCTGGGAATCACCTGTGCCGTTCCGAATCGCGTTATCTGTTGCCTCGTTGAGTGTCCTGATCTCGTACCAGCCGCTCGCGGCGCAGTCGTCACGCGCCCTTGGGACTGGAATCATTGTCGGCAGCCTGGTGGACAGCGCCACCGCACGGCCCATTGCCCAGGCCCAGATCACCCTGCGTGGCGGCGGTCTACAGACCACCACTGATTTGCTGGGGCGATTCCGCCTTCGGGGGGTGCCGGCCGGGCCTCAGGTGCTCGAGGTCCGTCGGATCGGGTACCAGCCGTTGGTCCGAGAGGACCTGGTGGTCGTGGCGGGGGATACTCTGAAGGTCGCTCTGCTCATGCGACCAGCGGCGTTCCAATTGGCCGAGGTGACCGTCACGCCGGGAACGTTTTCGGTCCTCGACGCCGGTCCGGCCAACGTTCAGACCTTGTCGCGGACCGAGATTGAGTCGGCGCCGTTTGGGGAGGACCTCTTCCGAGCGGTGAATCGACTCCCGGGCCTCACCTCGGGAGACTACGGCGCCCAGTTCTCGATTCGCGGTGGCCGGGCTGACGAGACCCTCATTCAACTCGATGGCCTCGAAATCTACGAGCCGTTTCATCTCAAGGATTTCGACGGCGGCGCCCTCAGTATCATCGATGTCGACGCGATCGACGGAGTGGAGATCTTGACCGGCGGCTTCCCGGCCCACTTTGGCGACAAGCGTAGCGGCGTGATGAACATTACCTCCCGAACGCCACAACAGGACGGCACCCGAGTCACCGTTGGCGCGAGCTTCACCAACGCCCATGCCCTGGCCGAAGGAAGCTTTGCCGATAAGAAGGGTTCCTGGCTCGTATCCGGGCGTCGGGGCTTTGTCGATCTGGTGTTCGGCCTCATCAACAAGAAAGAGACCAAGGCGCCGAGCTACTACGATCTGTTCGGCACGGTCCGGTATCGGGTTCACCCCAACCACAATCTCTCGTTCAGCGTGCTCCACGCCGCCGACAACTACCGGTTCGCGATCAACGGTACCACCGGGTTTGCGGACTCGATCAAAACCCGGGAAACCGCGAACAACGGATACGGCAACTCGTACGCCTGGCTCACGCTTCACTCGCTCTTCGGATCGCACGTGTCGCTCCGGACGCTGGCATCAGTCGGTACCGTCACCGCAAGCCGACAAGGCGACGAGGTTCGGACGGGGAGCGGGGTCGAGTTGTATGGCGTCAAGGGGAATCGCGACTTTTCGTTCGTGGCACTGAAGCAGGACTACTCGTTCCAGCCGTCAGAGCGAGCGATCATCGATTGGGGATTCGATGCTCGGTCGCTCAACGCGACGTACGACTGGGTCAATCGGGTCACCCAGAACCCCGATGATCCGAGGCCGGACACCACCGGCTACTATCCCCGGGTTGCCACCCGCGCCAAGAAGACGCAGGGTCACACCTTGGGCGCCTACGTCAGCAATCGCCTCCAAGTCGCCGGGCCACTGACCCTCGAGCTCGGGGTCCGTTACGACAAGGCCGACTACACCGGTGACCGGGAGTGGAGCCCCCGGGCCCACGCGTTGTTTCGGCTCGCTGAACGAACCTCGCTCCGAGCTGGCTTTGGTCAGTATCGTCAGCGCCAGGGCATCGCGGACGAGAATGCCTTCGACAAACTGAATCGATACTTCCCATCGGAGCAGTCTCGGCAGTGGACTGTGGGCCTCGAGCATCGTTTCGCGGGAGGCGGTTCGTTCCGGGCCGAGGCTTATTACAAATCCGGAACTCGGCTCCGGCCGATCCTCCGCAACTGGAAGAGTGGCCTCAACGTGTTTCCCGAGTCGGCCGAGGACCGGATTCTGGTGTACCCTGACAGCTCGACGTCGAAAGGGATCGAGCTCTACCACGAGGGATCCATCGGCAAGCGACTCAAGGTCAGGGCGATCTATTCGCTCGCGCTGGTTGAGGAGCATGTCAGCAAGATCGATCAGGTCAACGATCCGCTCAAGCCAGTGTTCAGCCCCACTCATCCTGGGCAGCAGGACCAACGGCACACCCTTAACGTCGACGGCAACTATCGGCTGTCCCGCAACTGGAGTGTGACGGGTGCGCTCACGTTCCACACTGGCTGGCCGTATACGCCGGAGATTGGCGTTCCGGTACGCCGGCGCAATGGGACGACCGATTTGGCGGTCCGCCCGGACTCGCTCTATGGCGGGCGGCTGCCGTCGTATCGGCGGTTCGACGTCAGGCTCACCCGAAGAGTCGTGACGGCCCAAAGTGAGTTTCGGTTTTTCCTCGAGGCCATCAACCTGACCAACCACGAGAACGTGCTGGGCTACGATGTTTACCGCGTCCGGGAGGCCGACGGCGCCTTGCGGCTTCAACGAGACCCGGAGACCTGGTTCTCGATCCTGCCGTCGCTGGGGATCAGCTGGAGCCGCCGTTTCTAGGCTTCGTTCGCTGATCGGCTGTGACCGAGACCAGGCTGACTCGTTAGGGCTTCTTTGGGGGAGGTGAGGGGGGCAGGGCGAGCAACCGGCGACGAAAGCTTTGAAACGCCTGGGTGTCTTTGGTCAGCCGCTGGAGTTGGGCAGCGGAGAAGCCGGCGATCTGCTTCTCGGTCGCCGTGATTTCCCGGAAGGAGGCCCTTGTTCAACACGTCCCCGAACGAGACTCCGGCCTTGACGCTGAACTCGATCTGAGCCGCCGCGGGCGAGCCGATCAACGTGGAGAAGAAGTCCTCGAACGAGGCATCCTTCATGATGAAGCCGGCCGCTCCGGCCCGGACGTAGTCGGCGACGTCCTCTTGAAGCGGCAGGAGGCCCATGACGATCACCTTCGCCCGAGGCACCTCGTGGTGGACCGTTTTGGTCAGGCTCAGACTGTCGTGATCGGCCAGCCCGAAATCGAGGAGGACGACGTCCGGCTTGGCGTCTCGCACCTTGGTGAGGGCCTCATTGACATCGGCGGAGGCCACCAGGACCTTGAAACCCGGCTGGCCGTGGATCATGGCCGCGAGCCCCTCGCGGAGGAGTCGGTTGTCGTCAATGAGCACCAGCGCGATGGGTCGCTTGGCCTCGACGACCCGCACGCCGTTTGCCTTCGGCTTGGGCTTGGGTTTCTTCTTTGCAGGCACGGGGTTTCCTCTAACCTTCGTTCCGACTCAGAATGCGTCGGGTCCCGGAAGGGCCGCCGTTTGGCTTGCTGACAGTATCGCCACCCGAATGCCGCTGTATTGATTCCCCTTTCCCAAAAGTATCTTGCAGCGGTCGGTCTCGCAACGCTCGATCCCCGAGCAGCGGTTTCAGCCCGAAGGCCTTCACCGCTGAGCCTTTGCCAGGGGCGTACTTCGGCATTGACGGGTAGCCGCGCGGCGTTTCGCCGGGCCCCGGCTGCTCGGCCTCGCCGACCGCCATCAGTTCGACGTCGAACACCAGGCGGGTCGGATCGGCGACGGCGGCGCAATGGGTCGGTGTCTCTATCGAGAGGGCCAAGGAGGCGGCCTTCGTTCGACGCGTCACGCGCGGTGTTGGTTGGAAGACGCGGCCGAATCAGCTACAACATCCGCTGCCAGTATCCGACGTCGAGCCACCGGTTGAACTTGACGCCCGGCTCAACGAAGTGCGCCACTTTCTTGAAGCCGAACTTCTCGTGCAACGCCACGCTCCCGTCGTTGGGGAGGGCGATCCCGCCGATGGCGGTGCGAATCCCGGCCTCGCGAAGTTCCGCCAAGAGCCGGGCGTAGAGGCTCGAGCCGATCCCCTGACCGATCCGGTCGGGCGAGACGTAGACGGTCACCTCCGTAGCAAAACGATAGCCGTGGCGCTCGCGCCACTTGTTGGCATACGCGTAGCCTGCGAGCGCGCCGTCCCGCAGCGCCACCAGCCACTGCAATGACGCCGACCAGACTTCGGTCATTCGCCGGGCCATGTCGTCGGCCGAGACGACCTCTTCCTCGAAGGTGGCGACGGTCTCGGTGATGTAGTGGTTGTAGATGGCCGCTATCGGGACGGCATCGTCCCTGGCGGCCGGGCGGACGACCGCTCCGTCGGGGCTCGGGTCCGGCCTCGGTGTCCGTGGCATGGTGTTCCTCAGAGCCAGGGCGATTCCTGAAGGGCGCCCCAATCTCGCCACGTGGCGCGGCGGCGGCAATCTGGGCCGCGCCTTCCCGGCCGCCGACCTGGCCCTCGACCCGGCTGGGGCGGTGCATCCGATGACCTCTCCGCAACAGGCCCCTGACAGGTCGAAGTGTCACTCTGGGAAGTCTTCGCGGCGTGGGCAGCACCCCCAGCTCCCTTCACCCCGCCGCCCGACCGGAAGCCGATCACGGTCGACCCCAAGTTTGCTCGGCGCCTATGTCGGGGCCTACGAAGCGAGCGCCGAACCCCCACCCCGCTCCTGGCCGAAACGCCGACCAAGCCAACCCCTAACGGAGAACTCCGATCGTCACTTTTGACTCTCGGCCCGGCTCGTGGAAGATCTTCATCCAGGCCGGGCGGTAGTCGGACGGCTTGGCCTCATAGATATCCACGAACGTCTGCGGATTCCGGTCGGCTAGCGGAAACCAGGTGCTCTGGACCTGGATCATCATCCGATGCCCGGCCTTGAAGGTGTGCAGCACATCCGGGAGCTCCCATTCCACCTGGTCCGTCTGATTCGGCACGAACGGCACGGCCCTCTCGAAGCCTTTCCGGAACCGGGCCCGCATAATTTCTCCCCGCAGCAGTTGCTGGTAGCCCCCCAGCCGGACGTTGGTCGGGTTGGGGTCTGGGTCCTTGGCGTTGTCGGGATAGACGTCGATCACCTTGACGATGAAATCGGCGTCGGTGCCGGTGGTGGCGGCGAAGAGCGTCGCGGTGATCGGGCCGGCGATCGTCAGGTCGGACGCGAACGGCTCGGTCTGGTAGACCAGCACGTCGGGGCGGGTTGAGGCGAACCGTTGATCTTCAACCATATACTGGTGTTCGCTACCCGGCCGCCTGGTGGTGATCTTGTCGAGATAGGGGACCGGCTTGTTGGGATCGCTGTAGTACTGATCGAACCCCTTCGTCCCGGGGGACTTGCCGATCGACAGTGTCCCGTTGGCGCCGAGGTAGACCGACTCGGTGCGGGTGCCGGCCGGAGGCCAGGCGTCGAACGTCCGCCACTGATTGGCGCCGGTCTCGAAGACCTGGGCCTCGGGAAAGCGACCTTCGCCCTTGCCCTTCAGGTAGTAGTTGAAGAATGGAAGCAGGATCTTCTCGTTGTAGTAGTCCGCCGTGTTCGACCCCCACCGGACCTCGCCCAACTGGGCTCCCTCTTCAAACCACCACTGCCCGTGGTACCACGGTCCCATGACCAGGGTGTTCGCGTGGCCGGGATTCAACTTCTCCACCGCCTGATACGTTTTTACCGTGCCCCAGACATCCTCGGCGTCGAACCAGGAACCCACGGTCATTACCGCCGGCTTGACGTTTTTGAGATGCGGGAGCGGCGTCCGGGCCTTCCACCAAGCGTCGTAGGTCGGGTGCGCGAACATCTCGTTCCAGAACGGATTCCGGTTGCCCATGTGCTTGGCGCTAAAGCCGGCCAGCGAGCCCTGATCGAGGTAGAATCGATAACCGTCCGGGGTCCCATAGGGTGCGTGCTGGTCTCGCTGCCGGGTCGGCCCGGTCCGGGGCAGCCCGAAGCCGTACATGAAATCGAATCCGTCGGCGAGGAACAGCGCGCCATTGTGGTGGAAATCGTCGCCAATGAACCAGTCGGTCACCGGTGCCTGGGGCGACACTGCCTTCAAGGCCGGATGTCCCGACAGCGCCGCCATCGTGGAATAGAAGCCGAGGTAGGAGACGCCCCACACGCCGACGTTGCCGTTGTTGGCGGGCTGATTCTTCACCAGCCAGTCGATCGTGTCGTAGGTATCACTGGCTTCGTCGATCTCCTTCCCCTTTTTGTTCGGATTGAAGGGGCGGACCTGCATGAAGTCGCCCTCGGACTGGTAACGACCGCGCACGTCCTGGAGAGCGAAGAGGTAGCCCTCCTTTTCGAACACCGCCGAGGGACCGATCGACATCAGATAGGTATCAGTGCCGTAGGGCGTGCGGGTGAGCAGGATCGGGAGCGGGTCCTTCGACTCCTTGGGCGTGTAGATCGTGGTGAAGAGGCGGACCCCGTCTCGCATCGGGATCATCACGTCATTCCGGTCGTAGGTCGCCTTGACCCGGGCCGGTTCGTCCATCTGGGCTGAGAAGGCCGCTAGCGGCAGGATACCAAGCAGGAGCGAGGTCAGGGAACGGACGCGAAACGACATCGGGCACCTCGGGTGGCAGTCGATGGAGAGGGGAATAGTGGGAGCCCTGGTTGCCACGGACAAGCGAGCTCCCGCCCTTGTCTGCCTCGGGCGAGGGCCCGATCTTCACTCGTCAGGCCCATTTCATCGAAATCGGAGACTCTATGCCCCGGTGCCGCACGGCGCTCCCCGTTGCCATCGTCCTATCGTTCATGACGGGCCCTCTAGTGGCTCAGTCGCCCGACCCCGCCTGGGACGTCACCAAGGCCCGCGGGACCCCGAAGGACATCGACTTCACCACCGCCGAAGGCACCTGGATGTCGACCGACATCACGGCCGACGGGCGCTGGGTCGTCTTCAATCTCCTCGGCCAGATCTATCGGGTTGCGGCCACGGGCGGCGCCGCCGAATGCCTCACCGAGGGCTCCGGCATCGCGGTGAACTTCCATCCCCGCCTCTCGCCCGACGGTGCCACCATCGCGTTCATTTCCGACCGGAACGGCCAGAACAACATCTGGTTGATGGATCTCGACGGCAAGAACCCGCGGCCCGTTACCCAGGAGCTGGGCGGCCGGTTCTTGGAGCCGACCTGGTCGCCCGACGGACGGTTTGTGGTGGCCCGGCGGATCGATGCCGTGAATCTCTTTTCCGCATCGGTTGTGATGGTGCACAAGGACGGCGGCCAGGGCACTCAGCTCATCAAGGCCGAGAACAACATGGTGCCCGGCGGGCCCAAGATGTCGCCCGACGGGCGCTACCTCTACTATCAGGTGGCGTTAGGCCCGGTGAACGGCTACTTCAGCCGGAACGATGCCCTCATGGGCGACGTCCAGATCCGCCGGCTCGATCTCCAGTCCGGGCGAACCGACGAGATCACCTCGGGTCACGCCCAGCAGCAGGATCACGGGTCGAGCGGGGGCGGGTATGCGGTCGAGCCCTCGCCCGACGGGCGGTACCTCGCGTTCGCGCGGAAGATGCCCGACGGCACCATCAGCTATAAGGGAAAGGTTTTCGGCCCCCGCACGTCGCTCTGGATTCGCGATCTCGAAACCGGGGCCGAGCGGCTGGCGATGGACCCGGTGGAAGTGGACTTCACCGAGGGGCTTGGTCCGGTTGACCAGACGCTGCCGGGGTATCGCTGGACCGCGGACGGGAAGTCGATCGTGATCTCACAGGGCGGCAAAATTCGGCGGCTCGACATCGCGAGCGGCGCCGTCGCCACGATTCCGTTCACGGCCCGGGTTCACCGGATGGCGACCGAACGGGTGGTCCCGGCCCGCCGGATTGCGGACGGCCCGGTGGAGGTGAAGTTCCCGCGCTGGCACACGGTCAGCCCTGACGGTCGGACCCTCGCGTTCCAGGCGGTGGGCCGGATCTGGCTGATGGACCTTCCGGCGGGGGCGCCCCGGCGCCTAACGTCGGCTCCGTTCGGGCCCTACGAGTATCAGCCGGCGTGGTCACCGGACGGGAAGGCGATTGCCTTCGCGTCATGGGACGACAAGGAACGCGGTGCACTCTGGCGGGTGGCAGCCGGCGGCGGCGAACCAGTCCGGGTGACGCACGGGAGCGGGGAGTACCTCGAACCCTCGTGGTCGCCCGACGGTCTGACGCTGGTCGCGTCGCGCGGAGCCGGCGCCACCGCCCGCGGCCAGGGGCTCGGCCGCAGCAACTACTGGGATCTCGTGTCGATGCCGGTCGGCGGCGGTGCCGAAGCGGTGCTCGGCCGGGTCAGCGATCCGAGACGGGCCTCGTTTGCCGCAGGCCGGGTGTTCTTCGCCGAGTCGGCGCCACGCGGTCAATTGCTGGTGTCGACCCGTCCCGACGGAGCCGACCGGCGCGAGCACCAGAAGCTGATCAACGCCGGCGAGGCGACGGTGTCGCCCGACGGTCGGTGGGTGGCCTTCTCGGTCGGCGGTAACGCATTCATCACCCCGCTCGCCGCCACCAGCTACCAGGGCGCCGTTCCCGAGGTCGGCAAGGCGGGCGGATCGCTGCCAGTCACCCAGCTTTCGACCATGGGCGGCCTGTTCCCCCGGTGGCGGGGCCCGGACGCCGTCACCTTTGGCAACGGGGCTCAGTTCGTCAGCTACACCCTTAGTTCGAAGCGAGCCGATACCGTCACGATCAAGCTCGCGGTGCCGCGGGATCTGGCGCCGGGATCGATCGCGGTGACCAACGCCAAGATTCTCACCATGGACAACCGCCGGGTGATTTCCCGGGGGACCATCGTGATCAAGGCCGGCCGGATTACCTGCGTCGGGGCCTGCAGCACGGTCGGGGTGGCCAAGGTGGTGGACATCGGCGGCAAGACCGTGATGCCCGGGTGGGTGGATATGCACGCGCACCACCACGGGGAACAGGCCGGCGTCGAAGCCGTTCACGACTTCCAGAACGCGATCTACCTCGCCTACGGCGTCACGACCACGTTCGATCCCGCGACCGAGTCGATGAACACGTTCCCGCAGGCCGAGCTGGTTGAGGCCGGTGGGATGATCGGGCCCCGGATCTTCTCGACGGCTGAGAACATTGTCGCCACCGAAAACGCCTTCAATAACGTGTACGCCAACGCCGAGGAGGCCTATCAGGATGCCGCGCGGCGAGTCTCCTGGGGCGCCATCGGGCTCAAGGAATACCTCCAGCCCGACCGGCGCCGGCGCCAGTGGGTGGTGGAAGCCGGCCGCCGGTTAGGCACCATGGTCACCGCCGAGGGCAGCATCGACATCGATCACAAGATCAGCATGGCGCTCGACGGGCACACCGGCTTCGAGCACCCGACCGCCATGGCGCCGCTGTACGGCGACTTCACCACCTTCCTTGGCCGGCTCGGCTCGGTCTATTCGCAGACCCTGCTGGTCGGCGGGCCCGGTGCGTGGAACGAGGAGTACTGGTGGCAGGAGAGCGATTTGTGGAAGGACCCCAAGCTCCGGCGGTTCATGCCGTGGCGGGAGCTGATTCCCCATACCCGCCGCCGGATCCTGCGGCCCAAGACCGACTACAACTTCCCACTCATGGCCCAGGCGGCGGCCGACATCGTGGCGGCCGGCGGCTTGGCGCCGATCGGGTCGCACGGCCAGCAGCACGGGATTGGGTCGCACTGGGACGTCTGGATGTACGCCGACGCGATGGGCCCGATGGGTGCGCTTGAATCGGCCTCGCTCCACGGGGCCAAGTTCATGGGGCTCGACCGCGACATCGGCTCGCTCGAGGTCGGCAAGCTTGGCGACCTGATCGTGTTCAACGCCGATCCGTTGATCAACATCCGAAACACGGCCGACATTCAGTATGTAATGAAGGGCGGGGTGCTCTACGACGCCAACTCGCTCGACGAACTGTGGCCGCGGGGGCGGAAGTTCGGGGACTACTACTGGGTGGTACCGGATGTCTACCGGGCCGACACCCGGCCGGTGGACTACTACGACCGCCGGCGCTAGCCCTTCCGCCGGGTGAACACGATCGGCCCAACGGTGGGCTCGACGGGTGCCGACAATGACCCGACCGATCCGTCCACATCGGTATTGAAGGTGATCCGCCACCGGAACCGGTTATGCACCGGGTTTCCGGCCGGCGGTGCGAACCGGAACACGTCGTAGTGAAAATGAGGCAACGGAAACTCATAGGCGCCGAACGTGAGCCGGAGCCCGTTGCCGTCGCGGCTCACGACCATGTCGCCATAGGCCGGGTGACTGTAGCGCCCGACGTAGGCGTCGAGTGGGTGGGACGGCGTGGTGTTCGGGACCCGGCTCGCCTCCTCCTGGGCCCGCTGGTTCCGGGTCATCGTCCGCATTCGGCCCAAGCGGTCGAGGAACCGGGCGTTCCAGTTTGCGGGCGAAAGCCCTAAGAGCCGGTCGTAGATCAGCCAGGGGAGGAAATCCCGGAGGATCGAACTGTACATGTTGGTGAGGACAACCACTCCGAGTGAGTCGTTAGGCAGGAAACTCAGCTCGAGCGAATAGCCGTCCCAGTTCCCAGGGTGGTGCACCAGCTTGTGGCCCCGGTAGTTCGTGATCAAGAGTCCCATGCCGTAGGCCTCGTCGCCCAGTTCGGGAAATTCTCCGGCCAGGATCGTCATCGGCTGCTGCATGGCCATTTGCGGAGTCTGCATGGCCCGCGCGTCGGCCCGGGCGATGATCTCCTGGCCCTCGAACATCCCGCCCTGCATCTGCATGATGAGGTACCGGGTCAGGTCGTCGAGGCTGGCGTGGACCCCGCCGGTCGGGGCAATCGCGTCGGTGCTCCGCCAGGGGACCGGCATCAGGGTATCGGCGTCGTGGATGGCGTAGGGGAGCGCGATGTTGGGCGAGCGCTGGTAGGCCTCGAGCGAGGTTCCCGAATTGGTCATCCGGAGCGGGGTGAACACGGCCGACTGGACCAGGTCCTCCCAGCTGGTGCCGTTCACTTTCCCGGCCAGGTATCCGGCGGTCGTGAACATCAGATTCTGGTACTGCCAAGCGGTGCGGAAGTCTTTGTTCGGGGCGAGGTATCGAAGCCGCTGGTAGAGCTCTTCCCGCGAGTAGATCCCGATTGCCCACATCAGATCGTGACGGGCCAGGCCGGAGCGGTGGGTGACCAGGTCGCGGATCGTCATCCGTTCGGTCACGACCGGATCGTACATCCGGAAATCGGGGAGATAGTCGCGAACCTGCCGGTCCCACTCAATCTTTCCCTGCTTGGCGAGCGCCGCCAGCGTGGTGACCGTGAAGGATTTGCTGATCGACGCGATCGCGAACTTGGTGTCGGGGGTGACCGGGAGCCGGTTGGGGACGTCCCGGAGGCCGTAGCCCGCCAGGTGAATGACCCGACCCTTGGAGACCACGGCCACCGCCATGCCGGGGATCTTCCATTGGGCCCGGATCGAATCCATCAACGCATCAAGGCCCCGATCCCACCCCGGTTGCTGAGCGGCCGATGGGCGGGTCAGCCCCAGCAGGATGGCCAGACCAACGACGATTCGCCTGATCATGCGGTCCGCGCCTTGCCGGCAGCCAGGGCCTGCAGCAACGCGCCGTACCCGCTGAATCGGAGATCGCTCACGTTGATCTTGCCGGTCTGGACAGCGCCGACCGGGTGGATGGTCCCGCCCAGCACCGCCAGCAGATCGGTTGTGGCGGCGGTGATGTAGGCGCCCGGGTGGGCAATCTCTCCGGCTCCGGCGGTCGCTACGCCTTGGTCGATCCTGATCCACCAAGCGCCGCCGCCGTCGCCCCGAAGGAAGAATTGGTAACTCGACCAGAGCCCCGGTTGAGTGGTTCCGGCCAAGAGACGGGGAACCGCCGCGAACAGTTCCGCCGCCGGCCCCGTGGTCGAGGCCGGATTCTTCGCGTCTCGAAGGCCGAGGATTGCCCGGGCCTCGGCGGCGGTGGCCACCGGCCGGTTGAGTTCGTTGCAGAGCCGGACCACCCGCGCCACCATCTGGGCGTTCGAGGTTCCCTTTTCGCCCCGGCGATAGTAGAAGTTGTCCTCGAAGCCGGTCCGGACGTGGCCACCGAGAATGATCCCGAGTGTGTTCATCGGTAGTTGATCCTTGCCGACACCCACCGACATCCAGTGGGCCTCGGGCGGTAACTCTTTCAGGACTTCGAGCATGAGACCGGGGCGGGGCGGCGTGGTGCCCCGGGGCAACATCACGAGCTGAAAGAAGTAGGGCGGCTCGAAGTATCCCTCGTCGATCATCCGTTTGATGTTGCCGATGTGGCCGGTGTCGAAGCACTCGAACTCCGGCCGGACCTGGTACTTCCAGAACTCCATCGCGATCCGGCGCATGAAGGTGGGCGAGTTCTCGAACACGAAGGCATCGCCGAAGTTGAAGCTGCCGCTGTTGAAGGTGGCGAGCTCGGGGCCGCACTGGACCGGCTCGAATCGGTCCTCCGGAGTCATGTTCTCGAGCCGGCTGGTCGTGAAATTTAAGTTGAGATCCGACTCCGCCCGGACCAAGTCGCGGATCTCTTCATACATGGCCTTGCTGTGGGTGGGCGTTCCATCGGGCTTCCGAACGTGAATGTGGCAAATGGCCGCACCCTCCCGCCAGCACTCGAGGGCCGACGTGGCAATCTCCTTCGGGGTGCACGGCAGCCAGGGGAGCTGGTCCTTCCGGGCAAAGCCGCCGACCAGCGCGGCGCTCACGACGCAGGGGGTATCGGTTTCGAATTTCATGGGTCAGTATTTGATCCGCCGATAGAGAAGTCCGAGGACGACGAAATTGAGCAATCCCGCCACGACCACCACCATCAAACCGCTGTCATAGCTACCGGTGGCCTCGACGACCTTGCCGACCAACGCGGTGCCGCCGGCGCCGCCGAGAATGATCGAGATCCCGTTGTAGAGACCGGTGGCCGCCCCGACCCGCTCGGGAGGGAGGATCCGCTGCACCAGGGCAAACTCCGCGGTCTGATAGGCGTTCTGGAAGAATAGCGAACCGGCCAGGAACGCGACCGTGAGCGCCAGGCCAGGGGAATGGGC
>JAYTTT010000127.1:0-2435 GCA_043744895.1 Gemmatimonadota bacterium | reverse complement strand
GTGCGCCGGCGAGAACGCCGGGGGGCCCTACCAGTTCGACCAGAACTCGACGAGCTGGTCGGGGAACGTGATGTTGTTCAGCCCAACCCAGTTCGATCAATACAAGATCCAGCACCCGGGGCAGAACCTTCGACTGTTCGTGGTTGAGGACGACGACACCTCGTGCGAGATCAAGATCGACTCGACGCGGACCACCAACTTGTTTGACGCGGTCAAGCTGGTCTATAGCGATCTGACCGGGGCCGAGGACTCGACCACGGGCTTCGGGGGCCGGATCATCAAGAA
Source organism: Gemmatimonadota bacterium (assembly GCA_043744895.1). Taxonomy (GTDB): domain Bacteria; phylum Gemmatimonadota; class Gemmatimonadetes; order Gemmatimonadales; family GWC2-71-9; genus SHZU01. Next base: position 2,150 of record JAYTTT010000127.1, on the reverse strand, counting down.
AGCCCCGATGTATCTCCGGGTGATCCGGGCCATCACCTCCTGGTTCAAAACCAACGACGACCCGGTCGGCAATGCCGTCGAGGATCAGGTCGCGGCCAACGCGTTCCTACCGGGCGCGAACTGGGTCATCAAAGGAGAACGATCGATCACGAACGGGGCAATCAAGCTGGAATACCGCTAGGCGGGCGGTGCGAGGAGTGGGCGGCGCGCCCGCTCCTCTCACCGGCTCAGGACTGCTGCTTCCTCTGCTTCGAGAGCTTGGAGAGCTCCGATTCGTATTTGGAGCCGCACTTGGCGAGCACTTCGGTGGCGTGAAAGACCCCGTCGCGACCGAGTTTGCCGGCCATGATCACTTCGATCTCGTTTTCGTCGGTAAAGGTATCGGGAACGATACCCTGGTACGTCACCGGGAAGCGTCCGGTGCTGTCGGAGACCATGAAGTCGATCCGCTGGTGGGGGGCATCACGCTGAATCGATCCGCGGACCACTTTGGCCCCAACCTTGAGGCCGACATCATGGAACGTCGGGTCGGTTTCGGTTCGAGCCAGCAGCTCGGAAGGACTCAAGAAATAGACGCCCGTTTGGCTGACCCCGGTATAGATCAGCAGGGCGATCGCGGCCACAATCACGGTGGCGCCAATGGCGAATTTCGTTCCCGGTTTCATGGTTCAAAGATAGCAAGGATGCCTGGGATACGGGAGCGAAATCGCCGGGTTGACGCAAATCCGGCCATCCGGGCCGAGGTGCTGGTCATTGAAGATCCGGATAGGCTCGGGCCAGCGGGAACAGGCTGGGGGCCATCTCGCGTCCAGCCCAGGCCCCGATCCGCCGCCGGGCCTCGGTGGAGACATCGTGGTGCCGGTCGGCGGTGCCCCGGACGAAGAAGGCCGCGTCAACCTGGAGCACATGGGGTGGGTGCATCTCGAAGAGGTCCTGATGGGTCTGCATGTAGGTGAAGCCGCATTTCTCGGCCACGAGCTCGAGCTCGGGATCGGACAGCGGCGCAACGCCCAGGAAGGCCGCGACCTGCCGAACGACCGCCCTGAGATCCTTCTTCATGTCCTCGAACAACACCACGAGGACGTTGCCGTCCCGCTCGGCACGAGCCCACCAGCCCGCCACGTGGGCGGGCCAGGTGCCCCACCACATCAGATCGGGGTCGGTAAACCAGGCCTCAAACGCCGGCAGGCCCGGCGCCATGGCCCCGACATTTGTAGTGACGAAATCGACGCAGCTGGCAAAGCATGCCACGGGGTGACGGGCGACATAGATGTATCGGGCCGCCGGGTCGGCGGGGCAGAGTTCGGCCGGGAGATGGGTCTTGATGATCCGGGCCGGCCGATCGCCACCCAGGAGCGGGGCTCGGTCAATGGAGACGCTCTTGCGCCCTTCGAGCCAGCAGGATTGGGAATAGAGCGTCGTCCCGGTGGCCACGAGATCGCCGCGGCCGCGATGGACCACCTCGTACACGATGTGTTGCATCCAGGTCGTGCCGCATTTCATCTGGGTGGCCACGAAGACGTCTTCAGGCCGAGGCTGGTAGTTCGCGGCGGCGGCAAAGGTCTCGGCGCTGCAACTCCCCGAGGGGCCGGACACGCCCCGATACTGAAACCGCACCTTCCGAAAATCGATCCGGATGAAACGCCCGTAAAGCCGGAACAGCGGGGCCAGGAACCGGGCGTGGGCTCGGAGGGCCCGCTTGAATCGGTCCCGCTCGGCAGGGCGGAGGCCGTAGTACTCAAGACCCACGGTGCGCTCGTCTTCCCACCGGAGCACGACCGAGAAATAGATCAACTGGAAGACCCCGAACGCGATCAGCGCGCCGATTACGACTACCGTCCAGCCCACAGGCCCCATCGAGCGATGTCTCCAGGTATCGGGTCGCCGGAATGATAGCCGCAAGCGCGGCGATCCAACTACTTTTCGGCCATGAGCTACTCAACCTTGCTGTTCGACGTTCGCGATGGAATTGCCTTCATTACCGTCAACCGCCCCGACAAGCTGAATGCCCTCAACGCCCGGGTCATTTCCGACCTCGGGGGGGCGATCGATCAGGTCCGCCAGTCGCCCGAGATCCGGGCCGCCATCATTACCGGTGCCGGCCCGAAGGCGTTCGTGGCGGGGGCGGACATCTCCGAGTTTCGGGACCT
>JAYTTT010000126.1:0-9445 GCA_043744895.1 Gemmatimonadota bacterium | reverse complement strand
CTCGGCGCTCGGCACTCGGCACTCGGCACTCGGCGGCGGACGGGGGGGGGCTGGCGTATCAGGCGTATGGGGATGGGAGGCAGGCGATCAACTCGTTTTCGCGGGGGGAGTTGAATCGGGCGTTGATCGTGGCGGCAGGGAAGACACCGAACGTGGTGTTGTCGTTTGGGCGGCGGTGTGTTGACGTCGACCTACAGGCGGGGACGGTGGCCCATGCGGACGCGGAGACCGGCGGCGATGCCCGGATCAGCCGGGGGATCATCGTCGGGGCGGACGGGGCGTTCTCGGCGGTGCGGCCGGTGATGCAGAAGCGGGAGTACCAGGAGTACGCCCAGAGCTACTTGGAGCACAGCTACAAGGAGTTGTTCATTCCGGCCCGGGCCGACGGCACCCCGGCCCTCGAAGTGAACGCCATGCATATCTGGCCCCGGGGCCGTTTCATGATGATGGCGATGGCCAATCGAGACAGCTCGTTCACGGTTACCCTGTACCTGCCGCGAACCGGGGAGAACGGCTTCGACCGACTCACCAGCCCGGCCGCCGTGGAGGCGTTCTTCCGCCGCGAGTTTCCCGACGCGGTTCCCTTGATGCCGACCCTCATCGAAGACTTCTTCGCGAACCCGGCCGGCGCGATGGTGACGATTCGGACCTATCCCTGGCGGATCGGCACCAAGGCCGTCCTGATCGGCGATGCCGCCCACGCCATCGTGCCGTTCTATGGCCAGGGCGCCAATTGCGGGTTCGAGGATTGCCTTGAGTTCGTCGACCAACTCAAAGGGAACCCCGGCAACCTGGATCTGGCGTTCGAGCGCTACCAGCAAAATCGGAAGCCCAACGCCGAGGCGATCGCCGATCTGGCGCTGGCCAATTTCCATGAAATGCGGGACCACGTCGCCTCGCCGGCGTTCCTGTGGACGAAGCGGTTGGAGAAGTTCCTGGCGGCCTTGCTGCCCGGATGGTACCGCCCGTTGTATCCGATGATCGCATTCTCGCTGATTCCCTATGCCGAGGCGCGGGCCCGGGCGGTGAGCCAAGCGAGGACACTCCGGCGGGTCGGTTGGTCCCTTGGTGCTCTGCTGGTGGCCTCCGCTGGTTGGCTTCTTCTTTCGAGGTAACTGTGGCTCCTGTCACGTACGCATCCTATCTCAAGATCGACCAACTGCTGGATTTGCAGCAGCCGAAATCATCGCCGGAAGAGCACGACGAACTTCTCTTCATCGTGATCCACCAGACCTATGAGCTGTGGTTCAAGCTGTTGCTGCACGAAACCGCCAAAGTCGTGGCCGACTTCCGCGGGAATGACCTGTTCGGGGCGATCGCGACCCTGAAGCGGATGCGGACGATGATGAAGACGCTGGTGGGCCAGCTCGACATTATCGAGACGATGACCCCGTTGTCGTTTTCGTCGTTTCGGAACCGGCTTGATACCGCGTCGGGATTTCAGTCGTACCAATTCAAGGAAGTGGAGTTCGCGTTCGGCTATAAGCGGAGCAACGTGACCCACGCGATTCCCGAAACGGAGCCCGGTCGCGCCAAGGCCGAGCGCCGATTGGGCGAACCGAGCGTGGTGGACGCGTTCTATCGGTTCCTGGTCCACCGCGGCGCGAGCGTCCCTCAGGACCTCCTGGAGAAAGACGTCCGGTTACCGACCCAGGCGGACGAACGGGTCCAAGAGGAGCTGCTCCGGCTCTATCAACATCAGCCTGAGCTGGTCATTCTCTTTGAGCTGATGACGGATTTCGACGAAGGGATGCAGGAGTGGCGGTACCGTCACGTGAAGATGGTTGAGCGTACCATTGGGGCAAAGAAAGGCACCGGCGGATCGGCGGGGGTCGATTTTCTGAAGCAATCGCTCTTCATGCCGTTGTTTCCGGATCTATGGGCGGTTCGGCATCGGATGTGAGGGCTCGGCACTCGGCGCTCGGCGCTCGGCACTCGGCGCGGTGGCGATGATTTTTAGTTCGATGGCGATGGGGGTGGGGAGGGCGCCGACTTCGACGGTGGTGCGGGTGGGCTGGTTGGTGGTGAAGTATTCGGCGTAGACTTGGTTGAAGGCGGGGAAGTCGGTCTTCATGTCGGTCAGGAAAACGGTGACGTCGACGATCTGATCCCAGGTCGAGCCGGCGTCTTCAAGGATGGTCCGGATGTTGGCGAGGACTTGGTGGGTTTGTTTGACGATGTCGTGGGCCACGACAGCGCCGGAGGCATCGACCACGTTGCCGGGGATTTCGTTGGTGCCGGGCACCCGGGATCCGATGCCTGACAGAAACAGCAGATTCCCGACGCGGCGGGCGTGGGGGTAGGCGCCGACGGGGGCGGGTGCGCGATCTGAGCGGATGGTGTCCGACATAGGTCAGAGCCTGGCTAGAGTTTGATGCAGACGTTCTTGGGTTCGGTGAAGAACCGGATCGCTTCGTCGCCGCCTTCGCGACCGACCCCGCTCTGGCGCATGCCGCCGAACGGCACCCGGAGGTCACGGAGGAGCCAGCAGTTGACCCAGATGGTGCCGCACGCGACCTGCTCGGCCACTCGGTGGGCTTGGGTCAGGTTGTTGGTCCACAACGAGGCGGCCAGGCCGTAGGGACTGTCGTTGGCCAGTTCGATGGCGTGGGCTTCGTCGCGAAACGGCATCACGGTGACGACCGGTCCGAAAATCTCTTCTTGATTGGTGCGGCAGGACATCGGGAGGCCGGTGATCACGGTCGGCGCCACGTAGTAGCCGGTGGCGCAACGGGCGGGCAAGCCGGTGGGTGCGCCGCCACCGGTCCGGATCACGCCGCCTTCCGATCGGGCCAGTGCGATGTAGCCCATCACTTTGTCGCGGTGGCCGGCACTGATCAGGGGTCCGAGGTCGGTGCCCGGCTCGAGCGGGTCACCGATCTTCAACCCGCTGACCGCCGCCGTGAATCGGTCGAGAAAGCGCGGGTACAGCGATTCCTCCACCAGGATTCGCGAACCGCAGAGGCAGATCTCCCCCTGATTGGCGAACGACGACCGGACGATCGACGCGAGGTGCTGATCGAGGTCGGTGTCGCCAAAGACGATCGTGGGATTCTTTCCGCCGAGTTCGAGAGTCAGCTTCTTGAACACCGGGGCCGCGCTCCGGGCGATCGTGGCACCCGTTGCGGTGCCGCCGGTGAACGAAATCGTTTTGACGGCCGGGTGGGCGACAATCGCGGCGCCTGCCGTGGCACCGAGGCCGTGGACCAGGTTCAACACCCCGGGCGGCAACCGAACCTCCCGGCAGACCTCAGCGAGCAGCGCTGCCGTGGTTGGCGTCAGCTCCGATGGTTTGGCAACAGCGGTGTTTCCGGTCGCGATGGCCGGCGCGATTTTCCACGACAACAAATAGAGCGGCAGATTCCATGGAGAAATCAGACCCGCTACTCCGCGGGGGCGGCGAAGCGTGTAGTTAATGGCGGAGTAGTCGGTGGCGTGGCTCTCGGCCGCGGTATGGAGAATGGCCGTGGCGAAGAACCGGAAGTTGGCCGCCGCTCGGGGAATATCGAGATTGGTGGCCAGGGACAGCGGCTTACCGGTGTCGATCGATTCCGCCCGGGCAAACTCGGCCAGGCGGGCTTCGATCTGATCGGCGATCCGCGTCAGGTATCGCGAACGGTCCGAGGCCGGCAACTCGGCCCAGGGGCGGAACGCGGCGGCCGCAGCGGCGACGGCGTGAGCCACGTCGGTTTCGTCGCTGTCTGGGACCTCTGAAATGACTTCCGCCGTGGCTGGGTCGATGTTCTCGAGGTAGCGCCCGGCGGCGGGGGGCACCAGGGCGCCGTTGATGTAGTTCGGGACTCGGCGCTCGGCGCTCGGCGCTCGGCGGGTCATAGGCTCGAGATTCGGCCGCCGTCGACCGGGAGGCTGATGCCGGTGATGTAGGCGGCGTCGGGGCCGGCGAGGAAGCGGACGGCGTTGGCGATTTCCTCGGGGGCGGCGAAGCGGCCCAGGGGGATCTCGGCCAGCATTTCGGCTTCGATCTTTTCGCGGGGGTGGCCGGTGGCTTTGGCGCGGTTGTCGATGACGGCGTCGAGGCGGCCGGTCCGGGTGGCGCCGGGGAGGATGTTGTTGACGGTAATGCCGAAGGGGCCGAGTTCGCCGGCGAGGGTTTTGGCCCAGCTGGCCACGGCGCCGCGGACGGTGTTGGAGACGCCGAGACCTTTGAGGGGTTGGCGCACCGAGGTCGAGACCACGTTGATGATCCGGCCGTAGCCGGCGACCTTCATCCCGGGGATGACGGCCTGGGAAATCAGGTGACTGGTCACCAACAGGCTCTGGAACGCGGCAAGGAAGGCATCGGCGGTGGCCGCGATGATTGGCCCGCCGGGGGGACCGCCGCTGTTGTTGACAAGGACGTGCACCACGTCTCCATCGGCAAGCCAATGGTCCAGAGCGGTGCGGGCTTGGGCGGAATCGTTGAAGTCGGCCGCGATCGTGTCGTGGCGCTGGGCGGTTGCGGGGTGCGGCAGCCGGCTGAGGGTCGTCGCGAGCCGATCCGGATCGCGGGCCACCAGTACGATGTTGGCCCCAGCGTCGGCCAGGGCCATGGCGGTGGCCAGCCCGATGCCCTGAGTGCTGCCGCAGACGAGGGCGGTTTTCCCAAGAAGTTGCATCAGAGGAAGCTACGGCCGGGGGCGGTCCGGTGTCTACCGACGACCCGGCCGACTGGGCTTGCGGAACCCCCCGTTCGTATCGTACCCTGGAATGGATACAATACCGGTCACCGGTGTCGATCTGACGCATGACGAACCGACACAGCGCGGTCCCTCTGTTCCTGTAAGCCATTGAGGGACAGGTCGTTCGACGAGTCCGAAGCGCGGTCTTGCTCGCTCTCGGCTTGGTGGCGTCCAGTCGAGCAGTCGCCCAGCAAGCGGGCGTGTCAGGTAAGGTCACCGACGAGGCCAACGGGCAGCCGTTGGTTGGAGCCCGGGTTCAGGCCACGACCCAGCAGGTGTTTGCGATCACCAACCAGCAGGGCCAGTACACGATTCGGGGCATGACGCCGGGTCTCCACACCATCCGGGTGTTCATGCTCGGCTACGCCTCCCAGACCAAGTCCCTGACGGTGGGGCCCAACGGCGTTGGGACCCTGGACTGGACCCTCAAAGCGGTGCCGTTCCAACTGGAAGAAATCGTGACCACGGCCACCGGTGAGCAGGCCACCCGGGAGCTTGGCAACACGGTCGGCAAGATCCAGGTAACGCACTTGGTGGAGACGGCCCCGACGACGAACCTGGTGCAAAAGAAATATCCGTCGATCGACTCGCCGGTTGAAATGGCGACCGGGATCGAGGCCCGGTTGATCGAAGCCGAGGCGGCCTACCAGGCCGGCAGCTTGGGGCTCTGGCTTCAAAAACTCAATGACGCCCGCGCCACCGTAGCGGCGCTGACGCCGCTGACCGATCCGGGCACGGCGAACGGTCGGGTCGATTTGACGTTCCGCGAGCGAGCCTTCTGGATGTACCTGACGGCGCACCGGCTCGGCGACCTTCGCCGACTGGCTCGTCCGGCCGGCGGTGGCCTCTCGGGGTATGGTCGCGGGGTCGAGTCGGTCTATCCGACCGGTGCCTACCACAAGCAAGGGCTGACTCGGGGTCTCCAGGCCACGCTGATCGTGCCGCAACCGGAGGAGAACAATTCCAACTATACCCCGGCCAACTGCACGGTAACCGTGCCCTGAGGCTAGATCGTTGGGGGTCGGCTTCGGCGATCGGGGCGGGCGAAAGCTCGCCCCGATCCCTTTTCAGGTTCCCCCATCTCAATCAGGCTCGGAACCGCCCCCCGTCCCCCGATTACCTTCCCCCCAACCCCCAACCCCCAACCCCCAACCGCCGAGTGCCGAGTGCCGAGTGCCGAGTGCCGAGCCTGGTGCCTCACGACCCTTGAGCGCCTGGTCCAGATCAACTCGATCAATCCGAAGCTGGTACCCGGCGCCCCGGGCGAAGGTGAAATCGCCGACTACACCGCGGCCCGGTTAGGTGAACTCGGCCTCGAGGTCGAGCGGCACGAACCTGAGCCGGGCCGGATCAGCGTGACCGGCCGCCTCCGGGGTACCGGGGGCGGGAAGAGCTTGATGCTGAACGGCCATTACGACACCGTCGAGGTCGACGGCATGGCGGAGCCGTTTTCCGGTGCGGTGCAAGACGGCAAGCTCTACGGGCGCGGCTCGTACGATATGAAGGGCAGTGTCGCCGCGTGCCTGACCGCGGTCAAGATCCTCCAGGAGGGGGGCGTCCGGCTTCGGGGTGATGTCATCGTGGCGGCCGTGGCGGACGAGGAGTACGGCAGCTGCGGCACGGCCGATCTGGCCCGGCGGATCCATGTGGACGGCGCGATCGTGACCGAGCCGACGGCGCTCGAGATCTGCCTGGCGCACAAGGGATACCTGTGGATCGCGGTCGAGACCATCGGCCGGGCGGCCCACGGCAGCAAGGTCGACCAGGGGATCGACGCGAACATTCGGATGGGCCGGTTCCTGGGCCGGCTCGACCGGCTGGAGCAGGAGTTGCGGCGCTGCCCCCCGCATCGTTTAGTGGGCCCGCCGTCGCTCCATGCCGCCACGGTGCACGGCGGCACCGGCCTCAGCACCTACGCGGCCAGTTGCCGCCTGGAGATCGAGCGCCGGACTATTCCCGGCGAAACCGAAGCGAGTGCCTTAGCCGAGATCACCGCCTTGGTTCGGGAGCTTCAGGCCGACGATCCGAGCTTCGCGGCGAACCTCAACTGCTTCTTTGCCCGCGATCCGTTCGAGGTGGCGCCGGAGGCGGCGGTGGTCCGCTCCCTCGCCGGCGCGTCGGCCGAGGTGCTGGGCCGGGTCCCCAAGATGGTGGGTGACACCCCGTGGATGGACTCGGCCCTGCTGGCGGCCGCCGGGGTCGAAACCGTGGTGTTCGGACCGACCGGGGCGGGGGCCCATGCCGCGGTCGAATGGGTTGATATCGAAAGTGTCTTTCAGACCGCGGACGTGCTCGCGGCCACCGCTCGTCACTATTGCCGGTAGGGTGCCATTGCGAACGATCTCCCATTTCATCGGCGGCCGCGAGGTCGCGGGCCGCTCCGGGCGGAGCGGGCCCGTCTTCAATCCCGCGTTAGGCGAACAGCAGGCGGCCGTTGACTTGGCGTCGGCCGAGGAGGTCGACGAGGCGGTGGCGGTCGCGGCCAAGGCCGCGACCAGCTGGGGCCACGCCGCGCTCGGTAAGCGGGCCGACGTTCTGTTCCGGTTCCGGCACATCTTGGTCGAGCGCCGGGCGGAGCTGGCCCAGGCCATCAGCCTCGAGCATGGCAAGGTGCCTTCCGACGCGGCGGGCGAGGTGGCCCGCGGCATCGAGAACGTCGAATTCGCGGCCGGGATTCCCCAGGCAATGAAGGGGGGCTATAGCGAAGGCGTGTCGGCCGGGGTCGATGTCTACTCGATCCGCCAACCGCTCGGCGTCGTCGCGGCCATTACGCCTTTCAATTTCCCAGCCATGGTGCCGCTCTGGATGGTTTCCAATGCCATTGCCTGCGGCAACGCCGTGATCTTGAAGCCGTCGGAAAAGGACCCGTCGGCGTCGCTGATCATGGCCAAGTGGCTGACCGAGGCGGGCCTTCCGGACGGGGTGCTCAACGTGGTCCAGGGCGACAAGGTGGCGGTCGACCGCCTCCTGGATCACCGGACCGTCGAGGCGATCAGCTTCGTCGGCTCGACCCCGGTGGCCCGGGCCATCTATCAGCGGGGCACCGCGGCGGGCAAGCGGGTCCAGGCGTTAGGCGGCGCCAAGAACCACATGGTCGTACTGCCCGACGCCGACGTCGGAGCCGCCGCCGATGCGGCGGTCAGCGCGGCCTACGGATCGGCCGGTGAGCGGTGCATGGCCATCTCGGTCGTGGTCGCCGTGGGTTCGGTCGGCGATGCCCTGGTCGAGGCGATCGCGGCCCGGCTCGGGAAGGTGAAGATCGGACCGGGGACCGATCCGGCGGCCGAGATGGGACCGCTCATTACCCGGGAACACCGGGACAAGGTCGCCTCCTACCTCGATCTGGCGAAGCAGGAAGGCGCCACGGTGGTCACTGACGGCCGGCGGCAGACGTTCGCGGGCAACGGCTTTTTCCTCGGGGTGTCGTTGGTAGATCGGGTTACCCCCGGCATGGCCGTGTACCGCGACGAGATCTTCGGGCCGGTCCTGTCGGTCGTCCGGGCCACGACCTACGATGAGGCACTCGCCATCGTCAACCACAATCAGTACGGCAACGGGGCCGCGATCTTCACCCGCGATGGCGGGGCGGCCCGCCGGTTCCAGTCCGAGGTGACCTGCGGGATGGTCGGCATCAACGTGCCGATTCCGGTGCCGGTGGCGTACTACTCGTTCGGTGGCTGGAAAGATTCGCTCTTCGGCGATACTCACATCTACGGGCCCGACGGGGTGCATTTCTATACCCGGGGCAAAGTCGTGACCAGCCGGTGGCCCGATCCGGCCACCAGTTCGGTCAACCTCGGGTTCCCCCAGACCAGGTAATGGATGAGCAAGTCGACCAGGTTCGCCGCCGCCCTCGCGCTGGTTTCAATCGCGCGCCCGGCCGGCAATCTCCCGGCACAATTGGCGCCCGGCGTGAACACCGGGTACGCCGCGAAGATGCTCTGCTCGACCTTGTTTGTGTCGCATCGACCCCTGGCCGTGGCGCTCGGTCAGGACCTCCGTCTGGCCGCTCGGGTTCCGTATCGGGTCGACAGCGCCAGCCGGTCGGTCGTGGCCTGGACGTTTGCCGAGCCCGGGGTCGATAGCACGAGGCGAACCCGCGGGATCGTCGTGGCCGAGCGCTATGCGAAAGGCTTCGACGCCACCACCCCGCAGCTGGGTTGGTCGATGACGAAGAGCGTCACCAACGCCTTGGTCGGGATCCTCGTAAAGCAGGGCCGGCTGGCGGTCGATCGCCCCGCGGATGTTCCCGAATGGATGGGCGCGGGCGACCCCCGGGCGGCGATCCGGCTCGATCTGATGCGGATGAGTTCGGGGCTGGCGTTCGACGAGACCTACACCGGTGTTGCCAGCGACGTCGCCAAGGACCTCTTCATGGCCGACGACGCGGGGGCCTACGCCGCCTCGCTTCCGCTGGCCGATCCGATCGGGAGCCGCTGGTCGTATTCGAGCGGCACCACCAACATTATTTCCCGGATCGTTCGGCAGGCGGTCGGGGAAGACCGGGTCTACGCCGAGTTTCCCCGCCGGGCGCTGTTCGAGCCGCTGGGGATGACGACGGCCGTGCTGGAGCCGGATCCATCGGGCACCTTCGTCGGGTCCTCATACATGTATGGCAGCGCCCGCGACTGGGCTCGGTTCGGCCAGTTCTATCTGAACGACGGCGTCTGGAACGGGGTTCGGATCCTTCCCGAAGGATGGGTGAAATACTCGACCACGCCCGCGGCGGCCGACACCACGGGTGGGTATGGGGCGCAGGTCTGGAT
>JAYTTT010000125.1:0-9458 GCA_043744895.1 Gemmatimonadota bacterium | reverse complement strand
TTCTTGGCCAGGGCCAAGTACTGGTCGTCTTGAGCCGCCAGAGGAGCGGCGAGGAGGCCCGCCAGGGTGAGAAGCAAGTTGAAACGACGCATGCAGGAATCCGTAGGCAAGGGTCAACACTGGACTACCAGACGAATTGTACCCCCGCTCGGGGCCCAGGAGAACGCCGGATGCGTCCGATATTAATCGTTGCCCTTCTGGCCGGCTGCGGCCGAGCCGAAACTGCACAGCACACGGCCCTGGTCGACAGCCTGGCCGCCACTAGCCAGCGCTTCGACACCGCGCACCACCTCCCCGGCCTGGCCGTGGGGGTTTGGAAGCAGGGCCAGACCGTATACCGGGCGGGTTTCGGCACCACGTCGCTGCACGGCGGGCACCCCGTCACGGCGGAAACGATCTTCCACATGGCGTCGGTCACCAAGCCCTTCGTGGCGACGGCGGTCATGCAACTGGTCGAACAAGGGAAGGTCGGCCTGGACCAGCCGGTTACCACCTACCTGGAGCCCTTGTCAATAGGTGTGTAATCGGCATCAGGCGGCGCGCAGCTTTCGGGTCGGGGTCAACTCGCGGACGCCGTCGCGGTAGCGCACACCGTCGGACACGGCGGTGCACAGGTGGGGGGTGCCATCGCCGAGCTCGTCAACACCGATGTGGGGTTCGACCCGCTGGACGCGTACCTGGAACGACTTGATCCGGTAACGCTGTGTCGTCGTCCCTACGAGGCGATGGCCACGATGATCCCGCAGGCGGGGGCGGTTCTCGAGACGTTCTAGTCACCAGGAGCGAATGCAGCCATTGCAGCAATGGCGTCGTCTAGCCCCGGGATGCCGACAAGGCTTTATTTCTCGTCCCCTCCACGAGTCAATGGTATGGCGGGTACCAAGTAAATGATGTGGGGGCGTTGGCCTGACCGCGTTTATCGCTAGCCATCCGGGGTCAGTGCTCCCGAGGAACGGCCCCCGAGTCACTTCGGCTGGCCAGCGATAACTCGTCGGTACCTCGGCACCCTATTCCGCCAGCGCCAGCTGCTCCCCGGTCAATGGGATATGCCCAACCAGGCGCCGGGGACCATCGCAATTCGAGTAGATCTGCAACGCGCTCCTCTTGTGGTTCAGAACGAAATCGGCCGGCTTGGCTTGGATGAGACGGGCGGTCGCCTCCAAATCACCGCTCATCACCAACGTCACGTCTTTCTGTTCGTTCGCCCCAAATCCGCACCCGGCATGGCACGGACCCGGCGAGCAATCATCATGCTGTGGCGGCACCACCCCAGTCCCGAAGTTATACCTTGGCAGTGCATGCAGCTGGAATGTTGGATCGCCGCAGCATTTGTAGAAGAGGGCTTGGTTGCTGCAGCAGCCGTAGCACAAGAAACCAGCTTCGACAGGCGCCGTCACGGCGCCGGTGCGCAATCCCAGCAGCAACAGCGGTGAAACAGCCAATAACGTGATTCGGTTCAACATGGCAACTCCCTGTTTGTGAGGGTTGACTGCGACTCCGCTCCGTGGATTTAGGGCCGTTTCAAGCGAATGTCGAAAAGGTCGAAGCCCACGCCAGTAGGCGATTCTCCTGCGAGGAGGCCGTGCTGTAGGAGTGCTGGATAAAGCTTGTCGAAGCGGGCCCGCGCCACAAGTTCGCCCCGGCGGACATCGATTACTTCAATCACGGCGTCTGCGATCAGATCACGGTTGGTGATCTTGTATAGCGTTTCCGTGTGCAGGCCACTGCCAATCACCCGCGAACTGACACCTTTCTCCCAGTCTGGCGACGGATTCGATATCAAGGTCCACAACAACCCTGTAGAATCGACCTGTGCCGACACGATGCGTGACTTGAAGGGCCCCGCCTTCACCTCGAACCAGGGGCTATCACGTACCCATCTCTGTCGCAGTTTCCCGGTGTCTATGTTCCAAATCTCAATTGTGTATGCCCCCTCGAACGACACCGATAACACGTCGCCGTTAGGCAACGGCTGCAAGAGCCTATATAGCTCAGATCCATTCGATGGTGGTACCATTGGAATGGAGCTTTCGGCGATACTCCTTCGATGTACGCCATCCCGTCCGTAGAAGTGGATGGTGTAGCTGATATCTTCGGGGCTTGCCCGCGGGCCACTCACTGCGAACATTTCCCTATCAGCAAGCCAGAGAACGCCGCCGTTGACAATGCCCTGCGGCAACGACAACGACCGGCCAAATCTGAGGTTGCTGTCAAAGAGTTGAATCCGCCTGGTCCCTCCATCGTAAACTGCGATCGAGTCCCCTGGACCGGCCGCGAAGGCGTCGCTGGCGACAAACTCACCGGGCCCCGATCCCTTTCGGCCAAGAGATCGGATGAAGTGCCCATTGGCATCGAAGGCTTGCGGGGCATCCCCGCGGGCTGCGACCAAGTAAAGGCGCCCGAACCCAGATAGGAACCCAATCAACTCGGGGGCAGACGAAGAAGTATCGACGAGGGAGACTCGGCGGGCTCCGATGACGATCTCACACGCCTTGCAGACTGGTTTGTCTAGAATCGTGTGGGTTAGTTGGTTCGGAACGGCCCCGAGCAGGGTAGCGGCGGTGCTGATAAACGGGACAACTGTCTGGCCAATCATGGGCCCATCCGACGGTTGCGGTACGGTGATTGTCGCAGCTTCTACGGCACTGTTGAATCCTGTGGGAGCCGCCTGAGGCACGTTGCCAAATTGCCACGCCGTTCTGATCAGCCGTCGCATACGAACAACTGAGCTGTGATGACCTGCCGACCAATCACGGTACTTCACCGATAACACCAACGATCGGGCCCGTCAAGATGGCGGAAATGCGGCGGAGCGCCTCGTTAAGGGCCGAATGGCATGGCGCCGCGAGAGGGCTCATCATGCATAGCGCCGCCTGACAGCCGGTTGCAGCGGACGGTCCGCTGCGCGGGCCGCTGCTGAACCAGGGCGTTTGACGCACGGACGTGGAGATACCTGCCCTACTTTCGGATCAAGGATCCCCGGGCGACCGGGATGACGGTCCGGCAGCTGTTGACCCATACGGCCGGCATGCCGGATGTCACCGACTACCACTGGGGATCGCCGGAGAGGGACACCGGCGCGCTCGAGCGGTGGGTCCGGACCCTGGCCGACTCAGCCCTGATCGCGGCGCCCGGCGAACACTGGCAGTACAGCAACATCGGCTTCGAGGTCCTGGCCGATCTCGCGCACGGCACCGTGGACGGCGCCCGAATCGTGGCCGACAGTTCCTACCGCGAGCTCTGGGGCCGCCAGCACGACCTGACGGCCGCCTTGGGGGTTCCAATGTCGTTCGACAGTGTCGCGATCGGATTGAGCTGGTTCCTGCCCTGGCGGGCCGGCCAACGGCTGGTGTTCCACAGCGGCGGCGACACCGGATTCCGAACCTTCCTGCTCCTCGCGCCCGATCAGCAGACCGCCGTCGTGGTCCTGACCAACGGCGACCACGCGGACCCCGGCAAGTTGGCCACCGCGCTATTGGCGGCAGTCCCTCACTAGGCTCAGCCTTCGGCCGTCCCGCCGCTCCGGAGTACCGCGTCCATGTCGTATCCCGCCTTAGCCAAGGCGGCGCGACGGATCCAATAGTAGGCCAGACCGGCGACCACGACGACCAGGTAACCGGCCGAGATCGCAAGGTTGTCGAGGAAGCCCAAGCCGAAGAAGCCGACGGAGACCACCACCAGCACGGCAACCACGATAATACCGGTCATCCCCTCGAGCCTGAAGCCAGCTTGGGCCCACTCGACCGGCATGACCCGGGGCAGCCGAAGGAGCGTCAGGCCCTGGAACACCTGGAGGATCATCACACTCATCACCGCCATCATGGCGTACTGCCGGACGGTCCCTCCGAGGATCACGGCGACGACCGAGAGGACCGACACCAGCCCCACCGCCAGGGCCGGGACGCCGGCCTGGTTCCGGGCCGCCAATGCCTCGGGGAATACCCGAGCGCGGGCCATGGCAAGGACGTCCCGCGAATGAATCAGCAACATCCCGTTATTCGACGTCGCCGCGGCCAGCAACGCGGCGACCGCAATCACCCCGCCGATCCACGCCGGCAAGAAGACTTCGGCCGCCCGGGCAATCGGCGCGGTCATGCCCTTCAGGCTTTGCCACGGGAGGAGCGCCGGGACCGCGAACGACACCAGCGCGTAGCTCGTCAGCACTCGTAGCCTACCAGGGTGAATACGGCCCCGCCGAGGCCGATGGTGCGGTGGCTGCTCTGGTCGGTCATCCGAGGCAATCCTCCGGGTGGCACGAGACGCACGAGGACGATAGAATCGCTCCGGGCGGGCCGGTGCGCAATCGGCCGCTTGACGATTGAACATAACGATTGTTGTTTTCCTACGTCACTCTGACCGAAGGCCGCTCATGTCCACCGACCGGATCCTGTTCGAATCCACCGGTCCGCACACTGCCCTGATCCGTCTCAACCGGCCGGACCGGCTCAACGCGATGGACCGGGCCTCGATGGAGGGCCTCCATGCGCTGGTGGGACGGCTCTCGCTCGACTCCTCGCTCCGGGCGGTTGTGATCACCGGCACGGGTCGCGCCTTCAGTGCCGGGGCCGACCTCAAGGAGATGGAAGCGGAACCCCAGCGGGAGGCCCTGGTTCGAGATGCCCACCGCCAATTGCACCAGTTTCAGGACCTGACCCGGCGAATGGTCGAGAGCCCGGTGATCTTCATCGCGGCCATCAATGGGATTGCCGTCGGGGTGGGTGCCGAGCTGTCCTTGGCCTCCGATATTCGAATCGGAACCGACGCAACCGAGTTGATGCTGTCGGAGGTCAAGCGGGGGTTGTTCGAAACCAACGGCGTCATGCACTACCTGCCCCGGATCGTCGGCCACGGCCGGGCCGCGCAGTGGCTCCTGACCGGCGAGCGGGTGCCCGCCCAGACCTTGCTGGCCGCGGGGCTGATTACCGAATTGGTCCCGGCCGACCGGCTGCTGGCGCGGGCCCTTGAGCTGGCCGGCGCGGTGGCGGCGAATGCGCCGATTTCGGTCCGCCTGATCAAGAAACTGCTTCGGCGAACGTGGGAAGTGGATCTCGAGGCGATGCTCCAGTACGAGGTGGATGGGATGATGGCGTGCATGGCCAGCGAAGACATCCAAGAGGGGCTACGGGCGTTCATGGAAAAACGGTCACCGGTGTGGAAAGGCGTTTGAGATGAGATCAATCAGACTAGGGCTCGCATTCGGCATCGTGATGGTTGGTCCGCTCGGGGCCCAGCAGCCCGAGCCGCTCCAGAGTTGCCCGGCCCCGGCCGCCTCCGGCGCGGTCGACGTGGCTCGGACCTCGGTGTACGTCCCGATGACCGACGGGGTTCGGCTGGCCGTCGACGTCAACCTTCCCAAGGGACTCGCCGCGGGCGCCAAACTCCCGACCGTCTTGGTGTCGACCCGCTATTGGCGAGCGGCAGAAGGCCAGCCGGCCGGGCCAATGGAGCGGTTTTTTCTGTCGCGGGGCTACGCCTATGTCTACGCCGACGTCCGGGGCACCGGGGCGTCGTTCGGTCAGTGGTACTACCCGTGGGCTCCGCGGGAGGTCAAGGATATCGGTGAGGTGGTGGCGTGGATCGCCAAGCAACCCTGGTCCGATGGTCAGATCGGCTCGATCGGCACGTCGTACACTGGGAACACCGCGCAACTGGTGGCGGCGGCCAACCATCCCGGGGTGAAGGCGGTGGTCCCCCGGTTCATGGACTTCGATGTCTACGCGGACCTGACCTACCCTGGCGGCGTGACCAACCAGATGCTGCTCCGCGATTGGGGCACCATGGTCTATGCGATGGACATGAACAAAGTGCCGGATGCCCCGAAGGGGGTCCGCCGGGTGGACGCCGACACTGACGGCGCGCTCCTGGCCAGCGCGGTGGCCGATCACCAAAAGAACCCTCCCCTGCACCTGGCGATGGACAGCTCGATCGTCTATCGCGACGACGTCGTGAAGCAGTTCGGCGGCGCCACCAACGACATGTCGGGCACCTACCGGTACCGGGCGCCGATCGAGCGATCGCGGGTCCCGATCTTCGGATGGGCCGGATGGCTCGACGCCGGGACGTCGCAGGGTGCCCTCAACCGTTTCATCAACTGGTCCAACCCTCAGATTCTGGTGATCGGCCCGTGGAGCCACGGCGGGGGTTTCCATGCCAGCCCATACTTCCCGGCCGACCGGCCAACGGAGCCGAGTTCGCCGCGGCAGACCGAACAGGCGGCGTGCTTTTTCGATCAGTACCTGAAGGGCAAACCCAACCACATGAATGAGAAGGCGATCATTTACTACACGTTAGGCGAAGACCGGTGGAAGAAAACGGCGACCTGGCCGGTCGCGGGCACGACGTCGCAGCGGTTCTACTTGGCCGGGGCGAAGAGCCTCTCGCGGACCAAGCCGGCTGCCGGCACCGACCGTTACCAGGTGGACTTCGAGGCGACCACGGGCACCGATAACCGGTGGTACACCCAACTCGGTGGCAGCGACGTCATCTATCCCGAGCGATCGGCCCAGGACGCCAGGATGCTGACCTACACGTCGGAGCCGCTCGACCGCGATCTCGAGGTCACCGGGCACGGCGTGGTGACGCTGGCGGTGACCTCGACGGCGAAAGACGGGAACTTTTTCGCCTACCTCGAGGACGTGTCGCCGGAGGGGGGTTCGACGTACGTCACGGAAGGAATGCTCCGGGCCTTGCATCGGAAGCTCTCGACCGCCAAGCCGGCGTACCGCACGTTGTACCCCTACCGAACCTATCAACGGCGAGACGGCCGGCCGCTGGTCCCCGGACAAGCAGCCACCCTCACCTTTCAGCTGATCCCCACTTCGGTGCTGTTCAAGACCGGCCACCGGATCCGGATCGCCATCGGGGGCGCCGACAAGGAGACCTTCCAGCGGCTCCCATCGAGCGGGGACGTCACGATCGCTGTGGGGCACGGCGGCTCGTTCATCGACCTTCCGGTGGTGCCCCGTCAATGAGGATCCCGTCGCGGGTGCTCCTGGCCATCGTCGCCCTGGCCGGGGTCGCTAGACTTCGGCGTCTCAACTGATCGTCGCCGCATGGAACTGCTCAAGGATATTCGCGACGGGTCCCGGATCGGCTACGGCTTCATGGCCTCCAAGGCCCTGTTTGCCGCCCTCGACCTCGACCTGTTTTCCATCCTGGCGCGGGGGCCGGCGACGCTCGAGACGATGGCGACGGCCGCCGGGGTCCCGGCCACCCGGCTCCAAACACTGCTCACCGCCCTCCGCGCCCTCGGCCTGGTCGGGACCGACCCCGACGGCCGATTCATCAATTCGCCGGCGGCGGCGACCTTTCTCTCCAAGACATCCGCCAACTATTACGGCGACTACTTTCGGTTCCAGATCGACCGGCAGGTCTATCCGCACCTGAACGGTCTGCTGCCGGCCATCCATGGCCGGGCCGCGCGTCCCTTTTACGAACTCACGGTTGATCCCGACGAGGCCCGGCACTTCAGCGTCGCCCAACATGTCGGATCGCTCGGGCCGGCGCACCTCCTGGCCCGCCGACTTGGCCCCGTCACCTGGCGGCGGTTGCTCGACGTCGCCGGCGGCACCGGGGCGTTCTCGATCACGCTTTGTCAACGGAACCCGGCGTTATCCGCCACGATTCTCGACTTCCCGAAGGTCTGTGACGTCGCGACGACCTACGTGGCCGAGGCCGGCCTGACCGATCGGATTGCGCTCCTCCGGGGCGATGCCCGAACCACCGATTGGCCGGGGGACCAGGACGCGGTGATCATGTCGTACCTGCTGAGCGCGGTCGCGGCCACCGATGTCGCCCCGCTACTGGCCCGGGCCTACGCCGCGCTGGCGCCCGGCGGCACGTTGATCATGCATGACTTCATGGTGACGGACGATTTGGCGGGGCCGGTATCGGCCGCGCTCTGGTTGCTATTCAACGTCGTGTCGGACCCGGACGCGCCACAACTCACGCCCGGGTTGCTGATCGGAGCCGCGCAGGCCGCGGGCTTGGTCGGTACTGAGGAGTTCGAGTTGCTGCCGGGGATCACCCGAGCGGTGATTGCCCGGAAGGGCCCCGCCTGAGACGCCTACCAGTCTCAGGCGGGCCCGGTCTGGCTTTCCGAGTTCAGCGCCGACGATTCGGAGGGGGTGGTCTGATCCCCACCTCGGTGCTGTTCAAGGCCGGTCATGGTGCCCCGTCTCGGCGGCCGGCCCTAGATCATTTGATTTCTTCCCGCAGTTCGAGATGCGCTTCGATGTCCTGGCGAGTCCGCCAGGCATCGCGCATCGCCTTCTTGGAAAACAACTCCAGCTGGTCGCCGATGTGGCTGGAGTTCGGTTGGGTCGAGTTGCCGTAGGCGGTCAGCACCTTGGCTCGAACCGGCTTCGAGAACTCGACCGCCTGATAGTAGCTGTCGCCGCCGGTGTTGGTGTACTTCCCGTCTGCATCTTTGGCGTAGTACGCCACCCGGAACACGCCGAAAGGATCGCCGGCCGCGCCGTTCCCGGGAAGGTCGTGGTGACCATACCGGAGCCGCATCACGTTACCGTACGGCACGTCGAGAGATCCGAAGGCCTTTTCCGTCTCCTTCGCGGCGGCGCTGAGCGCCTCGGCTGCCTGGGCCGGGTTGGCCAAGCCGGCCGGGGTGGTCAACGCTGAGTCGAGCAGCCAGGGCCGGGCAAACAGGTGGCCTTTCGAAGACCTGAAGAGGACCTCGACCCACTTCTGAAACAGCACCGTGCCCCGGCTGCCGGCGTCGGCGGCGCGGTCCCAGTGCTCGAGCACGTCGGCGGCCCGCTTGGCGGCGGTGTCACCCCGGCTCCGGGCGGCGGCCAGCAACTCGGGCAGGAGCCGATCGGCGAGGCCCATGCGGGTCGAGTGTTTGTACTCGATCAATTCCTCGAGGGTGACGCTCGAGTCGGCCATCTGCATCGTGGCCGAACGCTGGGGCCGGAAGCTCATCTCCCGCGGCGCCAGATAGGAGGCAAACGAATCCGGATTGAAGACAAGCGGAAAGCTCACCGTCCACGGCGGGTCGTTGGCATTCTGAAGCCAACCGGTGGCCGGATCCATCACGTGGGGCAGTTGGTCGTACGGCAAGGTTTCGTTCCACACCAGCGCCGAACTGTCGCCCCGAACCGGACCGGTCCAGTAAGTAACGTCTCCCCGGCTCCGCTTCGGCGTCTTCCCGCCGAAGAAGTAGTAGATGTGGCCGTCCTGGCTGGCCGCCATGATGTTGAAGAACGGCAGGTGGATTTCCTTCACGATCCCCTCGAACTCGGCCATCGACTTGGCCCCGGCCATCCGCCACCACTGGTCCCAGGCGTTGGGATCATCGAGCCCCGCCACCCGGACCGCCAGCGCCGTGGTCGCGTCCTCGCTGAACACCGGCCCGTGGACCGACTCCTTGACGACCAAGGTGTCGGTTCGGATCGCGCCGGCCGGCCCCTTGACGCGGATCAGCTCGATCCGGGATTCGA
>JAYTTT010000124.1:0-9473 GCA_043744895.1 Gemmatimonadota bacterium | reverse complement strand
TTGGTCGGCTCGTCGAGCAGCAGCAGGTCCGGCTGTTCGAGGAGCACGCGGCAGAGCGCCACCCGGCGCTTCTCGCCCCCCGACAGCATGGTGACGTTGGCGTCCCCGGGTGGAAGACGGAGCGCGTCCATCGCGATGTCGAGCTTTCGGTCCAGTTCCCAGGCGCCGATCGTTTCGATTCGGGTCTGCAGGTCTCCCTGCTTTTCCAGCAACGCGTTCATCGCGTCGTCGCTCATCGGCTCCGCGAACCGGTGGCTGATTTCCTCGAACTGCGTCAGCAGAGCCCGGGTGTGGCTCACCGCCACCTCGACGTTGCCCCGAACGTCCTTGGTCGGGTCGAGCGACGGCTCCTGGGACAGGTACCCGATCCGGACCCCGTCGGCCGGCTTGGCGTGACCGATGAAATCAGGATCGACCCCCGCCATGATCTTGAGCAACGTCGACTTGCCGGCCCCGTTCGAACCGAGAACGCCGATCTTGGCTCCGGGGTAGAACGAGAGGTAGATCCCCTTGAGAATCTCCCGGCTCGGTGGAACCACCTTGCGGAGGTTCGTCATCGTGTAGATGTATTGATAGTTAGCCATAAGCCGGCGGAATTTACGCCCGGAACACCCGAGAAGGTAGGCCGTGGATGGCCTAACCGGTGGACGGATTTGGAGGATCGGCCAGGCCCGGTGATATTGAGGCTGAGGCAGCCCTATCATCCAGAAGGAGGTCGCCCGTGAGGAGTACCTTAGTCTTGGCCGTTGCGCTCGGCGCTGGTGCCGGATCGGTCGCCGCCCAAGACAAACCGACGCCGCTCGCCGTCGGAGTCGCCGCCCCCGAGTTCACGCTGAGCGCCGCGACGAAAGACGGTGTCTCGCCGAAGGCCGTGAACCTGCTCGATTTCCGGGGCCAAACCGTCGTCCTGGCTTTTTTCTATAAAGCCAGGACCGGTGGCTGAACGGCTCAAATGGACGCGTACCGTGATCAGTACGCGACGCTCTTCAAAGACGGCAAGAAGGTCCGGGTCTTCGGCATCAGTGTCGATTCCGATACCGCTCTCGCCAGTTGGGCCAAGGACAAGAACTACCCGGTCACGTTCCTGAGCGACCTCGGGGCCGATGTCGGCAAGAAGTACGGGGTGGCCATTCAAACCAAGATTGGCCTGCTCGATCATCGGACGGTCTACGTCATTGACGGCAACGGTAAGATTGCCCATGTGATGTCGCCATTCCGCGAAACCGACCCGACCCAGTACACCGAGCTCGGCCAGGCGGTCGAGGCGGCGGGCGGTCATCACCACTAGGCGCTGAGTGCAGCCTCGATGCTCGCGAGGGTCGGCTCGACCTCGCGAACATCGGTCCGCTGGTTCTGGAGCAGGATCTCCGGGTCTTTGAGGATGTTGCCGGTGAGGATTGCGGCAACCTCCTCATCCGGCCCGATCACCCCCTCGGCCACCAGCCGCCGGACCCCGGCCACCGAGGCCGCACTGGCCGGTTCACACCCCACGCCCGCTCGGTCGATCATTCGTTTTGCCGCCAAGATTTCAGCGTCGGTCGCGGTGGTCACGACCCCCCGCGTGGCCCGCATCGCCGCCACGGCCCGGTCGTGGGACGCGGGGTTCCCAATTCGGATCGCGGTCGCGACCGTTTCAGCCTCGACGTGGTACCGGGTGGCAAAATCGTCCCGGAAACTGCGAGCGAAGGGCGCCGCCCCTTCCGCTTGAATGGCCGCCAGCCGAGGGAGCCGGTCGATTAATCCGAGCGCCTTGGCTTGGACGAGAGCGGCTCCGAAGGCCGACGTATTGCCGAGGTTGCCGGCTGGCAGCACGATCCAGTCGGGGGCCCGCCACCCAAGATCCTCGAGCAGCTCGAACACGATCGACTTCTGACCGGCCAACCGAAACGGGTTGATGCTGTTGACCAGGTAGAGCCCGAGCCGCTGGCTGGCCTGGTCGACCAGCGTCAAGCAGGCGTCGAAGTCTCCCCGGACCGCCAAAATCGTGGCCCCGTAGGCAACAGTCTGCGCCAGCTTGCCCAAGGCGGTCTTGCCGGCCGGGATCAGGACGACCCCGGTCATCCCGGCCTGGGCCGCATAGGCGGCGAGCGAGGCGGAGGTATTGCCGGTCGAGGCGCAGGCCACCCCTCGCATGCCCAGGCGACGGGCGTGGCTCACCGCGACCGTCATGCCCCGGTCTTTGAAGGAGCCGGTCGGATTCATGCCCTCATGCTTGAGGACCAGCCGTCGACAACCCGCCCAATCCGCGATCCGTTCCCGGCTGACCAGGGGCGTATTGCCCTCGGGAAACGACACGATATCTTCGCTCCGGATTTCCGGAAACACCAGTTCGCGAAACCGCCAGACACCGGACCGGGAGACGCCGGTCCCGTCCCGGTCCCGGTTGGCGAATCGGGCGGCCACCTCGGCCGGTTCATCGTCCCGCGCCACTGCCAACAGCCCCTGGCACTGGCGGCATCGAGTGATCGGTTCGAACAGATCGAATCGGTGGTGGCACTCGTCACACTGGAGCCAGCCGCTCATCGGAGTATCCTCGCGCCGGCCAAATCCGGGGTGGTGAGCCGCACCGACGTTTCGGAGCCGGCCCGGGCATAGGCTCGGCGAACGGCGGCGCCGACCAGCGCGGCAACCCGGCGGCTCGAGGTGATCGCGAACAACGTCGGCCCGCTGCCCGAGATCGAACAGCCGAGGGCCCCAGCCCTCAGGGCCGCGCGCTTGGCCGACGCAAAACCGGGCAGCAACGGCGCCCGGGCGGGTTCGGCGATTCGATCGTCGATCGAACGGCCAAACAGCGGCAAGTCATTCCGGTAGGCGGCCGCCACCATCGCGGCGACCGTGGCCGCCTGGTGAAGGGCGGTGGCCCGGTCGATCTCGTTAGGCAAGGCTGCCCGGCCCCGTTTGGTGTCGAACTGGTAGTCCGGCTTGGCGAGCACGAGGTGCATCCGGGTCGGGGTCGGCAGGCAGACCACGTCGAGGGGGTCAAGCCCCCGAATCAGGACCAATCCGCCCAGAAGGGAGGGCGCGATGTTGTCGAGATGCCGGCCGGCCACCCTCGACTCGGCGGCGAGGGCGGCCCGGAGCAGGTCGTCGGCCCCCAGCGGCGAACCCATCAGCGCATTCGCGGCGACGGCCCCCGCCACGGCCGACGCCGCACTCCCGCCCTGGCCCCCGGATAACGGCAAGCCCTTACTGACCCATAGGGCCATTCCGAACTGGCCGGACCGGCCCGCCAATCTGATCGCGGCCCGAGCCGCGATCGCCGAGGCATGCCGACTGGCCGAGCAGGGAAGATCGGGATGGCCTGAATCCCGAATCTCCACCCGGCTTCCGGAGATCCGCTCGGCTCGAACGGTATCGCCCAGGCCGCGGACCGCGAGCCCGAGGATATCGAGGCCGGGTCCGACATTCCCGATCGATCCGGGAACGAAAACACGCACGCGGTTCATCGCAGGTCGCACCAGTCGCAATTGATAAGGAACGTTTTCCCCCGATGAGGTTACCAATCGTCCTCCGGAAAGTCCACTGTCGGATCGCGGCGTTGAAGTGTAGATTCGCGGCGCGGAGGTCTCCTCCATCAGCGAGGTACGATGCGGATTGGTGTCCTTCGGGAAACGGCCGCCAGTGAGCGGCGCGTGGCCCTGATTCCTGCCACAGTTCAAAAACTCGTTCAGCAGAAACACGAGGTCGTGGTCGAACGCGATGCCGGAACGGCTGGGTTTTTCCCCGACCAACTGTATCGCGATGCCGGGGCGACGATCGCCGACAGTGCCGCCGCAGCCTGCCAAGGCGCCGACCTCATTGTCAAAGTCCAGCCCCCCACTGCCGACCAAGCCAAACTGATCAAGTCCGGCGCCGTCCTGATCTCGCTGCTGGCCCCCCACGCCAATGGGCCGCTGCTCGATCAGCTCGCGGCCGGAGGGGTGTCGGCCCTGTGTCTGGAGCTGGTCCCTCGGACCTCCAAGGCGCAGTCTATGGACATCTTGTCGTCGCAAGCCACGGTCGCCGGCTACCAAGCGGTGCTTCTCGGCGCGTCGCGAATGGGTCGGCTCCTGCCCATGCTCACCACCGCGGCCGGTACCCTGACGCCCGGACGGGCCTTCATCATTGGAGCCGGTGTCGCCGGCCTCCAAGCCATCGCGACCGCCCGGCGTCTCGGAGCGGTGGTGTCGGCCTTCGATGTTCGTCCGGTGGTCAAGGAACAGGTCCAAAGCCTGGGCGCCAGTTTCGTCGAGACCGAGGCCAAGGCTGAGGGGGCCGGTGGCTATGCCACCGAGTTGGCCGCCGACCAGCAGGCGGCGGTGTTGGCGGCTATTGGGGGCCATATCAAGGCCATGGATCTCGTGGTGACGACTGCCGCGATTCCAGGGAAGCTGGCGCCCCGGCTGATTACCAAGGCGATGGTCGAGTCGATGAAACCGGGGTCGGTAATTGTCGACCTCTCAGCCGAGAGCGGCGGCAACTGCGAGCTTACCCGCTTGGCTGAGGACGTGACCCACCAGGGCGTGACGATTCTCGGGCCCAGCAATCTCGCCAGTCAGTTGCCCAATCACGCCAGCTTCATGTTCAGCAAGAACGTCCAGTCGTTGCTCGACTATGCCGTCAAGGACGGCGGGCTCGCAGTCAATCTCGAGGACGCCATCATCGGCCCGATGTGCGTGACCCACGCCGGCGCCGTTCGCTATGGAAGGAACTGATCGTGGAAGCCATTTTGGCTAGTATCGTCGTTTTCACTCTCGCCACTTTTCTCGGCGTCGAGCTGATCAATCGGGTACCGACCACTCTCCACACGCCGCTGATGTCCGGAGCGAACGCGATCAGCGGAATCACTGTCGTCGGCGCCATGATCGTCGCCGGCGGCAACCACGGCTGGTTGTCCTCCGGTTTGGGGTTCGTGGCCGTCGTGTTCGCGATGATCAATGTGGTCGGTGGCTACGCCGTCACTGACCGAATGCTCCAGATGTTCAAGAAGAAGCCGGAGCCGCGCTGATACCGTACGCTCTGGCCGAAATCCTCTATCTCGTCGCCACGGTCCTGTTCATCCTCGGGCTGAAATGGCTTTCAAGCCCCGCCACCGCGGTACGGGGCAACCGGTTGTCCGGCGTTGGGATGCTCATCGCCATCGTCGTCACCCTGTTCGACAAGGGCGTCCTCTCGTACCAAGTCATCGCCGCCGGGCTGCTCGTTGGTTCGGCACTCGGGCTGTGGCTGGCCCGCTCGGTACAAATGACGGCGATGCCCCAGATGGTGGCGCTTCTCAACGGCCTTGGCGGCGGGGCGTCGCTCTTGGTCGGTGGGGCGGAGTTCTTGAAAGCAGTCACCGCCGGCGTTGTCCCGCCGCTCGATGTGGCCATCACCACCCAGCTGACGCTGTTGGTCGGGGCCGTCACGCTGACCGGAAGCCTGATCGCCTATGCCAAGCTCCAAGAGCTGATGCCGGGGCGGGCGATTGTCTTCCCCGGTCAAAAGGGGCTCAACCTCGCCTTATTCCTGACGATCGTCGGCCTCGGCGCGTGGCTTGTTGCGGTTCCCACGGCGCCGATGTGGGCGTTCCACGCGGTATGGATTCTGTCCCTGCTGATCGGGGTGCTCCTCGTCATCCCGATCGGCGGAGCCGACATGCCGGTCGTGATCTCGTTGCTCAACAGCTATTCGGGCATCGCCGGCTCGATGACGGGGTTCGTGATCCACAATGACGTGCTGATCATCGCGGGTGCGTTGGTCGGATCGAGCGGCATCATTCTGAGCCAGATCATGTGCAAGGCGATGAACCGATCGCTCACCAACGTGTTGTTCGGGTCGTTTGGCGCCACCGGGACGTCCACGAAGACGGCCGAAGGGCTGACCGTTCGCCAAACCTCGGCCGATGACGCCGCCATCCAACTCGCCTACGCCAAGAGTGTGATCGTCATTCCGGGGTACGGTTTGGCGGTTGCCCAGGCCCAGCACCTGGTCCGCGAGATGGCCGATTTGATCGAAAAGAGGGGTGGAGAAGTGAAGTACGCCATTCATCCGGTCGCCGGCCGGATGCCCGGCCACATGAACGTGCTCCTCGCCGAAGCCAACGTGCCGTATGACAAGCTGTACGATATGGACCAAATCAACGCCGAATTCGAGCGGACCGATTTGGCCCTGGTCATCGGCGCCAACGATGTCGTCAATCCGGCCGCTCGGACCGACCCCGGCAGCCCAATTTTCGGCATGCCGATCCTCAACGCCGACAAGGCGGCCTCGATCATCGTGCTGAAGCGGGGGATGGGGGCCGGATTTGCCGGGATCGAAAACGAGCTATTCTATAACCCCAAGACCGCCATGCTGTTTGGCGATGCCAAGGGTAGCCTTCAAAAGCTGGTCGCCGAACTCAAGGCGATGTAGTCCACCACCCTGAGCCCTGGCTGTGCACCCGCCCTGGCTGGTGACGTCTCCCTGTCGTTGAAACCGAGACCAGTTTGTCAGCGTTTGAGTCAGTGGCGAAACGGTTTTCTGGACCTAGCTGTGGTCTGGTTTGCAATGCCGAGTTCCGGCGTCGGAATTACCGCAGTTTTCTGCAACCCCATATCGGGGAGTGTTTTAGCTAAGTGATTGATTTTTTTGGGTTTAGATAGTATATTGGCGCGCCGAAGAGGGCGAACGATTTTGGGGTGTTTTCGGGTTTTTCGAAAGCTGTTTCCTTTCACCGTTTGGAGGACCTAGTGACTCTTCCTCGTGCGAAGCGCCGAGCGGCTCGTCCCGCTCAGATCGCCCGTGCGGTGGACGAGGGCCGCGAGAGCCTCGACCTGTACCTGGACGAGATTTCCCGAGTACCGCTGCTCAGCCGAGACGAGGAAATGGAACTCGCTCGCAAGGCGTTTCGGGGTAATATCGTTGCCCAGGAAAAGTTGGCTCGTCACAACGTGCGGTTCGTCGTGTCGGTCGCTAAAAAATTCCAGAACCGGGGAGTTCCGCTCGTCGACTTGATCGGCGAGGGCAACCTCGGCCTGATGACCGCGGCCCGGAAGTTCGATCCGGATCGGGGCGTCAAGTTCATTTCGTACGCGGTATGGTGGATTCGTCAGGCGGTGCAGGCGGCGATCGCTCGTCACGGGCGGCCGGTCCGGGTGCCCCTCAACCGGACCGCGGATCTGTCGCGGCTTGGCCGGACCACGACGCTCCTCAAGGAGCGGCTCGGCCGGATGCCGACCACCGAAGAGTTGGCCCGCGCCACCGGCCTCACGCCGGAAGCGGTTCGGAGCTTGAGCGCGCTCAATTCTGAAGCCGTTCGCCTCGACCACCCGACTCGGGATGGCGACGGCAACGAGCGGATGGAGCGGTTCGCGGCCACCGATCAGGAAGGGACCGACAGTTCCACCCTGGCCAATAGCCAGAGCAATGACATCGAAGCGGCGTTGGCCACGCTGCCGCCGCGCGATGCCAAGGTGTTGCGGCTCTATTTCGGCCTTGAGGACGGCAACAGCCGAACCCTCGAGGAAATCGGTCGGATGATGGGAGTCACCCGCGAGCGGATTCGTCAGCTCCGCGACCGGGCCCTCCAACGGCTTCGCGAAGGCGAAACCGGCGACCGCCTCAAGGACCTAGTCGCCTAACGCAAAGGGGGGCCGTAATGGCCCCCCTTTGCACTTCTTCTCCGAGCGCCGAGCGCCGAGCGCCTAATTCCCAAACATCCGAAGCACCCGCGGCAAGATTCCGCCGTGTCGATAGTAGTCCAGCTCGACCTTCGAGTTGAGCCGCACCACCGCCTTGAACGTCGTGGCGGTGCCGTCTTCGGCCGTGGCTATGACATCAACCCGTCCACCGGGCACCGGACCGCCGGCAATGCCGGTGATCGTGAAACGCTCCCGTCCAGTGAGACCGAGCGATTCCCGGGTTTGGCCCGCCTCGTAGCAGAGCGGCAGCACCCCCATTCCAACCAGATTGCTCCGGTGGATCCGTTCGTAGCTTTCCGCAATGACCGCCTTCACCCCAAGAAGAGTGGTGCCCTTGGCGGCCCAATCGCGGCTCGAGCCGGTCCCATACTCCTTCCCAGCCAGGAGCACGAGCGGGGTTCCCCGTTCGAGGTATCGCATGGCGGCATCATAGATCGAGAGGATCTCGCCGGTGGCGAAGTCGAGGGTCCAGTTGCCCTCCTTCTCGGGCACCAAACCGTTCTTGATCCGAACGTTGCCGAAGGTGCCTCGCATCATGACTTCGTGATTTCCGCGGCGGGCGCCGAAGGTGTTCCAATCCGCCGGAGCGACGCCCTGTTCGAGCAGGAAACGGGCGGCGGGACCATTCTTGGGAATCGACCCGGCCGGGGAGATGTGATCGGTCGTCACGGAATCGCCGAGGGTAGCCAGAACCCGGGCGCCGATGACGTCGCTGAAGGCGGTTGGTGTCTTGGGCAGGTTCTGGAAAAACGGCGGCTCCTGGACGTAGGTCGAGGCCCGATCCCAGGCAAACCGGCTTCCACCCGGCACCTCGAGCCGCTGCCACTCGACGTCACCTTCGAACACCCTGGCGTAGCTTTGGCGGAACATCTCGGCGGTGAGCGACGTGGCCAAAACGTCGGAAATCTCCTGCCCGCTCGGCCAGATGTCGGCCAGGTAGACCGGGTGACCGGCCCGGTCGGTGCCTAACGGCTCAGTCGAAAGGTCGAGGTCGGCCCGCCCGGCCAGGGCATAGGCTACGACCAACACCGGCGATGCGAGGTAGTTGGCCCGAACCAGCGGATGGACCCGGGCCTCGAAGTTCCGGTTACCCGACAGCACGGCCACGGCCACGAGGCGTTGGGCCTCGATCGCCTCGGTGATTGGGTCGGCTAGGGGCCCGCTGTTCCCGATGCAGGTGGTGCAGCCATAGCCGACGGTCTGGAAACCAAGCTGGTCGAGGTAAGGCGAAAGGCCTGCCGCATTCAAATAGTCCGTCACCACCCGCGAGCCCGGCGCCAGGCTGGTCTTGACCCACGGCTTCGATGTCAGCCCTTTTTCGACCGCCTTCTTGGCCAAGAGCCCCGCGCCGACCATGACCGACGGGTTCGAGGTGTTGGTGCAGCTCGTGATCGCGGCGATCACGACCGAGCCGTCCCGAACGTCGCCCGCGGCTGCCACGGTGCCGGCGAGGCCAGCGGGGCGAAGGCTCGGCAGGTTCGAGGTGAAGTTCTTCGCCATGTCGACCAATCGAACCAAATCCTGGGGTCGCTTTGGACCCGCGAGGCTCGGCGCGACGGTTGAGAGATCCAGGGTCATCGTATCCGTAAACACCGGGTCCGGCGTCCGGTCGGTTCGGAACAGCCCGTTTTCCTTGCAGTACCGCTCGGCCCGTTCGACGACGTCGGCCGGCCTGCCGGTCCGGCGGAGGTAGTTGATGGTCTCGGCGTCCACGGGGAAGAATCCCATGGTGGCGCCGTACTCCGGGGCCATGTTGGCGATCGTGGCCCGGTCGGCCAAGCCAAGGGTTGAAAGGCCCGGTCCAAAGAACTCGACGAACTTGTCGACCACGCC
>JAYTTT010000123.1:0-9487 GCA_043744895.1 Gemmatimonadota bacterium | reverse complement strand
ACCCCGTCGACGATGACCAGCGGATCCTGGGAACCGGAAATCGAGGTGGCCCCGCGGAGCCGGACCCGGGGTGCTTCGCCCGGAGCACCGGTCGCTTGAAGCAGCCGGACCCCGGCCACCTTGCCTTGGAGCGCACCGAGCGCCGTCACCCCGGGCACTTCCTGCAGTTGCTCGGCCGACACCCGGCCGATCGCGAACGGCAGCTTCTTGGTCGAGGTCGCCTCCGACACACCCGTGACCACCAACTCGTCGAGGCGGAGCGGATCCGCCTTCAGGCTGAAGTTCTGCTCAATGGCACCCGGCGTGAGCGTGATGGTTCGCGAGACCGGGACGTACCCGAGAAACCGAGCGGTCAGCACAACCTGCTGCCCCCGGCTGACCGAAGCGCCCAAGGTGATGCTGTACTGGCCCTGCGGGTTAGTACTGGCCCCGTAACTCGTCGACCCGACGACGACTGTGACGCCCCCGAGCGGAAGGCCCTGGACAGAGGTCACCTTCCCGGAAATGACCGTCGTCTGGCCGAAGGCCGGACCGGCCGTCACCAACGAGAAGAAGACCGCGAGCGCGCCGGCCACTGGCCGTACGATGAACCTCGGACGATTCGTCATCCTGTTCCTCATGTTCGAGACGAAGGTGGAACTCCCCAGGGCGAAACGCTGCAAAACGACCGTGCGCCACGAATGGACCGTGGTGTTCCCGCGACAGCGGATTCAAGACAACCCGCCGGATAATGAAGATGTGCCAATGAAATTTTTTGTCGGCTGTTTGCCGAATCAACAGCAGAAATTGAGCCCACCACGGCCCCCACGATAAGGGCTTATCGCCCAAGGAGTTCGCTCGCAAGGAACTGACTCTCATCTCGGAACCGTGTCTAGACGACACAGGAGGCACGACACGCCCGTGTCGTTTCAACACAGGTTCCTGTTGCCTGAGCGAACCCACACCGGCGCCACCGACGTTAGCTTTCTGGAGGCTCAGCAACCGCCCGCCTGGCATGACGCCTCGTCGACGCGGACCTTCAGCCCCGAGGGCCAGCCCCCATGCCGACCACCTTGAATCATGCCGCCATCCGCCCTCGGGTCCGAACCGCCCTGTTGGGTTGGGCGGCCGCCGCCCTGGCGTTGGGACTACCGGTACCGGTGGCGGGCCAGGGCACCGCCGGGATCATTGGTGCCGTCCGCAACGGAGCTAACAGCCAACCGCTCGGCGGAGCCCTGGCCCGCATTGTCGAGACCGGCGCCGAGGCAACCACCGACAGCGTCGGCAAATTCCAACTCACCGGATTGCCGACGGGCCGGGTAACCCTTGAAATCAGATTGGTCGGATATCGGAAAGACATTTCGACCTTCGATCTCGCGGCGGGCCAGGTCGTCGAACGCGGGTTCGATCTCGTCTTCACCGGCGAGCAGTTGCCGGACCTGGTCGTGAAGGAATCGCCGCGCTCGAACTCGGGGCGGTACAGCGATTTCGAACGACGGATGCACGAGGGCCGGGGGAGTTTCACGACCTGGCAGGACATCCTCCAGCGGGGCTATATGACCCTGGCCGACGCCCTCAAGGCCACCCGCGGTGTGAAGGTCGATTGCCGGGGGCAGGCCCAGGAGTGCATCATCTACATGGCCCGCGCCCGGCCCAGCTGCCCCCCGACCTACTGGGTGGACGGCGGCCAGGTGTATTCCTTCCACTATGACACCGCACTCCGTGATGTCTACGGGGTCGAGGTCTATCGCGGCCCCGCCGAAGTCCCCCCGGAATTCGGCGGCTCCTCCGGCGCTTGCGGCGTCGTCGTCATCTGGACCAAGTCGAGCCCCGTGAGGAACCCGTAACGGAGGTCAAGCCGCCTCCGTTCAACGGCTCGGATTCAGGACCGCCTCCCGCCGTCCCGGCGGAATCAGAACCTCGGCGGTCTTTCCGTTCCGCCAGCGCACCATCAGCCCCACCGGGCTGCCGCGCGCGCCGAGCACCACCGCCGCCCCGTCCTGCGACCAGTAGCCCGAGCCAAGGTGGATCTCCCGCACCGGCCCGAGCCCATCGGCATACTTGAGCCGGACTTGGGCTCCGGCCGCCGGGCCCATGAACCGGATCCGGATCCCCGGGTTCCCGTGAGCGTTGCGGAACAATTTGGTGGAGTCCGAGTTCTGACTCACGACCAAATCGGGCCGGCCGTCACCATCGAAATCCGCGACCGCCGCACCCCGCTGATCCGCCCCCAGCGAAATCCCCGAGGCCAAGCCGGTCATCGGAGTGAAGTTGCCGGTGCCATCGCCCAACAGCACCACCCCGCGACCCGCGTCGAAGGTCGGCGCGGCGATGTTGGTCGGGGAAAGATTCTGAGCCAAGAACAGATCTTCGGTTCCGTTCCCGTCGAAATCGGCGACCGCGAGCCCAAAGCCCGGGGCGACCTGCGCGCTGGCGGGTAGCGGCCGCGCGTCGAAGTGATCGCCCCGATTGAGGAAAAGGGTATGATCGAAGGTCGTCGCGACCAGCCGCCCGCTCCGGGGTAAGAGCGGACCGAGCGCAGCCTCAACGGTGGCATCCGCATACCCGGCAAAGGTCGGCGTCCGCTCCCGCTGACTCGGCACCACTGCCGCCAACCGGGACAGCGTGACGGAGAGGGAGATCCCCTTGATTCGGGGATCAAAGGCCGCCGGACTCATCGCCACGGCCCCGTCGGTGCCCCAGGCGCCAAAATAGAGATAGAGCGGGTGGTCGGCCGTCGCGACCGAGCCGGTGTTGCGACCCCAGTTCGCCGCCACCAGATCCATCCGCCCGTCGCCGTCGAAATCGCCGGCCGTCACCGAGTTCCACCGGCCGGTCAGCCCGTCCAGCCCCCACGCCCGGGTCTGGTCGGTGAAGATGCCGTGGTCGTTCCGGAGGATTTTGATCGGCCCCCACTCCGTGGCCAAGACCAAGTCCGGATCGCCATCCTGGTCGAGGTCGGTAAACACCGCGCCCGACACCATCCCGATGCCGCGAAGCACCTCCCGGTTCCGCTCATCGACGATGAACCGGCCATGCTCGGCCCGGAACAGCCGACTGGCGGCCGGCACCGGATACGCACCCGGTACCACCCGGCCCCCGACGAACAGCTCGAGATTTCCATCGCCGTCGACGTCGGCCAGCGCGAGCGGCCCGGCACTCGCGGTGTCGCCGTCCACCACGGGTTTCGGGCCCCGCCCAGGCTCGGCCCGTAACACCGCCGGCGCCGCGACCGCATCGCCGGGCCGGTACGCCTCATAACTCGACTGGCCTACCAAGAGACCGACCGATTCGTCGCCGACGATCCCGGTCAGGTCGAACGAATCCGCCACCACCCCGGTTGGCACCGGCGTGAACCGGCCGCGGTCGTTGCGAAACAGCGCCATTTGGCCGCCGGCCCCCGAACCGACTGCCAGATCGTCGTCGCCGTCGCGATCGATGTCGATCCAGGCAACCCCGGGCCCCAGTTGACTCAACTGGGTGATCAAGAGCGGTTGGCGCTGGTAGTCCTCGTAGAATCGCTCCTGGTGCTTGTGACCGAGCCGACTCGAGACATCCTCGAACAACGGCGGCGCCGCGGGCACCATCGCATCGGCAAGCCGGGTCGAAGCCTCGGGCTCCTCGATCCGGTACTGCCGGTTCGGGCGCACGCCGGTGAGCCGCGAGACGGCCCGGCTCCGCCATCGGACTTCGATCGTCACCGAGTCGCCCGGCGCCGCGAAGGTCGCCGCCGGTGCCGAGCCGGCCAGGTAGAGGCCCCCCGCCGTTATCTCCTTCGATTGCTCCGGCAGACCGGCCGCGCGAACCCGGATCGTCGCGCCGATTCCAAAGCGATTCCCGCCCCGTCCGGCGAGTTCGACCAGAACCCGGGGGGCCGCGGCGTCGTTGCGGAGCACCGCGGCCGGCGCGTCGAGGCGGTTGATCACCACGTCGAGGTCGCCGTCCCCGTCGAGGTCCCCAGCTGCCATCCCGTGCGAGATGTCGTCCTCGACCCCGAACCGCCACCGAGCGCTCGCGTCCTCGAACCCGTCCCCACCGCGATTGCGATAGGCCACGTTCCGGAGCGCGAGTTTGGGGTAGAGCTTTCGCTCCTCGCGCCAGCCGACGCCGGTGACGGTGCTCTTGAGCCGCTCCTGGACGTCGGCATCCATCAGATCCCAAAGGTGACCGTTTCCGATCAGGAGATCCTCGTAGCCGTCGAGATCGACGTCGAGGAACATCGCCGACCACGACCAGCCCGAGGCCTCGACTCCGGCCTGGCGGCCGATTTCCGCGTAGGTTCCATCACCCCGGTTGGCGAGCAGCACGTTCCGTTGCCACTGGAACCGGCGCCGATAATCGCCGACCGCTTTCGGCAGCGGGGTATGCGTCGGAATCTGGGTCTTCCGCCGGTGGCTGTCGTTCGCCAGCATGTCGACCTCGAAGACATCGACGTCGCCGTCGCGATCGTAGTCGGCGGCGTCGATCGCCATCCCGGAGTTGCTGGTCTGCCGGACCGCATCGGATCGAATCAGCCGGAAACGGCCCCGGCCGTCGTTGATCCAGAATTGGTCGGGATCCTCGAAATCGTTGGCGACGTACAGGTCGGGCGCGCCGTCGCCGTTAGCGTCGAAGAATTTGGCCGCGAGCCCGAAGTCGTCGGGCTCCCGATCGAGCGGCCGGCCGGTCTCATCCAGAAATCGCGGATTGCCGGCCAGCGGCTCCCGGGTAAAGTGGCCCCGACCGTCGTTCAGGTAGAACCAGTCGGGATCGGCCCGCTGGACCACACTCACACCGCCGATGTCGTCGCGAACGATCACCCGGTAGTTGTCGCGGAGCGACGGAACGACCTGGTACTGTCCGCCGACCTTCCGGACCAGTTGATCGAAGGCCCGCTCCTGCGGCGAGAGCGAGTCGAGCATCGTCTTCGCTTTGTAGTTGGCGATGTAGAGATCGAGATCGCCGTCGCCATCGACGTCGGCCAGGGTGGCGGTCGTGCTCCCCCGCGCTTCCGGCACGAAGCCGCTGTCATCGGTTCGGTCGGTGAACCGGCCCCGGCCGTCGTTGACGAGGAGCCGGTTCCGGCCACCCATCGCGGTGACGATCAGGTCGAGGTCACCGTCACCGTCGACGTCGGCAAACACCGCCCCGGTCGAAGGGTGATCGGCCAGTTCGACCCCGGCCCCCACGGCCACATTTTCGAACTTCCAGCCACCCCGGTTCCGATAGAGCGCGTTCGGCCCGTCGACCCGGCAGAGGTAGATGTCGGCGAGCCCGTCGCCGTCGACGTCGCCGATCGCCACGCCCGAGCCCTGGACCAGATGGCGATTGGCGAAGGCCTTCTCCGTACTCACCTCGTTCCGGAACGAGATCCCGGTCCGGCCGCCCCCAAGCATTGTGAAACCCGCTGTGGCCCCGCCCGCCGCCAGCAACTCGCGCCACCGGTATCCAACCTCCTGATGCCACGGAGCCGGTGCCGGCGCACGACACCCAGCAGCCCCCGCGGCCAAGACCGTCGTCATCAGGCCGCGGATGGCCCCGTGGAGAGTAGGTCGCATCGAACGGCGGCTCAGCGCCGGGTTTTGACCCGGTCGATTACCCTCCGACCGATGCAGACGCCCTGCACCTTACCGCCCCGGTGATCCATCGGGAAGTGGATCCCGCCGTACCAGCGAGACTGGCCCGCTTCCTCGGCCGCGGCCCGGAACGACGGCAGTCGCTTGACTGGGTGGCCGAGATTCACGTGGGTGGCGTCGTCGTAGGGGCGCTCGTCGCCGAACAGCGCGGTCAACACCTCGGCGGCCGCGGCCGATTGGGTCGAGTGGCCCGCGGTGTAGCTGGGAAACGGCGGGGTATTGAGGAGCGGCTGCCAGTCCTTGTCGATGTACCGGTTGATGTAGGTCACGGGGCGGAGGAGATTGACCCCGAACTTCGCCGTCCAACACCCGATGAACGCGTCGGCGACCGCCACCGCCGTCAGCGCATAGGCCTCGACCGCCCGTTCCGGCGACAAGCTCCACTGCTTGGCCAGCCCGGCGATCACGCTCATCCAATGGCCGGCCGGGGTTCCCGACTCCCCAGGATTGTCGGCCCAGAAGTAGGCGATCCGTTTCTGCGCCGGCGTTAGGTTCCGGCCGAGGCGATAGATCGAGTCGGCCTCGAGATAGAACGGCGACCCCTTCTCGCTGGAAAACGGCACGGGGTCCGGTGGCGGGCACCGGTCCGACCCGGTGAGCACGAACGGGCGGAGGGTTCCCCATCCCGGCTCGAGCGCCACCGTGGGATTGATGCCCGGGGTGTTGGCCGCCGCCGGGGTCTTGGGACGGTTGACGGTGAGCGACCGCTCGGTGGTAAGCCCGGCGCCTTGCCCCTTGCCGGTGGGGTTGTCGAGGATAACGACGTCGGTCTGGGCCGAGAGATTCTGCGATCGGTACTGGCTGGTGACGACGGTCGGGACCCAGGCGTCGGGCCGGCGCCCGACCGCGTAGCTGAGGACCCGGGTCGAGAAGCCGTCCCGATCGGCCCAGACGGCGATCGCCCGGCCGAGGCGGTCGCCATACTCGGCCGACGCGGTCCGGGTCCGCTCGTCGACCCCGGCCGCCGCCCGAACCGCGACCAGCGAATCACGCAGGGCCGTGATCGCCACCGCGGTGGACGCGAAGCCGCCCTGGAAGAGATGCCGGAGCACTGCCGTCTGGGCCTCGACCGCCACCAGCGCCCGGTCAGTCCGGGCCCCGGGGCTCGGCCGGGGCAGCGAGTCGAGCCCATTGAGTTGTCCGGCCAGACTCCGGAGCGAATCGCTCGAGGCGGCCCAGCCCTCATAGAGCGCGATCGCGGCGTAGGCGGTGGCCCGAGACGCGACCGGCGGCGAGAGCCGTTCGGCCCGGGCGAGGGCGTAATGGGTCTCGGTCCATTTGGTGACGAAGCCATTGTCGGCCCCGGGCACCCGGCGACAGCCGGGCAGGGCCGTCGCGATTACCCCGGCCGCGACCACCGGCCGAATCCAGAGCCGCTGGAAAGGAACAGTCATCGGACCTCGCTCGCCGTTAGGCAGTCCCTCGCTGGGCCAGCATATTCTTGATCGGAACGATCAGCAACGCCATGATCAGGGCGAACACCAGCACGAAGGCGGCATTGGCGGTAAACAGGGTCGAGACCGCGAACGACTCATACAGCCCGCCGACTCGGCCGGCCACCTTGTTGCCGATCGACGTAGCGAGGAACCAGACCCCCATCATCAGCCCCTGGGTCCGGGCCGGCGCCAGGGTCGACATCGCGCTCATCCCGATCGGGCTCAGACACAACTCCCCGATCGTTTGCAGGAAGTAGCAGCCGATCAGCCATATCGGAGTGACCCGGGCACCGTCCGTCGCGCTCAAGGAGGCCCCGATCATCAGCACGTAGGCCAGCGCCAGAAAGAACAGGCCGAGCGAGAATTTGGCGGGACTGGAGGGATTCCGGGCCCCGAGTTTCATCCAGACGAGCCCGACCAGCGGGGCCATGATGATGATGAAGAACGAGTTGACCGACTGGAGCCAGCTGCTGGGATAGGCCCATCCAAAAATGGTATTGGCGGTATTCCGATCGGCAAACAGGTTCAGCGTCGACGCGGCCTGTTCGAAGCCGGCCCAGAAAACCGCGGCGCCAAGAAACAGCACCAAAATGACGATCAGCCGTTTCCGTTCCTCAGGAGTCCACTTGGCCACCGTAAAGAGCCAGAGAAAAAATCCGACCGTCAGCACCACCAGAAACACATCGACCCCGCCCGCGAACCCTTGCGGCGTGATCGTGATGGTGCCGGCCGAATTGAGGCCGATGGCGGCGGCCACGACGACCGCGACGGCCCCAATCGCCACCAGGAACTGACGCCGGGCCGACCCCCGCTCGGCGTCGGTGGTCGCCCCGAGAGGCCGCTCGACCGTCGCGGGGAATCGATCCTTGCCGAGCGCATACTGAATCAATCCGAAAAACATCCCCACCGCGGCGGCCCCGAATCCAAAGTGCCAGGCGGTCTCGGGAGCCAAGCCCCAGCCAACCAGCTTCTCCCGGAACGCCGGTTGCTGGGCAAAATAGCCGCAGAACAACGGGCCCAAGAAACCGCCGAGGTTGACGCCCATATAGTAAATCGAGTACCCGGTGTCTCGGCGAGCATCCTCGGGCTGGTAAAGCTGGCCCACCATGACCGAGACGTTGCCCTTGAGCAACCCGGTGCCTAACACCACGAGCAGGAGCCCGAGATAGAACGACGCAATCCCTGGAATGGCCAGGCTCACATGCCCCGACATGATCAGCACGCCGCCCAGGAACACCGACCGCCGCAAGCCAAACAGTTTGTCGGCAAACCAGCCCCCGACCATGGTCATCATATAGACCATGGCGGTGTAGGTCCCCTGGATCGCCCCGGCCTCGGGCACCGGCATGCCGAGCCCACCCTCGGTCAACGGCGCCACCATGAAGAGGATCAGGATGGCCCGCATCCCGTAATAGCTGAACCGCTCCCACATCTCGGTAAAGAAGAGCGTGGACAACCCCCGTGGGTGTCCGAAAAAGCCGCGATCGTTCGGATTCATTTAAGTCTTCCCCATCTTCTTCTTGAGCAGCTCGAGTTGGGCGTCCACGGCAGCCTTGGCCGCTTCGCGATCGATCTGGGCTTTGAGAAGGCCCGCGTCGAGCGACTCGGGCTCCGGCATTCCCTGGCCGGCGGCCCGCTGCTGCGCCGACACCGCGTCGTATTCCTGCCCGGCCAATGCCAGTTCATCGCGCTGAACGCCGAGCTTCCGCTCGAGCAAGTCGACCCGTTGGCGATGTTTCTCGGCAAACTGGCGGGCAATGTCGGCCGTCTCGGCGTCACCGATATCCCGGGCCAACTGGCCCCGGCGTTCGGCCGTGGTCAGCTGGTCCCGTTCGGCGGCCAGGTCGCGCTCGGTCTTGTCGAGAACGTGCTTCAGGTCTTTGAGGCCAACCTTGAGGTCGACGAGGGCGTCATGGAAAGAGCCCCCCCGGAAGCGCGCCTTGAGATCTTCAATTCCCATAGGGCCACCAATGTTACCGCCCGAGGGTATCTTTGGGAACCATTCGTGACGGACGGTGTGCTGTGCGATCGCTGGTTCCCCTTTCGCTGCTCCTGACCCTGACATCGTGCGGTTGGTCGAGCCGGGGCACCCAATGCGGCATCGTCGCGCTCGCCGGTCCGACCATGCTGCTCGAGGAGTTCACCAAGCCCGGCACTACGCTCAGCGCCGTGCCGGCCAAGATGCCGCCGGTCGTGCCGGTCCGGATGGTGGCCGGCCAAGCCCAGCGGGGGCTGGTCGGCCGGGCCGATTCGGGCTGGATCGTGGGGGTCGATGGCCCGTTTCCCGAGCAACCGGTCCCCGGCTTCGGGGTGCTCATGTCGGATCCAGTCCTCGGGGTCCAAGGCGTCCTCCTCTATCAGGGTCTTCCGATTCCGGGCGCGCCAACGTTAGGCTCGGTCCACATCGGCGTCCGGGTCGTACCCCTGATTGGACTGGAAACTCACACCGCCGGCTTC
>JAYTTT010000122.1:0-33429 GCA_043744895.1 Gemmatimonadota bacterium | reverse complement strand
GTGCCGAGCGCCGAGTGCCGAGTACCGAGTGCCGAGCCCCAAGCCCCTTGCCCCACCCCAGCAACCTCCACAGATTCAGTGACTTAAGATCAACCCCTTACACCAAGGGATCTCAGTGGAACAAGCCGCGCCCTACCAGTTCAGTAGCGCGTCCAAGGGTCCGACCTCACTCCTCGTCGTCGACGACGAGGAGCCGATCCGGAGCGCCCTGAAACGGTTCCTGACCCAGCAGGGCTTTGAGGTTGCCACCGCGGGCAATGGCGCCGAGGCAATCGAGGCCCTGGAGCGGCACAAGATCGCCTGCGTCCTGCTCGATGTTCGGATGCCCGACTCCAATGGCGTCGACCTCGTCCCCAAGATCCTCGAACTCGAGCCGAACGCTGCGGTGCTGATGCTCACCGCCGTGAACGACGCCGCCAGCGCCGCCCTCTGCATGCAACGCGGCGCCATGGATTACCTCACCAAACCGGTCGACCTAACCGATTTGCTCCGAGCCATTCAGCGGGCGCTCCGCCGTCGCGATACCATGATGGAAAGCCAGCAGATCAATCACTGGCTTAAGGAAGAAGTCGCGATTCGAACGGCCGAACTCCGAATGGAGCGGGCCAACCTCGAGCGAATTTCGGTCGCGACGCTCGAGGCCTTGGTCAACGCCCTCGAGGCCAAGGACCCCTACCTCCGGGGCCATTCCGCCCGGGTGGCCGATCTCGCCGCGACCGTCGCCGCGGAAATGGGTCTCAATGAAGAAGACGTCGAACTGGTCCGCACCGCTGGACGACTGCACGACATCGGCAAGATCGGGGTCCGCGAAGAGATCCTCAGCAAACAGGGTCCCCTCACGGACGAAGAATTCGAGCACGTCAAGAACCACACGGTCACCGGATCCCAAATTCTGGCGCCGCTCTCCCATTTGAAGCACATCATCGATGTGGTCCGAAGCCATCACGAACGGTGGGACGGCAAGGGCTACCCCGATGGGCTCGCCTCCGAATCGATTCCAGTCGGCGCCCGGATCATCGGAGCGGTCGAGATCTACGACGCCTTAACCACCTCGCGGCCGTACCAGGAAAAGATGGTCCCCGAACTCGCCATCGAACGGCTTCGCGACTTGGTGGGCACCGTGCTCGATCCCCGAGTCCACCGGGCCCTCCAGGCCGTGGTCGCCCGCCGGGAAGCGTTGATCTTCCTCGACGACGTTCGTGCCTGATCCCGCCTCGATTCGGGTCCTCGTCGTCGACGATGACCCGGCGATGGTGGCCCTCGATCGGAAGCTCCTCGAAGCCGCCGGCTACCGGCGAATCACGACCGCTGTCTCGGCCGAGGAGGCGCTCCGGCTCTCGGTCGATGCCGATCTCATCCTCCTCGACTACCAACTCCCCGACGGCACCGGCATCGACCTCCTGCCCCGGCTGTTGAGCCGCCCCGATCCGCCCTCGGTCGTCATGGTGACCGGTGAGGGCAACGAGACCCTGGCGGCCATGGCGCTGCGAGCCGGCGCCGAAGACTACCTCGTCAAAGACCAGAACCTCCGCGACCTGCTCCCGCAAATTGTCGAGCGGGTCCGCCGAACGAGGGCCCTGCACGAGGCCCAGACGGCGGTCGAGCAGGAGCTGGTGCGAGCCGAACGGCTGGCGGCCATCGGCGAAATGACGGTGACCCTGCACCACGAAATCAACAACCCGCTGATGAGCGCAACGGCCGAAATCGATCTCCTCCGTCTCGACCCCGGCATCGGGCCCGATCAGCGAGAATCGCTCGACTCGGTCCGGGAGAGTCTGATTCGGATCCGGACCATCGTCAAGCAAGTCGGTGAACTCCGGCAAGCCTCGAGCGAGGACTATCTGGCCGGCCTCCGGATGATCAACCTCGGCGGCAGCGACCACCCCAGCATCCCCCACCGAGGTCGCGCCCTGCTCCGCATTGCCGACGAGAACGCGGCCCGGGTCATTGCTTTGTTGCTCCGGCACACCGGGTTCACGGTCGAACGGGTCAGTTCCGGCGCCGAACTCGCGACCGGCGCGAACCGCCTCGGCGTGACGCTGGTGATCGTCGCCACACCGGGCGGAACCGATCCGGCCACCGCGCTGGGTGACTTCACCCCGGAATCGAATCGGAGCTATGCCCTGATCGCTTTGGTGGCCGGCGACCCGAGCGGCGCCGAGGCGGCCGGGGCCGATCGGGTGATCGCCGTGCCGTTTGACCCGAGCACCCTGACCGCCGACATCATCGACGTACTCCAGACCCGATCGTAGGGGAGACCCGCTCGTGCCTTCCGTACCGGTCTCAGAGACCAGGGCTTTGCCGGGGGCCGGAGGGCAACACGTGGCCGCCCTCGACGGGATCCGGGGCCTGGCCGTTCTCGCGATTCTCTTTCACAACGCGTCGTGGATCGCCAAGAGCCGATCGACCGGGGTTGAAAAACTCGTCGGAAGCCTCGCGGCCGCGAGCTGGGTTGGCGTCACCCTGTTTTTCGTACTCTCCGGCCTCCTGATTACCGGCATTCTGCTCGACACTCGCGATCGGCCCCACTTTTTTCGGTCGTTCTATATTCGGCGAACCCTCCGGATATTCCCGATCTACTATCTGTTGCTTGCCGCGGTCGTGCTGATCGGCCCCCGAGTCATTTCCGACCCCGCATGGATCACCAGCGTTCGAGAGCACCAGATCTACTATTGGGCCTACATCTCGAATTGGACCAGCCGTGGCATCGTTGGGTTAACGCATTTTTGGTCGCTCGCGGTGGAAGAACAATTCTATCTTGCCTGGCCGCTGGTCGTCTGGATGGTTCCGCGCCGCCGCCTGCTCTGGGTCTGTGGAGCGATCATCCTGCTCACCCCGTTCATTCGGCTCGGGCTTTACCAGATTGGGCTCGCCGGCGCGACGTATACCTCTACGGTCGCTCGCTGGGACGCCCTGGCGCTCGGCGCGGTTCTGGCAATTCTGCTGCGCTCGGAGGCGGGCCGCGACTGGCTCCGCCGGATCAACTTTCGAGTCGGCGCCGCCAGCTTGGGTGTGCTCGTGGTTTTCGGGTTGTTCCACCGGGGCTTTTTCACCGGCGATTCTCTGATTGACATCTGGGGACACTCGGCCGTCGCCATCTTCTTTGCCGCCCTGCTCGGTGCCGCCGTGCTTCCCACGAATCGGGTAGCCTCGGCCGTTCAGCGGGCATTCGAGACCGACTGGATCCGGTTCTTCGGGCGATACAGCTACGCGATCTACGTGTTTCACGACCCGATCCTCCAGCTGGCAAAGCCCTCCTTCACCATCTGGGTCAATCAAGGAGGTGCCGCCGAACGATTTGCCCGTTTTGTCGCCTACGAGGCCTCGATGCTCGGCGCGTCGACCGCCGTGGCGCTGGTGTCCTGGCATCTCATCGAAAAGCACTGCCTCCGCCTCAAAGATCGTTGGACGCGAGCGTAGCCGGATCACCGCGGCTGGCGGCCCAGGTGCGGCAACGTCTCGTCGGCGCCGGCGGCCGGGGTCAGGTCCCAGCGCGCTTCTTCCGGCAAGAGATGCACGATTGAGTTGGCGTAGTATTCGAGCAGCGGCCGCGCATCCGGCAAGACCACCAGGTTCGTCCCCTCCCGAATGACCCAGCGGCGGGACCGAAAGGTCCGCCAGGCCCGATCCCAGACCTCGGTCACCGCCAACTCCGACCGCATCATCCGGGCGTTGGTGTCCTTGAGACGATCCTTGAGTTCCGCGAGGCGGTTCCACAACGCCCCTTCCGGAACGACGCTCGAATGAAACGACAACAACGCGGCCGACGCAAAACAGACCGGCGTCACCGGAATCACCGCTCCCACCCGATCGAGCACGGTTTGCGCCAGGCGCTGGATCTGCGGCAGCCGTTCCGCCCGGGGCAGA
The DNA here is from genome assembly GCA_043744895.1 of Gemmatimonadota bacterium. Lineage (GTDB taxonomy): Bacteria > Gemmatimonadota > Gemmatimonadetes > Gemmatimonadales > GWC2-71-9 > SHZU01. The sequence continues at coordinate 29,562 of JAYTTT010000122.1, read as the reverse complement.
TCCAGCACCGCCACCGGTTGCGCCGCCAGCCACTGGCGAACCGAGATCGGGGCATCGAAATTGACCGCCACCCGGCCGTACCGCTGCTGCTGCCCCCTCAGGGCTTGAAACCCATTCCAGATTGCGAAGCCGACCCAGCCGAACAACTGCATCAGATAGGGCCGACGAGGGGCGCCAACTACCAGCTCCCGTGTCAACGTCCGATCCTCGAGCACCCGGTCGTAGTTGATCGCCGCCGGCACCAGCCACAGGTCCCCCTCAAACGCCGGATCGCGCAGCGTCCCGACGACGTAGTCGAGCAACCCGATCTTCGGCGGCCGAAGGGTGCCGTCCCGGCTGAGGCCGCCCTCAGGAAAAATTCCCTGGGTCACCCGATTTCGGGTGATCTGCTGGACGTAACGTTCCAACACGGTGTGATAGAGCGGATCGCGGAACTTCCGGCGAATGAAGTAGCTGCCGAAACTCTTGAAGATGTACTCGAGCGGCCAGGTCCGGGCCCACTCGCCCACGGCGTAACTGATGCTGACCACCTGTGCCAGCACGTAGGTCACCACCACGTAGTCCATATTGGACCGGTGGTTCATGAGGTACAAGACGACGTCGCCCTTCGGGATCCGCGACAGCGCCTTGTGATCGTGATACTCGACGGTGACCTTGTAGAAGAGCCGGGTCAACAGCTTGGAGAAGTTGTAGCCAAGTTTGTAGTAGGAAAGGACATTGAAGAAAGGGACAATTTCCTCGATATACCGGTCAACTTGGCTCACCACCCCGGCTCGGGACACCCCGGTCCGCGCCACATGGTCATCGATGGCCTGTCCGAGTATCGGATCGGCCCGGAGATCCGCCTTCACCCGCTTGCTTTCGGTAAGCTTGTACCGGTCAAGCCGGGCCCGGAACTCGAGGACGGTCCGGGCCCCCCAACGGCGCAACGCCCGCCGGGCCAGCCACAACCCGAGCGAAAACCCCACCAGAACGCTACCGACGACGATCGGCCAAGACACGGACGGTCCTACGTTTTCGCTTGCTGGAACGCCATCCCTCTGAGCCGGGCGACCCGGGCCGAGATCGGGGGGTGGCTTGCGAACCGGCCCAGGAACCCTTCGCTCGCGGCCATCCGTCGCTCGGCCGGGTCGACGATGCACATGTGCGCCGCCCCCCGGGCAATCGAGCGGGTAGCCGCCGAGGCTGCATCGATTTTTTCGAGTGCGGTGGCGAGCGCCATCGGATTTCGAGTGAACTGGGCCGCGGTGGCATCGGCGAGGAACTCGCGCTTCCGGCTGACCGACATCGCCACCAGACGCGACACGATCGGGGCAACGAGTAGGGTGATGAGCCACAAGACCAACACCAGGATGGCGATCGGGTTGCCGCCCTTCTTGTCACGACCCCGTTGTCCCCCGCCGACGCCCCCCCCGAACCGGAGGAAGTTTCGCATCAGGTCCGACATCAAGACGATGGCCCCGACCATCCCAGCCAGCAAGGTCATCAGTCGAACATCGTAGTTGCGGATGTGCGCCATCTCATGAGCCACCACTCCCTGCAATTCGTCTCGATTGAGCGCGGTCAGGAGGCCCTCGGTCACCGCGACGTGCGAGGCAGCGGGGTCGTTACCGGTCGCGAAGGCATTCGGGTCGGGATCGGGAACGACCCAGATCCTGGGACGCGGCAACCCCGACGCGATTGCCATCTCGTCGACGACATTGATGAGTTGAACCTGACCTGGCATGGCCGCGTTGACCAACTCGAACGCGCCGGCCGCCTTGAGCACCTGCTGGGGACCAAACCGCCAGGAGAAGAACGCGATGCCGCCGGCTATGGCCGAGGCCACCAGACCGATCACCGGAACGACGTGATGATACCCCGTGGGCGGGGCATCGCGCGTCAACAGATAGAATCCGAGATCGCCGCCGAACCCGACCCAAGCGGTAAACAGGACGAACCCGACGGTAAGCCAAGCAGACTGCCGTTTGTTGGCGGCCTGCTGTTCAAACAAATTGCCTTCGCGCACCGAGGCCTATGGCTTCTTGAATCCGAAATCGACCTTCGGCACGGCCCGCTCGGCGGCATCCTCGATAGCCCACAATTCCGCCGGCGTGGCTTTGGCCAGGCCGGAGACCAAATTGGTCGGAAACTGCATCTGCTTCGTGTTGTACAACGTGGCTTCGTCGTTGTAGAGCTGCCGCGAGAACGCAATCTTGTTCTCGGTACTGGTCAGCTCTTCCTGCAGTTGTCCGATATTGGCGGTGGCCTTGAGATCGGGGTAGTTCTCGGTCAGGGCAAAGAGCTTGCCTAACGCTCCGGTCAATTCGCCTTCCGCCTTCGCCGTCGCGGCCACGCCCTGCGCCCCGACCGCCTTGTTGCGGGCCGCGATGACCGCCTCAAGGGTGTCACGCTCGAAGCTCATCGCGCCCTTGACCGCCTCGATCAGGTTCGGAATCAAATCGTGGCGCCGCTTGAGTTGGACGTCGATCTGCTTCCAGGCATTCAGGACCCGGTTCTTGAGCGCGATCAGGCCGTTGTACGCGCCGACGACCCACAGCGCCACCACCACCGCGATCGCGAGAAAGATCAGCATTCCCATGGTGCCACGAACCTCCGCGAGAGAATTTCCACCGGCCAGTGCCCCCCGAGCCGCGACGAAAGATGGGCCACTCGAGCCGGAGCGGAAGGGGTCTCGCGGCGGGGTTGCGTTTATTTGGGATGGTGCTGCGAAAAAAGATCCGCGGAAGCCTATCCGAATCAATAGCTTACGCCACTTCACCAACCTGGACGTTCGCGATGACTCTGCTCGAAACCGGGGTGCTGCTCGCCACCATGTCGATCCTGACACTGACGGTCGTCCAAGGCGCCGCCGCCACCGCCGATCGGGCCGCCGTCGTCCAGACCCAAGGTCAGGTGCTCCAGGCCTACCGGGAGGCCCAGTCGACCGCTCGGGCCCTGGGGGGTCGGGCCGAGCTGCTACTCACCGGCGATTCGATCGTCGTGCGGGGGCTCGGCCCGGACTCGCTGACCGGCCATCGCCGACCCGGGCCCACCGCCGCAAACGTCGGGTTGTCGCCCGCCAGCTACTCGATCATCTATGGCCCCGACGGCTTGGCCGTCGGCGCCGGAAACATCACCATCGTCCTGACCCGAGGAACGATCACCCGTCAGATCGTGGTGTCCCGACTCGGGCGAGTTCGCCTGAATTGAGGCCGGTTAGTCGTCGTCGAGACCGTACTTCCGGAGCTTGGCCAGGAGCGTGGAGCGAGCAATCCCTAATAGCTGGGCCGCGTTGCGCCGGTTCCCGCTGGTGTGACGAAGGGTCGCCGCAATGTGGCGACGCTCGACCGCATCGAGCGGTTCGGGAACGACCGGCCGGCTTGGAATCAACGCCGCCCGAAGCTGATCCCAATCAACACCTGGCAAGTCCGCGTCGATTATCACGGCATCGAGACCGGGCACCCCAAGAGCGTCGGCCACCCCCGCCGCGTTTTCCTGGACCAGGGCCTGGTGACCCTGGGCCCGGATCGATTCCGCCAAGGCCCGGGCTAAAACTTCACGTTCACTGGCGATCAGCAAGTTCAACTTGCGGTCGGTTGCGACAGCAAAGGACAACGTCATCTGGGGCACCTCTCGGGTCTTGAAACTCGGGTCTGTTGGTCACCAATCAAGACGTAAGACGACTGAGCGAGGAACAATTGGACGTGCAAACGGCCGCACCAGTTTTCACTGGTCGCGGCCGTTCGCTAGGCTAGGAAAGGGCCCAGGCGCTGCGGATCTCCGCAAAGCGCTCCGAGGCGCCAAATCGGAGCGGGCGAGCCCGCGGGCGGGCCCCCACCTGGTTCGAGGACACAATCCCCAAACCAGTCCCCAAGCTGGGAATCCTTGACAAAGCCCGCAAGTGCCTGATTTTATTCGGGTTACGACTTGCGAACGGAGCGGTTTGTTGAGTGACAACGATACTGTTGACAACCGATTGCGGCGGTTCCTCACAGATGTGGAAACTGTGTATCCACATCTCCAACAGGCTAAAACGGCCCTTTCTCAGGATTCGAGGCCCACCTCGATGTAACGAAAACTCGGCTCTGGATCGGAGGTACAGAACAAGGCGCCGGCTGCGCTTGAGGCAAACCAACCCCCGACCCAGAGCCGTTGCCCGTCGAGTTGCTCGACGATGGAACGAAGCCACCGCCGCACGTGGCGGACCTCGGGGGCCCGGCGGCCCAGAATGGCCAGCAGGGAGCCCGTTCCGGACGTGGCCCGGAGGAAGTGAGCAAGCGCATGGGCCCGCTGGGAAAACTCGACGGCCTTGACCCCGGGCTCGTCGAACAGCACCCGGCCTTCGAATACATCCATCGGGGGCGCATCGAGCCTCGGCCCCAAGTAGACGAACTGACGGTTGCCGTCAATTTTCCGCTCGACCACCGCCGCGGCCGTCTCGCTGGTCAGGCGAACGGCCTGGACCATGTCGTCTTCTTTGAGGATCCCGACCGCGCCGGTCCACTCCAGAGCGGCCAGCGCGGTATCGACCGGACAGCCGTTCGCATCGTCAAAGGCGAGCAGGCGTGGTGCTTCGCCCGCACGCAGGAGAAAGTGAGACAACCCCTCTGCGCGGTCGAGAAAGGACCGGATTACGAGACTCGGTGGCGAGGCCGACATAGCTGCCAAGATACGTTCGTTAGGCCTAGGGCGTAAGTTGCCGCTTGGGCTCGATCTGGAGGATCCAGAGGCCCGAGTTCACGTCCGGAACGTAGATCCGCCCGTTCTGATAGATCGCTCCCCAGGCGCCCGGCACGTTGGGAATGTGGCCGTCTTTGTCCCCCGTCGAGACGTTGCCGATGACCCGGCCCTGGCGGAGGAGATCTCCCCGGAGCTCCCCGCTCACGTCGATGATCCGGAGCCCGCCTTGGTAGTCGCCGAGGAACAGGGTGTCGCCCGCGACCCAGATGTTATGACTTCCGCCGTCTTTCGACTCGTACCAGGCCACGCTCTTGGGCTTGGTGATGTCGGACACATCGACGACCTGGAGCCGTCCATAGGCCCGACCGAAGCCCGGGACGCCCTGCCCCACCGCCTTGGCCGGGAAGACCTCATCGGCTACGAAGACATACCGCCCCGCCCGCCACGAGGTATGGGTGCCGCGAATGAAGCCCGGCCCGCCCACGGCCTCGACGTCCCGGTAAAGGGCGTTGAGGTCATACTTGAACTGCGAAACAAACACTGGATTTTCCGGGCTCCCACCTTTGAGCCCATTCCCGACATCGAGAATGATGAGACCGTCGTTCCAGTAGCTGAGATAGGCCAGCCCCTCCTTGACATCGATATCGTGCAGCGTCCGGCCTTCAACCGGCGGCGGCGTTTCCCACCGGGCCACTTGCTTGGGCTGGAGGGGGTCGCGAATGTCAATGACCCGCATCGAGCCCGTCGCATCATCGGTGAGGTACACGTAGCCCCGATAGACATAGGTGCTATGGACCCCACCGCTGACCGTTTCCGTGAACTCGGCGATCGGCTTCGGATGGGCCGGGTCGTCGAGACTCAGGATCACGATCCCGTTTTTTCGACTGGAGGCCTGTTCGCGGGTCATGACGGCATACTTGCCGTCTTCGGTGGCCATCACGTCGTTGATGATCCGGGCGTCCACCGTTACCGAATCGGTGATCCGGGGCTTGGTGGGGTCGCTGACATCAACGGCGTACAGTTTGTCCCCCCCGACTCCGGTCAGGCCGGCCGTCGCGAGGTAGCCGTTCTTGCCGTTGGGGTGCATCCAGAACTCGGTCGTCATCATCCCAATCGGCAACCGGCCCATCACCTTGATCGGGCGGGTCGCATCTCGGGGCTCCACCTCGACCAGCGCCTCAACCGTTCGGCCGGCGTAGGAGGCAAACACCTGGTAGGTACCGGGCAAGTCGGCCACGAACGCCCCATCGGGATCGATTTGGGCATTGCCTGGCGTAATCGACCACTCCGGCGTCAGTTTGCCACTGGCCGTCCCCGCCGCGCTTCGGCCGGTCACCGAGAATCGAATCACATCGCCCGTCCGGGCCTTGGTTCGGGCCGGCACGATGACGAGGGACCGCACCGGATTGGCGCTCACGGTAATCCGGAGCGGCCGCTCGATCCGGCCGACCCGGGCAATCACCGACCCCTGCCCGACCTGATTCGCCGTCACTCGCCCGGAGGCGGATACCGACAGCACTTTCGGGTTGTCGGTCGTCCAGGTGACCGGATCAGAGCGCTGATCGTCGTTCGAGGCAAACGGGGTTGCCCTGATGGTCAGACTCTGCCCAACCACCATCGACGACATCTCCGGCTCGACCACCACCCGGCTGACGGGCAGCGGCAAGACCGTGATCTCACTCATCGCGATGACCGGCCGGCCGGCTCCCACCGCCCGAACCATGACCGTGGCGACGATCGTCCCGGTTGCCCCGCCGGTCACCAGACCGGTCGAGTCAACCGCTCCCTCGAACCGCCCTCCCGACTGGAGCCACCGAACCGTCACAGCCGAGACCGGCTGCCCCGCGGCATCGAAGGCGATGGCGCGAAGTCGAACCGTGTCGCCGATTGAGATCTTCGGGTTGCCCGGTTCGACCACCACGCGGGTGACAACTTGGGCCGGCTGCTGCACCAACGCGAGCACCCATAACGACGTGATCATATTTTGGCTCCGAAGCGAAGTAATTGATAAAACCCGGGCCGCGCCTGAGTTTCAATGATGCGAAGGGACCACGTCGAGTTCGACATCGTGGATGGGCCGAAAGGGCCCGCAGGCCTCAAACGTCAAGGGCGCGTCGGGCGGCGCGCCCCTATTTCTTCTTCTTGGCCGGTTTGACCCCTTTGGCCGGCGCCTTCTTGGCGACCGCCGGTGTGGACTTGGGTTTGAGCTTGGATTTCGGTTTGGGTACGACCACCGCGGCTTTCCTGGCGGCCTTGCCCTTCTCACGCTCCAGCGCCCGCTCCGCCCGACGCTCGTTCGCTCCCTTGACGTCGGCCAAGATCCGATCGGTCTCGTCCTGGGTCATCAACGTCCGGCGAACAGCGTAGCGAAGGATTTCCTCCGCATCGGCCGTCTTGAAGTCGCTCAGTCGGGCGGCCGCCCGGATCAGGCCCACAAAGGCATCTGCCACCGGATTCCGCAATACGGCGGCAATGCCGGGTAACGCCTCCAGCAACGATGTCACCTGCATCCCACCAAGTTCGGTCGCCACGCCCGTTCCTCCTCACACCGACCGTTAGGGTCGGAACGGCGTCAACGTACCCGAACCCGACCGGTCCGTCAAGAAACAGCGTTAGGCGAATTCAGTAGTATGGTTATCTACTCCGAATAAACACCGCCAAGGAGAAACCTCGGACGTCGCGTTGGCTCGAACCCTTATCGATCGTCCCGAGGTCGTAGCGAACCGACGGGAGCAACGAGGCCCGACGGCCAAGCGAAACCCCGAAACCCGCTTCGGCTCCAACCGCCCGGGCCGGAGCCGCACCCATCCTGGCGGTTCGGCCATCCAGCGCCAGATCAAGATCGAGCCCCGAGCCCAGCGGCACCGCCAGCCGAGTCCCGATCGAGCTGATCCGTTCCCGATTGGTCACCGCCACCCGGCTCGAGTCCCCATTGACCCGGAGATAATGCCATCCAAAAACCGACAGCGTAGCCGAGCGCCCAACGGGAACAACCCCCGTCACCTCGGCAATCCATCGATTGCCGGGCCGGTAGAGACCGGTGCTGGTCGTTCCGCTGCTGAACTGATCGGTGCCAAACGTGCTGTAGGTCAGGCCGGCCGTGACCCGGGACCGCCCGACGATCCGATCGACCCCGGCTCGGATCCGTCCTTCGACGCCGGGCTGGTACGTAAACGGTCCATTGGCATCAACGTACGGCGTAAATTCGCCGGTCCACCGGAGGCTGCCGGCCAGCCCCAGACTCCAGAGCCCCGCCGGAACGGCCACCGCCACACCCGATGTCGCCGAGAACCCCGAGCCGTAGGCGCCAACCGGGAACGGAAGAAACGCCGATGAAATCGCCCCGAGAACCGGGAAGTCGACAGCGGGGGCCTTGGATTTGCCGGTCGGCAAGTTCACCACGACCGACGCGACCAACAGATCACGTCCGAAGACATAGCTGGCCCGCACCTGGGTGTCGGTGAGGCCTTTGACTTCGCGACGGGCCGTGCCGGCCCGGCCGAAACTGCTCGCCGCGTAGCTGGTTCCCAGATCGAACGTTAGCCGCCCGGTTTCGAAGGTCGCACCCACCGGGACCACCCACTGGCGGATCCTGGAAGCATCGGCCCCTGATCCCAGTCGGTACTCCCGCCACTGCCCGCCAATGGCAGCTCCGTGGCCGGCGGCGGCGGCTTGGGCGCGCGCGCCATCGGCTGCCATGACCGCAATGGCCACCCCGACACCTAGGTTGCGAAGGGCAGTCATGGTCGCGGAATCACGATGACGATTTCGCCGACCGCGCCGATTTGAGTCGGATCATCTTGGCGAAGCGCCTCGCTAAGCCGGGAGCGCACCAGGGGACCCACCAGGGTCCGCCGGATGAGCTGCCCTCCGCTACTTGGGGCGACGATATCGATAGCGTTCCGAAGGGCAACCGCCCGGCCGGTCGTTGGACCGACCCCGGGCAACGCCCTCCCAGCCAGGGCCAGGAGTCCGGCACCGCTCCGCCCGTCGGGCCCGGCGAGCAGCGCCGCGTTGGCCGCCCGAGTCTGGGCCGCTCGAAAATTGGGATCCCGGGCGGCGGCGGCCCGGAACTGCGCCGCCGCGGCCGGATAGTCGCCCCGGTCCTCGGCCTCGAGACCACGGCTGAAGGCGAGGAACGCCTGGAGATCGGCCGTCGGACGTTCATTGATCGCTTGGCGTTCGGCGGGTGAGAGACTGATGCCGAGCGATTCGAGCAGCGCAAAGACCACCTGCTTTTCCATCGCGAACAAGGCGGCCAAGCGGTCGCTCGCAGTGCCCCGCCCGGCCACGGCGCCGGAGTTGGTGTTGACGACGCTGGCGTCCAGGCGGAGCTGACTGGTCCTGGCATCTTCCCGGATGGTTCCTTGGACCACCCGAGCGGCCCCCACCAGCCGGCCCGACCGAGCCGCGGTCGGCGGTTCGACCCGCTGGGCCGCGGTCAGCGCCAATTCATCGGCGATGGCCTGGATCCGTTCTCGCTCGACCAGGCGGAGGGACCGAACCAAGCCGAGGTCGGTGACCAGGAGATGGGCAATCCCTCGTTCGAGCGGAGCCAATTCCTGGTTGGCTCCGAGGTACCGCCAGGGTAACACGGCCACCGTGTTCGGTGCCGGCGTGGTCCGCAGTCTGGCCTCGGCGGCGACCGCTTGCTTGGCGAAGAGTTTGAGCTGTTCCCGGGTGAGGTTGGCCAACCGTGCTTCGAGCTCGTCCTTCTCGGCCCCCCGGCGAGCCAGGGCGCCGGCGGACCGATATGCGGCCAGAGCACTGTCGAGCTGGAGCGATTGTTCGAAGGCGAGGCCGAGGAACACCGCCGCCGGGAAGGTCGGCTGGATCGCCAGCGCGGAGCGGAGTACGGTCACCGCTTCCGCCGACCGGTTGGCCCGATAGTACCCGGCGCCAAGCCGAACCAGCAGTTGGTGATCGCTTGGCTTCCGGGCTCGCTCGGCTTCAAGGCTCGGCAACTCGTTCGGGAGGACGTCCGGGGCGGACACTCGCCCGCCGCAGGCGGCCGCTCCGATCCCGATTGCCACAACCGATGACCATCGAACGAGGACTGCCATATCAGTGCGGCAACGTGAGGAGGCGCCCCCACCGAACGTTGGTGACGAACGGAATTGGCTTGTAGGTGTCCGGATTGTAGCTGAAATAGACAACGACCGGGGTGCCCCGGACGTTCAGGCGGGGCAAGAAGCCCCAATAGCGGCCATCGTAGGAACCATCGCGGTTGTCGCCCATCATGAAGAAGGAATCGCTCGGGACCACGATCGGCCCCCAGTTGTTGAGATCGGGGGCATAGCGGTCGGCATCACGCCCAACGTAGTGCTTGATCTGCCATCGCCGCATCTGGGCCCGGCCCGCCGGATCGGCATTGGCGGTCGGGTCGGTGCGAATGGCCCAGGGTTCGTCGATTTTCCGGCCGTCGCGGAACAACGCGCCGCTTTCCATCGACAGGGTATCGCCGGGGACACCGATCAACCGCTTCACGACCTTGAGTCCCTCCTCTTCGACGGAGTCGAAGACGAGAATTTCTCCGCGCTTGGGCTCTCGAACCGCCGGCAGCCGCTTTTTGATGAGCGGAACCTCGGCCCCGTACAGCAACTTGTTCACGAACAGGAAGTCGCCGATCAGCAGGGTGTTTTCCATGCTGCCGGAGGGGATCCGGAACGCTTCGACCAGGAACGTTCGCAGGAAGAACCAGACCACGAGCGCCACCGCGATCGACTTGGTCCAATCCCATAACCACCGCAGCATCGATTTCATGCAGCCTCAGTCCACCCAATCAGCGATAAACAAGTTGGTGTCGCGTTCGTGCTTGCCGTGACGATTCGAGGCCCAGACGAGTTTCTTCCCGCCGGGACTCCACATCGGGAAACTGTCGAAATCCTCGTGGGTGGTGACCTGCTCGAGCCCGGTGCCGTCGATGTTCACCAGATAGAGGTCGAACTTCCCGCTTCGGGGACTTTGGTAATTCGAACTGAAGATGATCCGCTTGCCGTCGGGGTGAAAGAACGGGGCAAAATTCGCCCCGCCGAGCCTGGTGATTTGCCGGGGATTCGAACCATCGGCGTTGGCAACCCAGATTTCCACCCGGCTCGGCCGGACCGCCCTCTGGGCCAGCAGGCTTCGATAGTCGGCGGTGTCTTTGGCGGTGCCGGGATAGCCGGCCCGCCAGACGATCATGGTCCCGTCGGGCGAGTAAAACGCCCCGCCGTCGTAGCCAACGCGATTGGTAATCCGCCGAACGCCGGTCCCATCCACTCGCATGGAGTAGAGCTCGATGTCGCCGTCTTTGGTCGATGTGAAGATGATGTTCTTCCCGTCCGGTGACACCGTCGATTCGGCGTTATAGGCTCCGTTGTCGGTCAGTTGCCGCAGATCACTGCCGTCGAGCTTCGAGGTGTAGATCTCGAGCTGCCCGAGCGGCCAGACGTAACCCATGGATTGGTCGAGCGGAGCCGGGCAGGCCTTGTCATGCTTGAAGGTCGAACTGTAAAGCACCCGCTGGTCATTGGCGAAGAAGAACCCGCAGGTGGTCCGCCCCCAGCCGTTCGAGATCCGGCGCATGCCGGACCCGTCGATGTTCATGATGTACTCTTGATCGCAGCCGCTGTCGGCCCTTTCTTGACGCTGAAAGATCAGCTTGGTGCCGTCGCGAGAAAAGTACGACTCGGCATTGTTGCCGCCGAAGGTCAGTTGGCGGATGTTCGTAAGATGGCCCTCCCCCGTTTCGGGCTGGATCACGACCTGACTGGCACCCGATCCGGCGCTGGTGCTGCAGGCCCCGGTCAGCACCAACGCCGAGATCGCCATGAGCCACTCACTGCGAACCATATCAACTCCTGAAGAGGCCGGAATATAGGCGGATCGGCGCCGTTCAGGCCGCCGGCTCCCCTTCGAGTGCACCGGCGCGCTGGGCTTGCTCGACCCAGCGATCCCGCTGAATCCGGTGGGCAAAGGGCCCCAGCTCTTTCGAAACCCGCTCGATGTCGGATTCGCTCCACTCGGCGATCTGCCTGAACGTAGTGATCCCGTGCTGTTTGAGGCGCCGTTCGAGATGGGGACCGATGCCGGTGATCCGCTTGAGGTCGTCTCCGCCCGCGAGCCGCGACCGGGTCATGTCCTCCCGCAGCCGGGCCATCTGATGCTGGCTCTGCTCGACAAAATGACGGCGGTCATCGAGGAGCGCCCGAAACCGGAGATCCCGGTCCCTGATTTCCGCGGTCAGGGTTTCGATCTCGACCTGGGCCTTGGGCGCGGCGGCGGCGAATTCGTCCCGCTCCCGAACGGCCGCGGCCAGTCGGCCCTCGATCTCGGCCGCGCGCCGGGTCGCCGCCGCCAAGTCGGCCTCGGCCGTTCGGAGACGGGCCTGCGCTCGCTCGAACTCGGCCGTCTGGGCGATCGAATTCCGCTCCTGCTGAATCCCCGCCCGGGTCGCTTCGTCCCGCTCTTCGGCCACCGACCGAATCAACCCTTCGCGGTCCTCAAGTTGCCGACGAAGGGGCTCGGCGCGTTCGGCCAGAGCATGGATCCCACCCAGTTCGGCTTGAAGGGCCGCCACTGCCTCCTGATGAGAGAGGGCAGCGGCCCGACGATCGGATTCGAGCTGGGCGGTTCGTCGCCCCAATGCATCCCGTTCCGATTCCGCGACCGCCAGCAGCTGCTGCGCCGCCTCGAGTCGCCGCTTCACGTCGAGCAGTTCGGTGGCTTGCAGCGACCGCGCGGTGCTGGTCGATTCGACCAATTGTTTGAGCTGCCGCTCGAGGGTGGCCGCCATCAAGACCGAGCGGGTCCGTTCGCTTTCGAGGCGATGAACCTGAAGGGTCAGCTGCTCCAATCGGGCCGCGAGCCCGCTCCGTTGCTCCGACACCACGCGGACATTGCGCTTTAGCTCAGCGAATTCCGGGACCATCGGCTCCAGTTCCGACACCCGCTCGGCCACGAGTCGATGGTCCGCGACGGCAACCCGGGCGCGATCCGTCGCCCGGTCGCGCTCGTGTTGCGCTTCATGGAGCGCCCGGATGTGGGCCCCAGCCTCGATCCGGAGGGCTTCGACGGTGCGGGCCGACCCAGCGAGGTCGCGATGCAGCCCCGCCCCCTCGGTCCGGGCCGCGTCGAGATCGCGACGGGCCTGGGTCACTTCCATGTCGAGACCCTGGTGACGATCGGCGGCAATTCGCTCGACGGCAGCCCGCGACCGAGCCGCCAGTACCGATCGAATCAGCCAGCCGATAACAAGGCCACCACCGGCCGCCAGCCAGGCCATCAGAGTCATCGGAGACTCCGGGTGGCGGCGAGCGTGGGATCGTGCCGGACGACGACGCCACTTTTCATCACGAAGACCACCCGTCCCAATGCCCCGATATCGTCGAGTGGGTTGCCGGACACGGCGATCACGTCAGCCGACATCCCAGGGGCGAAGGATCCAGTCTCCTTCCCGATTCCCAGCGCCTCGGCGTTTCGGGAGGTGGCCGCCACGATGACGTCCATCGGCCGTTGTCCCGCCTGGCGAACCCGGCACTCGAGATCTTCGGCGTTCCGTCCATGGGCCCCCGCCACGGCATCGGTGCCGTAGACCAGCTTGAGTCCGGGCGTGAGGGATGCGTTTCGAACCACGGCCACCGCGAGCGGAATGGCCCGCTCCATCGCGGCGAAGCCCTCGGCGGTAAAGTTGCCGATGCCCTGGAACCAGCGTCGATTGTCGAGATAGTTGCGGAAAACGAGACCGCACTGGGGATCGAAGTAGGTGCCTTGCTTCGCCATCACATCGAGCACATCCTGGGTCGCGAAGACGCCGTGCTCGACCTGGTGACATCCGGCCAGGGCCGCCGCCCGGATGCTCTCGGCGCTATGGGCGTGGACGATCGAGGGAACCCCGAGGCGACGGGCCGCGTCGCACGCGGCCTTGAGTTGGGCATCCGACATCGTCTGGGCGCCGCCCTCTCGGATGCTCTTGGAGGCGAACAGCTTGATCAGGTTGGCCCCGGCCGCCACCCGTTGCCCGACCAAGGCCGCCAGCTGGTCGGGCGACAACGATACATCGGTGATCGGGTCGAGACTGGTCAGGAGGCGAGGACCGGGAATGTCGCCCCGGGCGATCCAATCCCGGAGGTCAAGGTCGTCGGCGCCCCCGATACTGGCCACGGTGGTGAAGCCGGCCTGGAGCGTCCGGCCGACGTTGGCCGCCGCGGAAAACGCCGCCTGGGCCGGGGTGTCGCCGTCGCCGTCGGTGTGCATCCGCCCTTGCCGGTTCACGTAGGCGGTGGCATGCACATGGACATCGATCAGCCCGGGCATCACGGTCCCGTTCGGAAATTCGAACGTCGGACGATCGACCCTTCGGGGCTCGATCCGGAGAATCCGGCCCCGATCAATGACCACGGTGGCATTCCGAAATTGTCCACCCTTGCCATCGAGGACCCGGCCGGCAAACACCGAAATCGGTTGATCTGGTGTTTGGGCGGCGACGGGCGAGGCGCCCAGGATGAGTCCAGCCACCAACGCGAACGATATCATCGACCGGTACCCCTACGTAGAACGACTAGGAAAGGCCCGGCCAATTTCGGCGGCCGACCGGAGGGCGAGGGCGCAAAACGTGAGGGTGCCGTTGACGCAACTGGCGCTGACGGCGGTGGGTGCGCCGACCACGAAGAGGTTCTCATGATCGTGCGTCCGACCCCAGCCGTCCGTCACACTGTCGGACGGGTCGGTACCCATCCGGCACCCCCCGGCGGGGTGATCCTGAAAGTCATCCGACCGGGTGGAGAGGACCTTGCCGTCTCCGGCCTTGGCGAGGCGTTCGAACAACTCCCGAATCGATTGCTCGCTCGGGCCTCGGAGGTCGCGCGAAAGCGGCGCGTCCCGCCAGGCCAGCGCGGGCATCGGGTCGCCCCAGGGGGTGCGACGGACCCGATCGAGGGTGATCTCACTGTTGCGATCGGGAATCACGTCGTAGTAGCACCGGACCCGGGCGGAGCCGGTCGCGGTTCGGCGCCGCCAATCCGCGAGGAACCCGTCGCCCAAGAGGAGCGCGCCGTTGCCGTCCCGAATCCGGGGTTCCTGGCCGACCGTCGATTCCCAGATCCTCAGATCGTGCCGGAGATAGGTACCCGACGGCTTGACCCGCATGAACTGTTTGGTCACGAGACTATGCTGATCGTTTTGCCCGGGAAAGAGCTGGAGCGGCAGCGAGACGTAGCCGAAGACATTCCGGTGACCGCAGAGGTACTTGCCGACCAGGCCGGACCGGTTGGCGAGCCCTGACACGAGCAACAGGTGGGAGCTCCAGAGGTACCCGGCCGCCACGACGAAGGTACGGGCCCGGAACTCGACCCGCTCGCCCGGTCGATCCCGCGACTCAGCCACGGCGCGCTCGATCTGGTTCGACCCGGCCGCCGTCTCGAGCCGGCGGACGAAGGTCCGAGGAAATATCTCGACCCGCCCCATTTTTCGAAGCGCGTTCCAGGTGAAGTCCGGCGAGTATTTGGCGCCGATCGGACAGACCGGGAAGCAGGTGTCGTTGCGACAACAGGGTGGGCGCCCGTGGTAGGCGACGGAGTTCTTGGCCGAGGGCTGGCTCCACATGGTGATACCGGCGGCGGCCGCCCACTGTTTGAGTAGCCCGAGGCCATGGGTGAGCGGCAGCAGCGGTTGCGGGAACGGCTTCGAGCGGGGATCGAGTTCGGGCGGGCCCTGCTCTCCCGCCACGCCGATCCGCTCTTCGGCCTCCTGATAGAACGGGTCGAGGTCATCGTAACCGATCGGCCAGTCCTGGTGGACGCCGTACCCCGATTTGAGCCGAAAGTCTTCCGGACTCATCCGCGGCGTCACCCCGCCCCAGTGCATCGCCAGGCCGCCGACTTGCATCGAGCGCGACTGCATTCCGGCGACGCCAAGGCCTTCGAGATGGTCCTTGGTCCAGGGACTCTCACCGTAGGCGAGAAAGCGGCGGCGAAGCGCTGCTCGAACGGCCAGCGGGTCGGATTCGTTACCGGCTTCGATTACCACCACTTTGCATTGGCGCTCATCGGCCAGTTTCTCGGCCACCATCGCCGCCGAAATGCCCGACCCGATGATACAGACATCGGCTTCGACGACCCGGGCCATTCAGGACCGTCCACCCAGCGGTTCAGGCCGGTCGGGGTTCTTCGCCAGCGACCGACAGCCGAAGCGACCGACCTGGGCTCCGTACCCCTGATCGTAGCCCGCCGGCAAATCAACCCAGCAGGCCAACAGGCCAAGCGCAATGTGGGGCGCCGTCGCGATGGCAGGGAGAGCAGGGGTATGAATGTTTGCCAGAGCGCCTTCGAGCAGAACGGTGGCCGCCGCGTGCGTCAGCTCCGCAAACGGCCGGGCATGGCGCCGCCAGGCGTCCTCGTCCAGGCGTTTGAGCTGGGCCCGCCACTTGGGCGCCGGCGAAGGCGGCGCCTGATGAACTGTGCTACCCCCGTACCCGTGGAGCAGTTCCGAACCGCCACGATAGGCGGCAAGCCACCGCTCGAAGCCGGCGACCACAGCGGCCCGCTCGTCCTTGCCAATGGAGGCGGGCAACACCACGTCCGCAAGCGCACCGAGGGTCGACCGATCGATTTGTTGGACAGCCCGGGCCGCGCGACGGCGCAGGGTCACCAGCGACGGGCTGGCCACGGCAAGCAGTCCGAACAATCGGCGGCGGGGCAGCAACGGATCGGTCAGGGGGAGCATGGATTCAGCGCCGCGACCTGGTCGTTGAGGACTCGCAAAGCGAGATCGATGGTCTTTCGGTGGGTCCGAAACGCGAGCACGGCCAGCCGAAGGATAAACCGGCCGTCGATCATGGTGGAAGAGAGGAAGACCCGGCCGTCTTTCATGACCCGGTCGACAATCTGTTGGTTGAGGCGATTGGATTCCTCAAGACTCGCCCCGGCAGGCGCCCACCGGTACGTCACGATCGAGAGATCGGGCTCGGGGCCGACTTCGAATCCGATCTCCGCCACTTTCCGCCGAAAGTACCGCGCCAGCAACAGCTTTTCCTCCAGCGCCGCCCGAAACGGGGCCACGCCGATCAGCTTGAGGGGCAGCCACATCCGAAGAGCGCGAAAGTGTTTGGTGAGTTCGGGCGACACATCGGCGGGCGAGACCTCGCCGGGGGCCCGCATCGCATCCTGCATGTAGCTCCCGAAATAGTGATGGGCGGCGAGCATCGGCGCGGGATCCTTCACCAACACGACCCCGCTGCCGTAGGGCAGAAACAGACTCTTGTGGGGGTCGAGCACCACGGAATCGGACCGTTCGATCCCGGCCAGCTTGGTACGCCCTTCATCGGTCAGGAGAAAGAATCCGCCATAGGCGGCATCGACATGGAACCAGCAGCCGGCCTCCTGGGCAATGGCCCCGATCCGATCGAGCGGGTCGACCGCTCCGGTGTCGGTGGTACCGGCGGAACCGATCACCAGCCACGGCTTGAGACCGGCGGCCCGGTCGGCGGCAATGGCGGCCGCGAGACTCTCGGGCCGCATTCGCCAGCGATCATCGATCGCGACATGGCGCACGATGGCCTCGCCGAGTCCGGCAATCCGGAGGGCCTTCTCAAGGCAATGGTGGGCCTGACCGGTGAGGTACACCACGGCCCGGCTGAAATCGGCCCCTTTGAGCCCGTGAGCATCACGGGCAGTGGCGATGGCCACGAGGCTCGCGACGCTGCCCCCCGACGCGATGTTCCCCACCGCGGCGGCGGGGTAGCCAACGAGGTCCGCGACCCACCGGAGCAGCTGGTTCTCCATTCGGACCGCGCCGGGCCCGGTGAAAAAGACCCCCGCGTACTTGTTAGAAACCGCCGCGATGTAGTCGCCCAAGGCCGCGTAGTAGATGCCGCCCCCGGGCACATACGACAAATGCCCCCCGGAGGCCGCGTTCAGCCCCGGCCGAACGACCTCCTCCTCGAGCAAGGCGACCACCTCCGCCACCGGGAGGCCTCCCTCGGTAATCGGCGAGCCAAGCAATCCTTCTCCCGTCCCCGAGTCATCGAACGCCTTCACGTTCTCGATATTGCGAAGAAATCGTTCGGCTGATGCCAGCAGAGGCCCCCGAACCGCCTTCCGGCGCGAGGTCCCCGGGTCGAGAGGGCGTCCCTTCCGCTCAAGCGCCGCAAGCCGCTCGAGCACATCAGCCGGGTCAAATAGAATCGAATCGGAAGCCATCAGGAGCAGAAAAGTAGCGGGGCGCGGTCTTTAGGGCTCGGCACTCGGCCGAGTGCCGAGTGCCGAGTGCCGAGTGCCGAGATCAAAACCTTGACCAGAGGAACTGGTTCGTCACCTCGTGATGGAACTGGATTTCGGGGATCTTGATCAGGCTGCCGAGCGCTTTGGGGCACCGCTCGGCCTGAATCAATTTTAGATCGGCGAATTTCTTGTGAACGATTTCGCCGAAGAGGTCAGTGGCCACTTTGGAGCCTTTGAACAGGCGGAGGGCGTCGTAGATGTTGTCGGGCAGGAACTTAGTCCGGTCGCGCTTCTTGTCGTTGTTGGCGGCTTCGATCGGGCCTTCGAGCCCGACCTTGAACATGGCGTAGATCGCCATATATGGATTGGCGTCGGGACCGACCGAACGGACTTCGACTCGGGCGGACTTTTCGTTGCCGATCGGAATCCGAACCATCGAGCCGCGATCAACCGGCGAGGCCTTGATCTGGTTCGGGGCCTCGTAGTGCGGGTCGAGCCGTCGATAGGCGTTGACCGACGGGTTGAAAATCAAACAGATGTCTTGGGCGCTGGTCAGGATCCGATCGATGAACTTCCAGCCCATCTTCGAGAGTTGGTCCTGGCCCTTGGCCTCGAAGAAGAGGTTTTTCCCCTTCTGGCTGATGGATAGATTGGTGTGCATGCCGGAGCCGTTGACACCGGTCACCGGCTTGGGGAGGAAGCTGGCGGTCATGTCGAGTTTGGCCGCGACTTGCCGGCAGATCAACTTGTAGAGCTGGACTTGATCGGCCGCCACACTGGCTTCGGTGTAGCTGTAGTTCATTTCGAACTGCGACGGCGCGACTTCGGGATGGTCCTTTTCGTTGGCGAAACCCATCGCGCGCTGGACCTCGGCCGCGGTGTCGATGAAGATCCGGAGCGGATCGGTCGGGAGCGCGTGGTAGTAGCCTCCGGTCGAGATGAACTCGAACTGGCCGGTCTCGTGATAGTGCCGCTCGGCCTCCCGGCCCTTGAAGAGAAAGCCCTCGACTTCATTGGCCGCGTTGCAGACGAAGCCGTCCTTGGCATAGAGCTTGGCCAAATAGGCCTTGAGCTTGGCCCGGAGATCGGCGACATACGGGGTGCCGTCTTTTTCCAGGACTTCGCCGAACACAAGGACCTTTCCGGGGCCGAAGACGTCGCTCGGCAACCAATAGAAGGCCGGCCAGTCGATCGCCAGCCGGAGATCGGACTCAGCCTGCGCCGAGAATCCCCTGATCGAGGAGCCGTCGAAGGTCAGGTTGTCGGCTGACTTGAGGAGGAACTTCTTGTCATAGTCGAGCATGTGCATCCGGCCCTCGAGGTCGGTAAAGCACACGGTGACGGCCTTGATCCGTTTTTCCGCGGCCAAATACTTCATCCGTTTGTCGCGAATCTTGTCCGGGCTGATTCGGCTCAATCGTTCGTTCTTGGCCTCGAGGTTCATGACCTCAAGTTCGTCGTATGGGATTTCGAGAAAATCGCGGAGGGCGGCCATTGAAGCTATCTCCAGTCAGGTCACAATGTTAGGCTATTACTGTATATTTTGATCGACTTAATATAAAAGGCAGCCTGGATATTGTAAAGATCGATGGATTTAACCTAAATCATGACTTCATGGAACAAGACTACGAACAAACGACCACGGCGTTTCGACGCCTCGATCTTCCCAAGGCCGAATGGACCCACCTGGCCGCCGGCCTCTGGTTTGTCCTCCACCATGGCGTCGGCCCGGCCCGGACGTTGATGCCCGCGGCGATCCGACGCTACCATGCCGCCGTGGGGACGCTCGACACCTCGGCCACCGGGTACCATGAGACCATCACTCAGTTGTATCTGACGCTGATCGACGAGATGGTAAGAGACTGGCGGGGGCCTGCCGACTACGCCAAGATGACGGCCGTCCTGTTCGAGGCCTTGGACGACCGCCGGATTCCGCTTCGCTACGACAGCAAGGACCGGCTTGGGTCGCCGGAGGCGAGGGCGACGTGGCTTAAGCCGGACCTCATTTGGCCGCGGGCTTCGCCACCCGGACCTTCGACTGCGGGTTGAGGCGCTCGGCGCCGCCGACGACCACGAGATCGCCGCCGGCCACCCCGCTGAGGACTTCGACCGACCCCGGCCGCCGAACCCCCAGTTCGACTTTGCGGCGTTCCGGCTGGTCACCGACGATCACCCACACAAAATTGCCGGCCGGGAGCTGGAGGATCGATTCTTCGGGGACGACGACCGCAGTGAGGCGGCGGGTGGTTTCGAGTTTGGCCTCGATGAACATGCCGGCCTGGAGCAGGTTGGCTGGATTGGGAACGAGCGCTTTGACGGTGATGGTCCGGGCCGGCAGCTGGACTCGGGGGTCGACAAAGTCGACGGTACCGAAGAAGTCCCGCCCTTCAAGCGCCGCGACCCTGAGAGCTACTTTTTGACCGAGTTTGAGTCGTTCCGCATACCGTTCGGCCACCTGAAACGACGCCCGCTGCGGATTGACGGTTTGCAAGGTGATGAGACGAGTGTTTTGGGTCACGTAGTCGCCCAGGCTCACGAATCGGGCGCCGGCCACGCCGGTCCACGGCGAGCGAACGACGGTTCGGTCGAGCCGCACCGCCAGCAGGGCGAGGCCGGCTCGGGCGCTCCGGGCGCCGGCCTCGGCCCGTTCCACATCGGCTTGGGCGGCTGCCTTGTCGGTCAGGAGCTGCTGGGTCCGGGCCAGGGCCTGCTCGGCCAAGTCGCGATCGGCTTCGGCCCGGGCTACCTGGGCTTTGAGTTCGGCGTCATCGACCTTGAAGAGGGCGGCGCCCTTCTCGACGCGGGCCCCTTCGCGAACGTAGATCTCGACCAGCCGGCCATCCACATCGGGGCGGAGCTCGATCGACTGAAGCGACTCGATCTGTCCGGTCGCCGTGATCGCGTCGATGACGGTGTCGATGATGGCGGCGCGAACATCGACCGACACCGGTCCGCTCGGCCGACCCCCCGCCCCGCCGGGGCGGGCGCCCCCGCCCTGCGACGGAGGAGTTCCGGTTTTGGCGCACGCGGCGGCAAGGGCCGCCAGCAGGATCCACGGTGGTTTCACGCTAGTCCCCAAGGTCATGGAAACGCCGCCCGATCAGAGCTTCAAGACCTGCCAAGGCCAGTCGGGTAGCGTAGCGGGCCTGGACCAAATCGGCCTGGGCCACGGTGAGTTGCGATTGGGCATCGAGCAGGTCGAGAATCGTGCTCGCGCCGGCTCGATAGCGGGCCTGTTGAACCCGATAGTTTTCCTGAGCCACCCGAACCCCGATCTCCGCGTAGCGGGCCGAGACCAGCGAGTTCGCGTGGGCTTGGTAGGCCTCGGTAACATCGGCCTCGGCCGCGAGCTCGAGATCCTGGCGAACCGCGGTCGCGACGTCCCGGGCCACCCGCGCGCGGCTTAGATTGAGCTCGCGATTGAAGTTGTCCCAGATCGGAAAGGCCACGCCAAGGCTGACCGATGCGCGGCTCAGACCCTGGGGAAAGAATCGATCGCCGAACTTGGTGAGGTTGGCGCTCAAGGTGGCCTGGGGAAAATAGGCGCCGGTGCGGGACTTGACGGTGGCCGCGGCGGCCCGCTCGTTCCCGCGGGCGATCCGATACTCGGGGCCTTGTTCGAGGGCCAGCGCCACAGCGGCGGGCAGGGTGATCGGCGGATCGGCCGGCAGGGTCGTGTCGAGCGGGAAGGCATCGACCGGCCCCCGTACGCCGACTCGCCGTCCGAGCTGGAGGCGGGCCACCGTGAGGCGGGACTCCTCCCGGAGCAGGCCGACCCGGGCCCGATTGACTTCGAGCAGGAGTTGGAGCGAATCGGTCTGCACCACGGCGCCGCTAACGACCCGGGCGCGAGCCACCACCAACTGCTCCTCGGCGCGGCGAAGCCGGTCGCGGGCCACGTCAACCAGCTCCCGGCTCCCGAGCACGGTGTAGTAGTCGCCTTCGGTACCGAGGGCCGCCAGGAACTGGGCTTGGGCTTGGGTGGCCTTGGCCGCTTCGAGCTCGGCTTTAACCCGGTTCATCTCGGCCAACTTCCGGCCGCCGGTGAACAGCTCGTAACGGGCATCGGCCCGCGCGTTCACGATGGTCTTCGCCCGCTGACCGGTGCCGAGATTGAAGATTTCGACCGAATAGTTCGAGTAATCGGTGCTGATATTGAGGGACGGGAGGACGAACGTGCTCAGAGCCGCCTTCCGAGCCCAGTCGGCGCTTCCAACCTGGCCCAAGGCCCGAACGTAGTTCGGATCGAGTCGGGTGGCCCGTTCGATGGCCTGGGTCAACGTGACCTTCGGGAGCGAATCGGCCGTCAACGCCAGGGCGAGCCATACCAAGCCCCCACCGATCATTGGGCCTCTCCGGCCGCGACGGCAGCGGATTCGACCGGCTTGGGTCGGCGAGCCCGCCCCAGCGCCTGATCGAGAAGCGAGTAGACCACGGGGACGAGGAACAGCGTCATCGCGGTCGAGAGAATCACTCCGCCGACGATCGCGTAGCCGAGCGGCCGGCGGCTCGACGAGCCGGCCCCGAGGCCCAACGCGATCGGCACCGCCCCGACGACCGTCGCGACCGACGTCATCAAGATCGGGCGGAGCCGGATTCGACCGGCTTCGAGCAACGCGCTCAAGGTGTCTTGGCCCCGCTCCTTCAGTTGATTGGCATACTCGACGAGGAGGATCGAGTTCTTGGTGACCAGCCCGATCAGGAGAATCATCCCAATCTGGCTATAGAGGTTGATCGTCGACTTGGCAATGAACAGCGTGAAGATCGCGCCGGTGACCGCGGGCGGCACCGCCAGCAAGACGGTGAACGGGTGGACAATCGACTCGAACTGCGAGGCCAGCACCATGAAGACGACGACCAAGGCCAGAATGAAGGCGAAGTAGAGGGCGCCGCCGCTCTCCTCCAATTCGCGCGATTCACCCGCGAGTGCCACCGTGGCGCCGGCGGGCAGCACCTCGGTGGCCAGGGCCCGAAGCGAATCAACGGCTTCACCGAGGGTAAAGCCGGGGGCCAAGCTGGCGTTCAGCGTGGCCGACCGGATTCGGTTGAAGTGGTTGAGCTGCCGCGGGCCGACGTTTTCAGTGACTCGGGCCAGCTGGTCGAGCTTGATCAACTGGCCACCCCGGCCCCGAACGGTGAGATCGCTCATGGCCGCGGGGGTGGCCCGGGCCTCAGGATCGAGTTGGACCACGACATCGTAGAGTTCGTTATCGCGGGTGAAGGTGCTGACCCGCTGACCGCCGAGCAGGGTCTGCATGGTGGTCGCGACATCGCGAACCGAAACGCCCAGATCCTCCATCCGATCGCGCTCGTAGCGGACCGTCAGTTCCGGTTTGTTGACGCGAAGGTCAGTGTCGACGTTGATGAGTCCCTTGATCTGGCGAGCCCGGCGAATCAGGGTGTCCATCGACGTGACGAGCGAGTCGAAATCAGGGTGACGAACCACGAACTGGACCGGTTGGCCAAAGCCGCCGAACGCGGGGGGATTGCTGCCGAACGCCAGGACGCCCGGCACCGCCGACAACTTGGGCTGGAGTTCGGAGAGGATCTCCTGCACGGAGCGCTTCCGTTCGGACCAGTCGATCATTCGGATGAATAGCATCCCGGTGTTGACGCGGCCACCGCCACCCCCGCCACCGAAGGCCACCATGCTGTTCATGGTGTAGATCTCCGGCACATCCGAGAGGATCGTCTCGACCTGCTTCTGGTAGTCGTCGGTGTAATGAATCGAGGAACCTTCCGGCGCCACGACGTTGACCATGATCATTCCCCGGTCTTCCGGGGGCACGAACTCGGTCTTGAGAGCCCGGAAGGTGAACCAGGCCAGCCCCATCATCGCGCCGGTCAGGGCCAGCCCGACGCCCCGATGGCGGAGGGTCACCCCGAGCAGCGCTTGATAGCCGCGGGTCACCGTATCGAAGGCCCGTTCGAGCAAGCCGAACAGCACCCCATGGCGCTCCGGCACTCGGAGGATCTTGGCGCAGAGCATCGGCGTCAGGGTCAGAGCCACGAAGCCGGAGATGGCGACGGCCGCCGCGACCGCGATGCCGAACTCGTTGAAAAGCCGCCCAGTCGAGCCCTTTAGAAACGCCAGCGGCGTGAACACCGCCACCAGGGAAATCGTGGTCGCGATGACTGCGAAGGCAATTTCGCGGGTCCCGTTGATGGCAGCCGTTTCGGGATCCTCATGGAGTTCTTCTTGGCGACGATAGGCGTTTTCCAGCACGATGATCGCGTCGTCGACCACAATGCCAATGGCCAAGATCAGCGCTAAAAGGGTCAAGTTGTTGATCGAGAAATCAAGGAAGTACATCACCCCGAAGGTCGCGATAATGGAGGTTGGAATCGCGAGGCCCGGAATGATGGTGGCCCGGAGGTTTCGAAGAAACACGAAGATGATCAGGACCACGAGGCCGCCCGCAAGAAGCAGGGTTTCCTGGGCTTCCTTGATCGACCGTTTGACGTAGATCGAGTTGTCGTAGCCGATCGTCAGTTCGATGCCGGGCGGAACCTGAAGCTTCGGCACCAGCGCGTGGACGGCATCAGCCACCTCGACCAAGTTGGCCTTGGACTGCCGGATCAGCGAGACGCCGATGGCCTGCCGGCGGTTGAACCGGAACCGACTCCGGTCGTCTTCGGGGCCGAGTTCGACCCGGGCCACGTCGCCGAGCTTGACGAGCTGACCGTCCATGTTGGACACGACGAGGTTCGAGAATTCCTCGGGGGTTTTCAGTTCGCCCATCGATCGGACGGTGAACTCTCGTTGATTCGATTCGATTCGGCCGGCGGGAACCTCGACGTTCCGGCTCCGGATGGCATTGATGACTTCCGTCGTTGTCAGGCCCCGAGACGCCAGTTCGGGCGCTTTGAGCCAGACCCGCATGGCGTAGCGGCGTTCCCCCCGAATATCGACCCGGCCAATCCCGGCTACGGTCTGAAGCGGGGTCTTGACGTACCGGTCGGCAATTTCGGTGAGCTGGAGGAGGTTGTAGTTGTCGCCGGTCAGGGAGACAAACATGAACGGCCGAGCGTCGGCGTCCTGTTTCGAGACGACCGGCTCCTCGACTTCCTCGGGCAGGCGGCGACGGACCCGGGAGACCAGGTCTCGAACATCTTGGGCGGCGACCTCGACGTTCCGGTCGAGATTGAACTCCAGCGTGACGGTGGAGGATTGCTCCGAACTCACGCTGGTCATGGTCCGGACCCCCTCGGCCGACGAGAGTTCCTCTTCGAGAACATCGGTGACGGCGGATTCGATGACCCGGGGGTTGGCTCCTCGGAGGAAGACGCTGACCGACACGATCGGTGGATCGACGTCGGGGTATTCGCGAATGGTCAACTGGCGGTAGCCAAGGGCGCCGAACAAGACCAAGGCCAGGCTGAGCATGGTGGCCAGCACCGGCCGCCGAATGGAGAGATCGGAGAGACGCATCGAGATACCCTTGGGAGCGGGGACCGCTCATGACGAAGTCAGCCCCAATAGTACGCCAACCCGACCGACAACGTTGCATCGGGGTTAGATTTGGGACTCATTCACTCGGGAAATCTCGATGGCCCTAAAGCTGAGCTCGCGGCAGCAGGCGACGGTTGTGGTCCTGGAGACCTTTCCGCCCAAGTTCGACCAGATCCACCGGCTGATCGAGGAAATGGCCTCGCTCCAGGCCGACGTCTCGGTGCAGCGCCGATTGACCCGGATGCTCGACGAGATGAAAATCGCGGCCCAGTCGGTGGGCCAGGTCGGACTGGCCGACTCGCTCGGGGTACTGGCGACGCTGGGACGGCGAACCGGGGGGCTACAGACCAGAGTTCGGGGGCTTCGAGAGGGTTTCGTGGGGCTGAAAATCAACTTTGACGGGGCGATGAGGTCGGCGAGCACCCCGGCGGCGGCGGACGATGACGCGACGGCGCCGCTCTAGTTCTTGTCCTTGACGAACTTGTCAATAATGGGGCCACTCATCAGCGCCGCCATGGCGTTGACGAGGACACCGATCAGCAAGGTGACGAACGTCAGCGCCGCAAGAATTCCCGCCGCGCCCAAAAAGGCAAAGAAGCGGCCGACATAGTCGAGCATGTGGTTTCCAGGTTCGAAGGGCGTTGGCAAGCTAAGGGTCGAACCTCTGAACGGCAACCGGTGGCGGCGGCCATTAGATTGAGGCCTCCTCCCGATCGGGCCTCGAATCTGTGGTCGTGTTCCTGCTGGCACCCCTGGTTCTCGCAACGCCGACCGACTCGGTGGATCTCAGGCGTGCCTTGGCACTCGCGCGCGCCGATCGGGGAGTCCTCACCGCCGCCGCCGCCGGGGTCCGCGAGGCGGTCGGCGCGTGGCGCAGCGCCGGCACCGTACCCAATCCGGTGGTGGCCCTCTCTTACCACGAATCGCCGCCCCGGCGCCAGGTTACGATCGACCAACCCCTCGGCTGGCTGGGGCGACGAGCCGCCGACCGAAGCGGCGCCTCGGCCCGGATCGACCGCGCCCGCGCCGACAGCGGGCAGCTCGCCGCCGATCTCGACCGCGCGGTCCGGCGGGTCTTCTACGGCGCCCTGGCGGCCGGAGAACGGGTGGCGGCGAGGCGGGCTCAGGCTCGACTGGCCGACTCCCTCGTCGCGCTCGGCCGGCGGCGCGTCGCCGCGGGTGACATCGCGAACCTCGAGCTCGAGCAGACAATCCAGGAGGCACTCCGCGCCCGCCTGGCCGCCGACGAGGCCGCCGAGACGTTCGCAGTCGCCCGGGCAGCCCTTGCCCGCACCCTCGGGCAACCGGATCCGGAGTTGCTGGTTCCGGTGGGCAACCTCGCCGTGGGCCTCGACGACGGCGCCCCCACACCGCCGGCCACCATCCGCGACCTACCCGCGATCCGGGCCGCGGTGGCGGACTCGACAGCGGCCGCGACTGCGTGGACCGGACTCCGCCGGAGCCGCCTGCCGCTTCCTGCGCTTCAGGTCGGCGTGGAGTGGGACGATCCGACTGCGGCGGTGCGCCAGTCATTTCTCACCCTCGGGGCCGCCTTTCCGCTCCCGCTCTGGAACATCGGAGCCGGAGCGATCGCCGCCGCCCGTGCCGCCGCCGACAAGGCCGCCGTGCTGACCGGGGAGGCGGAACTCGAGCTGACCCGGATGCTGCGGGAGCAGAGCGCCCGGATTGAGCACCGCGCCCGCCGCGCTCGCCTTGGCCGCGACAGCCTGCAACCCAGCGCCGAGCGGCTCCGGAGCGGGACCGTCGCCCAGTACGCCGCCGGCCGAGCGACCGTGCTGGCCGTGTTCGAGGCGCTCCGCTCGGAGCGCGACATCATCCTCACCATAATCGACGACCTCCTCGCATTTCAGGAGTCGCGGGCCGACTTCGACGCGCTCCTCGGGCGGAGTTTGTGACCGATGCCTAGGGTTCACCAGTGCCGGTTCCTCGGGCTGATGGCGGCAATCCTCGGCGGCTCGTGCGCCCGCGAAGCCAGCAAGCCGGCGCCGCCGGCCACGGTGTCGCACGCCGAGCCCGAGGGGACAATGCCGACGGTCACCCTCACCGACGAGGCCATTGCCCGGCTCGGGCTGGTCACGGCACCGGTGGAGGAACGGGTGGTGAGCGCGGTCCGCACCGTCGGCGGCGAAGTCGTAGCACCGCCGGGCTGGGCGGTCACCATCGCGGCCCCGGCGGCCGGGCGGGTCGCCCGCGATCCGGAGCCGCCGCCGGTTGGCTCCTCGGTGGAGGTGGGCCAGCTGCTCCTTCGACTGATCCCAATCGGCCCCCAGGCCGACGCGGTCCGAATCGCCGAAGACATCGACGTGACGCTCGCACGCGCGGTGAGTGCCCGGGCGGAGGCGGAACGGGTCCGAGCCCTTCATCGCGACGGCCTCGCCTCGACCCGTGAGCTCGAACGGGCCGAGGCCGACTTCCGATCGGCGGACGCCACTGCCCGGGCGGCGGCGGCCCGCCAAGCTGGCTTCGAGGGTACTCAAGCGGACAGCGCCGTGGGCACGGTCGCGATCAGAGCCCCACAGGCCGGTCGGGTCACCGGCATCTCGGTCGGTGCGGGGACCACCGTGGCGTCCGGAGCGCCCCTGATCGAGGTGCTCCGTCGCGGCCGCCTGTGGGTCCGGGTCTCGGTCTTCGCCGGCGATCAGGCTCTGGTGGATCGGACCCGCCCGGCCGCGGTCCGGAGCCTCCGACTCAGCGCGACCGAGCGGCCTCCGCTCGCTCGGCCGGTATCGGGACCACCCTCAGCCGATCTGGCCACCGCGTCGGTCGACATCTATTACGAGTTCCCCGGGGACGACCGCTTGGTGCGCCCTGGTGAACGGGTCGAGGTCGCCCTCCCGCTCCAGGGAGGCGGCGCCAAGCAACTGGTGGTGCCCTGGTCGGCGATTGTCCGCGATGCCCAGGGCGGCGCTTGGGTCTATCAGCGGAACCCGGGCAATCAGTTCGTCCGTCGGGCCGTGATGGTCCGATCGCTGGCGGGCGAATGGGCCGTGCTCGATCGCGGGCCGCCGGCCGGCACGGTGGTGGTCTCGGTCGGTGTCGCCGAGTTGTTCGGAACCGAGTTCGGAACCGGGAAGTAGCGACGTGCGCTGGCTGGTGGAGCACGCGCTTCGGCTCCGGGTGCTGGTCGTGGCCCTCACGGCTCTCACCATCATCCTCGGTGTGCGGGCCGCGGGGCGGATGGCGCTCGACGTCTTTCCCGAGTTCGCCCCGCCCTTGGTCGAGATCCAGACCGAGGCGCCCGGGCTATCCGCCATCGAGGTCGAGCAGTTGGTGACGGTTCCGCTCGAGCAGGCACTCAACGGCACCTCGTTCGTCACCACGGTCCGGTCCAAGTCGGTGATCGGCCTTTCGAGTGTCGTCCTCCTCTTCGCCCGGGGCACCGACCTGTTCACGGCGCGGCAGCTCACTCAAGAGCGGTTGAGTCGCGCGGCGACGACGCTTCCGTCGGTGGCGCGGCCGCCGGTGATGCTGTCGCCGCTCTCGTCGACCAGCCGGGTGCTCAAGATCGGACTCAGCTCCGACACCCTGACCCAGATGGAGCTCACCACGCTGGCCCGGTGGACGATCCGGCCCCGGCTGATGGCGGTGGCGGGAGTCGCGAACGTGGCGATCTGGGGCCAGCGGGACCGCCAGCTGCAGGTCCTCGTCGATCCCGATCGGCTGGCGGCGCGGGGCCTGACGGTGGCCGAGGTGGAACGGGCGACGTCCGAGGCGGTGGCAGTGGGGGCGGGCGGCTTCATCGACGGTCCTAACCAGCGGCTGCCGCTGGCCCACCGCAGTCAGGTCCGGAGCGCGTCCGATCTGGCCGAGGCAACGGTCGCGTTCAGAGCGGGCGTGCCGCTTCGGCTCGGCGCGGTGGCCGAGGTCGTGGAAGGGAGCCCGCCGCCGATCGGAGACGCCATCATCAACGACGGCCCCGGGTTGCTGCTCATCGTCGAGAAGCAGCCGTGGGGCAACACCCTGAGCGTCACCCGCGGGGTCGAGGCAGCCTTGGCCACCCTCCGGCCGGCGTTAGCCGGCGTGGCGGTCGATCCGACCATCTTCCGGCCGGCCACCTTCATCGAGATGTCGCTCCACAACCTCAACCGGGCCCTGCTGATCGGCTGCGTCCTGGTGGTGGTGGTGCTGGTCTTCTTCCTGGCCGACTGGCGCACGGCGGTAATCAGTGTCCTGGCGATTCCACTGTCGCTTTGCCTGGCCGTGCTGATCCTCGGCTACCGGGGCGGC
>JAYTTT010000121.1:0-9569 GCA_043744895.1 Gemmatimonadota bacterium | reverse complement strand
CGAGAGACCGCGTCCAAGTTTGCCCTCGAGCTCGAAAAGGCCAAGAAGGATCTGGCCCAGAACGAAGAGCAACTCGGCATGCACGAGCAGGCCTATGGCAACAATCTGAAGAAAATCCAGTTTGCTTCGAGGAACCTGCTGGCCGTCCGAGACAAAATCCAGAAGTACGATGCCGATCTCAAGATGAGCGCGGCCGAAGCGGAAATTGCCAAGCTGGCCGAGGACCTCGACTTCAACGTGACGACGGACTTTGGGCAGATCGAGGATGTCCTCCAGCGGAAGATCGATCAGAACCGGGCCACGGTCCGGGTGTCCGCCGACTTGTCCTCCCGGGGGGTGGCGGAAATCGAGGCCGACGAGCGGGTCGAGAAATCGATGGCCGAAGACGCGCTTCGGCGCTATGAGGTGGAACTCGGGATCCGGGCGCCGGAAACGACCCCGTTGGCGGATACCGCCAAGAACTTGGGGCCCGCGAACAAGGAAACGGCGTAAGCCAAGCACTCGACGAGGAGCGGAACATGGCGGAAGGCGGACGGCCGAGGCCGGCATTTTTCGGTGCGGTGTTGCTGGTGGTGGTCGGGCTGGTGGCGCTCGGGCTCTACCGATTCGGGGTCCTGGACAGCCTGATCGGCAAACCGGGCGGTGGCGATTCGGGCGTTGAGTTGCCTACCGGCGCCGGGGTCGAGGCGCCCGATGCCCAGGGCATCACCACGGTCAAAGAGTACAACTACGTCCCCGGCCAGCGGCTCCCCGAGGTCAAGGGGGTCTCGAACTACAAGCCGATGGCCGCGAATACCGTGCGGATGGCGCTCAACGTCTGGGCCGGCTGGGCTCCGTTGATCTACGCCAATAACGGTCTCAAGCCCGGGAAAGTCTGGAAAGACGGCGCCGGGAAAGACTTCAAGCTCGAGTTGGTCCTGATCGATGACCCGGTGGCCATGCGCGATGCCTACGCCGCCGGCGACATCCACATCGGCTGGGCTACGCTGGATATGTTGCCGTTGATGCTCGACGGGCTCAAGAAGGACTCGCGCACCATGCCGCGGGTTTTCCAGCAAGTCGACTTCTCGAACGGTGGCGACGGGATCGTGGTTCGCGAAAATATCCGCACGGTCACCGATCTTCGCGGCAAGACCATCGTCTTGGCCCAAAACTCGCCCTCGCAGTTTTTCGCGCTGAATGCCCTGATCAACGGCGGTCTCCAGCCCGGCGATGTCGAGTTCAAATATACCCAGGACGCCTTCCAGGCGGCGGCCGCCTTCAACGCCGACAAATCGGTCGCCGCGGTGGTCAGCTGGGCGCCCGACATCTATAACCTGTCGAAGGTGAAGGGCAACAAGCTCCTGGTCACCACGGCCACGGCCAACAAGCTCATCGCCGACATTTGGTTTGCCCGGGCCGACTTTGCCAAGGACCACCCGGCCGTCATCGAGGGCCTGGTGCGGGGAATCTTCGACGGGATGGAGTCGCTCAAGGTCCAGGAGGCAAAGCAAAAAGTCGCCAAGTTGATGGCCGCCGGCTTTTCGATTCCGGAAACCGACGCCCTCAGCATGCTCGGCGACGCCCACTCGACCAATTTCGCCGAGAACAAGGATTTCTTCCTCAACCAAAACAACCCGGCTAATTTCGAACGGCTCTGGAACACCGCCTACTATCTCTACCGGAAAATTGGGGCGGTCGGGGCACCGGTGACGTTCGATCAGGTCATGGACTTCAGCGTCATCAAGACGCTCGAAGCCGAGCCCAAGTACGCGAGCCAGAAGAACGAGTACCAAGTCCAATTCGCGCCGACGACGGCGGCCAAGGTCCAAGGCGAGAGCGAGGAAATTCTCACCAAGACCGTGGTGATTCATTTCTACGCCAACTCGTGGGATCTGAAGAAGATGGTGGTCAAGACCGTGGACGGGAAGGAAAAGCAGGAGCTGTATGACCCCAATATCGATTTCGTGGTCGAAGAGGTCGGCAAGCTGGCGGGCCAATACGGGGCTGCCCGGATCGTGATTGAAGGCCACACCGACGGCTCG
Source organism: Gemmatimonadota bacterium (assembly GCA_043744895.1). Taxonomy (GTDB): domain Bacteria; phylum Gemmatimonadota; class Gemmatimonadetes; order Gemmatimonadales; family GWC2-71-9; genus SHZU01. The sequence goes on along the minus strand of JAYTTT010000121.1, from coordinate 7,545 downwards.
ATGAAGGGGAATGTGCCGGCCGCCCTGGTCCAGGAGCTATCGCTCAACCGGGCCAACGCCGTGAAGGAGGCCCTGGTGCGGAAATTCCCGAGCCTCCAGCCGAATCAGTTCTTGGCCGCCGGGAAGGGCTGGGATCGTCCGGCCGACCCTGGCGATCCGGGAAATCACGCCAAGAACCGCCGGGTCGAGATCAAGGTCTATCCGGCCGAGGCTCAATAGCTTGGGCCTGTTCGACCTGAGGGTTTCGCCGCCCCGCTCCGTCGCCAAGTTGGTGGGCGCCGGGGCGGTGGCCTTGGTGGTGGTCATCTGGGCCGCCTTGACCGCCGGCTCGACGCCGGAAACCCGGTTCATCTCCCCGGTGGTGTTGCCGAGCCCGCTCGAAGTGGTGGCGAGCGTCAAGAGCCTCGTCACCGAGCGAGCGTTGTTTGCGAGCGTTGCCGCGACGCTCTACCGGGTGCTGTTGGGGTTCGGCTTGTCCGTGTTCGTTGGGGTGCCGTTAGGGGTGCTGGCCGGCTCGTGGCGGATGGTCGGCGCGGCCGCCGCACCGTTGGCCCTATTCGGTCGCAATGTCCCGATTGCGGCTTTGATTCCGCTCACGATCCTCTGGTTCGGCATTGGCGAGCCCCAGAAGGTGATGTTCATCTTCATCGCCTGCTTGCCGTTCGTGTTTTCCGACACGGTCACTGCGGTCGTCGGCGTTGCCGACCGATACGTCGACACCGCCGAAACGCTTGGTGCCCGGCCCGGCCAGGTCATCCGGAAGGTGCTGGTGCCGTTGGCCATGCCCGAGATCTACGACTCGCTTCGCAACCTCTTTGGCCTGGCCTTCGGCTACATCATGCTGGCGGAGCTGATCAACGCGAAGTATGGACTCGGCTATTTGCTGAGTACCAGTCAGCGCCGGGGGCTGACCGAGCATATCATCCTGATCCTCGTGGTGATTGGGCTGTTGGCCTATGGCATCGATCGGTTGCTGTTCTGGTTCCAGAAGGGGCTGTTTCCCTATCGGCGGGCCGAGTGACGAGCCCGCCCCCGGTGGTCCCGCCGGTGGTCCAGTTCACCAACGTCTCGAAGACCTACGACACCGGTCTGACCGCCATTCGTGATATCACCTTCACCGTCGAGGACCGCCCTGACCGAGGCGAGTTCGTTTCCATTCTCGGCCCCAGTGGCTGCGGCAAGTCAACCATTCTCCGGCTGATCGCCGGCCTCCGGCCGCAGCATCCGCCCACGGCCGGTACCGTCTTGGTCGGAGGCGCTCCCGTCGCGGGCCCGGGGTCCGATCGGGGGATGGTGTTTCAGGACTACACCGCGTTCGATCACCGGTCGGTCGTCGATAATGTCGCCTTTGGGCTCGAGTGCCAGGGCGTTCCCGCGGCAAAGCGGCGGGAGCAGGCCCTCGCGTGGGTCAAACGAGTCGGGCTCGATGTCGATCGGGACGCCGACAAGTATCCCCACGAATTGTCGGGCGGGATGCGCCAGCGGGTGGCGATTGCCCGGTCGCTCATCCTCAAGCCGAAGATCATTCTGATGGATGAGCCGTTCGGCGCACTCGATCCGTCGACCCGCTTCAACATGCAGGATCTCCTCGTCAAGCTCTGGCACGATCTGAGCGCCACGGTCTTCTTCATCACCCACTCGATCGAAGAGGCCGTGTATTTGGGCGACCGGGTCTATGTGATGTCGCCCGCGCCTGGAACCATCCTGAAGCAGGTTCCGGTGCCACCCCCCGACCGCCCGGCCAAGGACATGCAGCGTGAGCCGGCCTTCATGGAGCTGGTGTACGAGTTGGGGAACGCGCTCGACCAACTCGAGGTGGCCGCCGCCGGCCGGGCCGGCAAAGGGCCGTAGCGAATGCCCCCGTTCGGTCAGAACGACGGCGAGGGCCGAAGCGGCCTCCGAAGGTACATTCGGAAGGCGGTTCGGATTCCCTGGAACCTGCTGGCCGTCCTGGGTGGCTTTGCCGCCGCGGCCCTGTCTCCCTGGCCCGACGCGCTGATCCCGCTCGTGCTGGCCGCCGAGATGACGTTTGTCGGCGGCCTGGTATCGATGAAGCGGTTTCGCGACGCGGTCGATGCCGAGGAGTATGCCAAACGCCGGGAGCAGGGAACCCCGGGCCAATTGCCGGTGTCGGCCCTCAACGACCTCCTCGGCAGTTTGCCCCAGGAAAGCCGGATGCGGTTCCACAAACTCCGGCTTCGGTGTCTCGAAATGCAGAAGCTCGCCACCGGGGTCCGGGGCGACAGTCCGCTGGCGGCGGCCACCGGAGACGACCTCCGGAAGGGGTCGCTCGACCGGCTGCTGTGGATCTTCCTTCGGTTGCTGGTGTCCCAGGAGTCGCTCCGCCGGTTTCTCCGGAGCACCTCCGATCTGATGCTGACCCAGAGGCTCACCGATCTGACCGGCCAGCTCAAGAAGGCCGAGGCCGACACCGACGCCCGGATGATCACCTCGCTCAAGGACAGTGTCGCGCTGGCCAACCTTCGGCTCGACAACTACCAGAAGGCCGACAAGAACGCCCAGTATGTGATGGTCGAGCTCGACCGGATCGAAAGCAAGATCCAAGCCCTCACCGAAATGGCCGTCAATCGCCAGGATCCCGACCTCTTAGCCAGTCAGGTTGACCTGGCCGCCCAGAGCATGACCGAGACGGAGACCGCCATCAAGGATCTTCAGAGCATCACCGGGATGGCCGATCAGCTTACCGACCCGCCCCCAATCCTCGACGCCGATTTGGGCGGGGTGCTCCGCAATGAAGCCTAACGGCGCCACGCTGCCCGCTTGGTTTCCCGGGTGGGCCCGCCGGATGGGCGAGCTGTCGACCTCCGGCAGCACCTCCGTGTTCCTGCTCTACGGCAACACCTTCGATTTCGTCCCCCTCTCGGACGGGGCAGCGCCGGCCTACGGGTCGGTGGCCCAGTTCCTGGCCGAGCAGATGTTCGGCCGGTACGACCTGGTGCTGCATTACGATCTCGGCCGGGGACTCCGGGCCTTCGCCGGTCGGGACGACAAGCGGCTTCGCGACATGGTCACCCTGGCCAATCAGGAGATCAGCGGCTTTTCCGAGATCAAGAACGACCCCGGGCAAGTGCTGGCGCGGATCGATCAGTTCATTCGCACCACCATCGTGGCCCCGGAGGAACGGCGGAAGAGTTTTGCCCTGATCATCGATCAGGCCTCCTACCTGGTGCCCGACGGGGAACCGGGCCGGATGAGCTTCCAAGGGTCGGCCCTGCTGGTCACCCTGCTCAATTGGGCCACCAGCCCGCACCTGAAGCGCCTCAACATGGCGGTCGTCCTGATCGACGAGCGGCTCTCGGATGTGAACGGGCGACTGGCCAGCAATCCCCATGTCGCCACCCTCGAGGTCCAGTTGCCCGAGGAGCCGGTCCGGGCCGCGTACCTCCGCGGGGTCGTTGGCGACCAAGCCATCGCGTCGTTCTCCGACTATTCGGTCGAGGAGTTGGCCCGCCTGACCGCGGGAATAACCCTGGCCGACGCGGGGGTCTTGCTCCAGACCGCCAGGGAGGGCTCCGGCCGGCTCGACCAAAAGGTGTTTCGCGACCTGAAAAAGCGGCTGATCGAACGCCACTGCCAGGGCCTCCTTGAGTTCATCGAGCCAAAGTGGAATCTCGACATCGTCATCGGGCACGAGGCCGCGAAGAAACGGCTCCTTGAAGACGCCGAACTGCTGAAGCGGGGCGCGCTCGATACCCTGCCTATGGGCTACCTTCTCTGCGGGCCCGTCGGTACCGGAAAAACCTTCATTGCCCAGTGCACCGCCGGCGCCATCGGCGCGCCGTGCGTCGTCCTCAAGAACTTTCGCTCGAAGTACGTTGGCGAAACCGAGGGGAACTTGGAGCGGGTCCTCTCGGTGCTTCGCGCCATGGGGCCGGTCATGGTCGTCGTGGACGAGGCCGACGCCGCCCTCGGCGATCGCGACTCCGAAGGCGACTCCGGCACCTCGAGCCGGGTGTTCGGAATGATCGCCACCCAGATGGGCGACACCCGGTACCGGGGAAAAATCCTCTGGATGCTGCTGACTGCCCGCCCCGACCTGCTCCCGATCGATCTCAAACGGCAGGGCCGGGCCGAAGTCCACATTCCGCTCTTCTACCCCGCCAATGAGGAAGAGCTGAAGGACATGTTCGTCGCGATGGCGAGGAAGTTGGGCACCGGACTCGATCGGGGCGATGTCCCACCGATCCCGAACGTGGGCAAGCTCTCCGGTGCCGACGTCGAAGGCATCGTGGGCCGGGCTTGGCGGCATTCGCTCCTCGCGGGCGAAAAGGCGGTGACCCGGGCTTCCCTCGCGGAAGTTCTGGCGGACTTCCTCCCCTCGACCGAGGGGCTCGAAAAGGAACTCCAGGAGGTGGCCGCGGTGCTCGAGTGTACCGATCGCGCCTTTCTCCTCCCGAGCCAGCAAGAAATCGTCGACGAGGTGGGTGGCCGGGCCAAGCTCCAAGAACGGCTCACCCAGCTCAAGATGCTGGTCGAACGCCTCTAGCCCCCGGACCGTCGTGTCGGTTTCCGCCTCCTTCAAAGCCTACGTGCTCGGGCAATTCGCCGACCCCAAGCGAGTCAAGGCCCGACCAATGTTCGGCGGCGTCGGCCTCTATTGGGACGCGGCGTTCTTCGCGGTGATCGACGACGACACCCTCTTCTTCAAAGTCGACGACCACACCAGACCCGCCTTCGAGCAAGCCGGCTCCGGCCCGTTCGACCCCTTCAAGAACGGCAAGCCAATGCGCGGCTACTACGAACTGCCCCCCGAAATCCTCGAGGACCGCGACCAGCTCGCCACCTGGCGAGCCACCGCCGTCGCCGTCGCCCTCCGCGCCCGCCGAGTCCCGAGTGCCAAGCGCCGAGCGCCAAGCCCATGACCCCTGAAGAATTCCGGATCTACGGCCATCGAGTCGTCGACCTCATTGCCGACTACCGGTCCCAGGTATCGGAACAATCCGTTCAGGCCACGGTGCGTCCCGGCGACATCAAGGCGGGCCTGCCGGTCGAACCGCCGAACCAGCCGGAGCCGTTCGACGCCATCTTGGCTGATGTCGAGCGAATGATCGGCCCCGGGCTGACCCATTGGGCCCACCCCAAGTTCTTCGGATTCTTCCCGGCCCCCGTCGAGCTGGCCAGTGTGCTCGGCGATTACCTGAGCACCGGGCTCGGCGTGGTCGGGTTGTCCTGGCAAGCGAGCCCGGCCCTGACCGAGTTGGAAGAGACGGTCACCGATTGGGTTCGCCGGATGGTGGGCCTGAGCGATGCCTGGAGCGGAGTGATTCAGGACACCGCCTCGACCAGTACTCTGGTGGCCCTGCTCTCCGCCCGGGAACGGACCACGGGGTACGGGGCAACCCGCGGTGGGTTCCAGGCCGAACCGAAGCCTCTCGTGGTCTACTGCAGCGCCCAGGCCCACAGTTCGGTGCCGAAGGCCGCGCTGTTGGCGGGATTCGGCCGTCAGAATATTCGGGAGATCGAGGTCGACGAGGCCTTCGCCATCCGGCCCGAGGCCCTCGCCGCCGCCATCGTGGCCGACCTGGCGAATGGCGCCAGACCGTGCGCCATCGTGGCGACGATCGGCACCACGACATCGACCGCGTTTGATCCGCTGGAACCGATTGCCGCGATCGCCAAGGCCCACGGGCTCTGGCTTCACGTCGACGCCGCCATGGCGGGCTCGGCCATGGTGCTGCCGGAGTGCCGAAGCCTCTGGGCCGGGATTGAAGCGGCCGACTCGATCGTCATCAATGCCCACAAATGGTTAGGCGTGGCGTTCGATTGTTCGCTCTATTACGTCCGCGACCCCGAACACCTGATCCGGGTCATGTCGACCAATCCGAGTTACCTCCAATCGTCGGCGGACGGCCAGGTCAAGAACTATCGAGACTGGGGTATTCCGTTGGGTCGCCGGTTCCGGGCCTTGAAGATCTGGCTGATGATTCGAGAGCAGGGCGTCGACCGGATCGCGGCTCGCTTCCGCCGCGATCTCGCCAATGCCCAGTGGCTGGCCACCGAAATTCGCCGGGCAGAGGGGTGGCGGGTTCTGGCCCCCGTGGCGCTACAGACCTTGTGTGTCAGGCATGAGCCGGCGGGCGTGACCGGCGACGAGTTGGACCGGCACACCCTGGCCTGGGCCGATCGAATCAATCGTTCCGGCCACGCTTACCTGACGCCCGCAGTGCTCGGGGGTCGTTGGGTGGTCAGGGTCTCGATCAGCGGGCTCCTGACGGAACGCCATCACGTCGAGGCCCTGTGGGCCCAGATGCGGGGCGAGGCGGAGTCTCAGCTCTGACGCTGGTCGCCCCAGAGCATCTGGCGTTCCCGCTGCTCGAAGGAGGCGATTTCCGCGGCGCCTCGTTTCTGGGTCAGCAGGGATACCACCATTCCCACGGCAAACGACAACGGAATAGTGACCAGCGCCGGGTTCTTGAGCGGAAACCAAGCCGAGTCGTGCTTCAAGATATCGATCTGAATCGTGGGCGAGAGATAGATCAGTGCGAGGGTCGTGAGCGTCCCGACGACCATGCTGGCCAGGAGCCCCATGGTCGTGGCCCGTCGCCAGAACACGCCCAAACAGAGGGCCGGGAAGTTACCGCTCGCGGCAATCGCGAAGGCAAGCGATACCATGAACGCCACGTTCTGGCCCTTGAACGTGATGCCGAGGGCGATCGCGACGACACCCAGCACGACCGTGGCCCCCCGGGCAATTCGAAGCTGTTCGTCGGCGCCGGCGTGCCCACCCCGTACGACATTGACCCAGAGATCGTGCGACAGCGCGGCCGCGCCCGACAGCGTCAGTCCGGCCACCACCGCCAGGATCGTGGCAAACGCCACCGCCGCGATGAATCCGAGAAACGGAGTTCCGCCCAGCACTTCCGCGAGCAGGGGCGCCGCCATGTTCCCGCCCTTGTCGACCGCCCGAATCGCGTCCGGTCCGACCAGGACCATCGCGCCGAACCCGAGGATGAACGTGAGCAGGTAGAACCCGCCGATCAGCCCGGTGGCGTAGAACACCGACTTCCGCGCCGCCTGGGCGTCCGGGACCGTGAAGAACCGCATCAGGATATGAGGGAGCCCGGCGGTGCCGAACATCAGGGCCATTCCTAACGAAATCGCATCGAGGGGGTTGGCCACCAGCTTGCCGGGGGCCAGGACCGAGTCGCCGTACTTGGCCGCGGCGGCCGCGAACAGGGCCAGGGGGTTCATCCCGAATTTCATCAGCACCATGATGGCCAGCAAGGACGCGCCCGACATCAGCAGGATCGCCTTCACAATCTGGACCCAGGTCGTGGCGATCATCCCGCCCACCAGCACGTAGAGGATCATCACCGAGCCCACGGTGATCACCGCCGTCTCGTAGGAGAGACCGAACATCAGTTTGATCAACCCGCCGGCCCCCACCATCTGCGCGATCAAATAGAACGTCACCGTCGAGAGCGTCCCGATGGCCGACGCCACCCGGATCGGCTTCTGTGCCCGGTGCAGCGCCACCACATCGGCAAACGTGAAGCGCCCCATGTTTCGGAGCGGCTCGGCGAT
>JAYTTT010000120.1:0-2469 GCA_043744895.1 Gemmatimonadota bacterium | reverse complement strand
CCGGGCCGCGACCGTCGTAACCGGCTCGTTCTTCCAGACCGCCACCGGCCTCGAGGTCTCGGTCGACATCACCGACGCTCGGACCGGCGAATTGCGCGCGGTCGTTGGACCGCTCGCCCGGCCGCTGTCCGAGAAGGATCGACTGGTCGCCATCGTCGGAGCCCAAGTCGTCCGGGCGGTTGACTCGCTCGTCGGCCACCGGAACTTCCCGGCGAGCGGCGGTCCCTCGAAATCGCCGGGATCATGAGCCGAACCATTGTGTTTCGATCAGGAGCCGCCGGTAGCGCTCACCCCGGCCGCGGGCTCCCCACCCCTCGGGACGACCGATGCGAATCCTGGTAGTCGAAGACGACCCCCGCCTCGGTGACCTGCTGGCGAAGGGACTTCGGGAGCAGGCCTACGCCGTTGACCGAGCCGCCGACGGCGACGAAGCGCTCTATCTGGCCGCGATCAACGACTACGACGCGATGGTCCTCGATGTGGGGCTTCCCAAGAAGAGTGGGATCGAGGTGGCCGCCGCCCTTCGAAAGAAGGGCGTCCGAACGCCGATTCTGATGCTGACCGCGAGAGATACCGTCCCCGACCGGGTGACCGGCCTCGACGTCGGCGCCGACGACTACCTTACCAAGCCCTTCGATTTCGCGGAGTTGCTGGCCCGGCTGCGGGCCCTCAGGCGCCGGGCGCCCACGCTGCTGCCGGATCTGATCTCGGTCGACGATCTCGTCATCGACACACTGGCCCAACGGGCCAGCCGCGGCGGCCTCCCCATCGAACTGACGGCCAAGGAGTTCGCGTTGCTCGAATTCCTCGGCCGACGGGCTGGAGCGGTCGTGAGCCGCTCCGCGATCAGCGCCCATGTCTGGGACGACAACCATGACCCCGCCTCGAACACGATCGAGGTCTACATCAACCGGCTCCGCAAGAAGATCGATACCGCGGGCGTGACCCCCCTCATCCACACCCGGCGGGGCTCGGGATACACCCTGGGCTTGGCCGCCGACGCCCAGTGATTCGGTCCATCCGGGTCAAGCTGGCACTCTGGTATGCCGGCACGCTGGCCGCCGGGATCACCGCACTGGGTTGGTTTACCTACTCCTACGTGGCCCGGGAAACGACCGCCCAGACCGACCGGGAACTCGCCAACGTGACGTCGGCCTTTGCCCAACTCTGGCGGGCCGGCGTCGCCGGGCGAACGACCCGACGCCCCGAAGAGATCATCAGCGAGGCCCGGGCCGAAAACTTCGAGTTCGTGGTCTTCGACGAAACCCAACGAGAAATCGCATCGAACACCCGGTCGGTCCGGCTCCACCGAAGCCAACGAGCCGCACCGGTCGCGACCCCTCACCCGGATTCGCTCCTCCTCCGCCCCGACCTCGCCCCCCTGTTTCGGCAGGCGGGTGCGGCGGGGGAAGCGTTCACCACCCTGACCGGGCCGCTCGGGCAGGAGCGAGCCTACGCCGTCTTGATCAACCTGCCGGGGCGGCGTGAGATCGTCGCCGTCATCCGAGGCATGGAAGCCGAGATGGTCATGCTCCAGTCGCTCCGGAACTCGCTCCTGTGGGCGATCCCGATCGGACTGGTTGGGGCGTTCGCCGGGGGAATCTTCTTGGCCGGCCGGGCGCTGAGCCCGATTGGTGAAATGGCCAGTCAGGCCGAGCGGATCGGGGCCCGAACCCTCCACGAACGGCTGCGGGTGGCGAACCCGGGCGACGAGTTGGGCCAGTTGTCGGCCGCGGTCAACCACGTCCTGGGCCGACTCGAAACCGCGTTCGAGCAGCAGCGACGCTTCATGGCCGAGGCCGCGCACGAACTGCGGACGCCGATCGCGGTGGTTCGGGGTGAGGCCGACCTGGCGCTGGGGCGAGACCGGAGCGCCGCGGAATATCGGGAAGCCCTCTCGGTCATCGGCGCGGAAAGTCGTCGGATGACTCGAGTCGTTGAGGACCCCTTCCTCCTAGCTCGGGCCGATGCGGGCCAGTTGCACCTCGGGCTGAGCGACATCGATTTGGCCGACCTGGCGACCGCGTCCTGCCGAACCGTCCAGACGCTCGCCACGGCGCGGCGGGCAACCGTGGTTCCGATGATCGAGTCGGCCGCTCGGATCAAAGGCGACGAAGGGCTGATCGGCCGGACGATCGTCAACCTGCTCGACAACGCTCAAGTACGGCCGGGGTGGGGGAACCGTCGAGGTCGCGGTCGGCCGCCGGGATGGAACCGCGACCCTCGCCGTCCGCGACGACGGACCCGGGATTCCCGCCGAGCTTCAGTCCCGCATTTTCGATCGATTCTACCGAGGACCCACCGCCCGGACCGACGACGACGCCGGAACCGGTGGGGGAGCGGGCCTGGGCCTCGCCATCGCGAAGGGTATCGCCGAAGCCCACGGCGGGACGTTACGGCTGGTTCGGTCGGATCCGACTGGAACCGAGTTCTTGCTCGAGCTACCCCTCCTCGGCTAGAACCTCTCCC
>JAYTTT010000119.1:0-9635 GCA_043744895.1 Gemmatimonadota bacterium | reverse complement strand
TCCGGCCCTTCAACGACTACATCGCAAGGGTCCAGTACCTGTCGCGGGCTGGTACGGTGGTGAGGCCGGTGGCCCTGTTCCAGAGCGGCTTGGGGTTCTCCACGGGCCCGGCCGATGCGCCCGTCGTGGAACTGGCCCGGAGCCTCCTCGCGGCCGGGTATGACTTCGACCACCTCAATGCCCACGCGTTGCTCGACGCCCGCGTCGTCAACCGCCGACTGATCACCAGCGGTGGCGCGACGTACGACCAACTGGTGATGGGGGATGTCGAGCAGCTCGACGCCGAGGTCGTGGAGCGATTGGCTCAGTTCAGCGACGTGGGCCTGCCGATCCTGCTGGTCGGCAAGCGGCCAAACGTCGAGCCGGGCTATCGGGACTACCAAGCCAGGACGGCGCGGATCAGACACCTGGTCGATGCGATGATCGCGGGCCGGTCGGCGGTTCGCACGGCAGCGACGACGGAGGATGCGGTCGATGCCCTCAAGGCCACGGTCACGCCGAACCTTCGGTTTGCCGGATCGACCGCGGGGATCAACTTTATCCAGATCCGGATCGGCGCGCTCGAGGCCTATTTTGTCCGCAACGGATCGGCCGACGAGCGGGTGATCGACGTGACCTTCCCGCGCGCTCGCGGACGAGCCGAGCGATGGGACCCATGGACCGGCTCGACGTCGCCGATTGCGCCGACCGCGGCGGGACCAGCCGGTTCGACCCTCAGCCTGCGGGTGGAGCCCTACGGGTCGGCGCTCGTGGTGTTCGACCGAACCAAGGCGGCGCTGCCGGTCCGCGCTCCGAGCCCTTTGCTCGCCCCCCGAGTTGTGCCGGTCGGTGCCGGGCCAGAGCGATGGATTTTCCGTGCTGTCGGCCGGGTCGGCGGCGGAGAGGTGTCGGTCCACGAGCGGTCGATCGCGGCGCTATTCGACTGGGCCGCCGATTCGGTGCTCAAGGATTTCGCCGGCCAGGGGTACTACCGCATCGAGTTCCCCCTGGACTCGGCCGCCCTCGCCGGATCACGGATTGAACTCGATCTGGGTGCGGTTCGTGATGTGGCGGAGATCCAGGTGAACGGCAGGCCCGGGCCAACCTTGCTGTTCCGGCCCTATCGGGCGGAGGTCACTTCGCTCCTTCACCCCGGGCGAAATGTGCTCGCCGTGACGATCACCAATCCGCCGCTCAATCGAATGATCGGCTCGGGGATGCGGTTGGGCATCCTGTTCGCTGAGTCATACAGTCGGCCGCCGGTGCGGTTGCCGGCGGGATTGCTCGGGCCGGTACGGCTGTTGATCACTCGTGCCGCCGGTGCTGGACACTAGCCCAGGCGTCATGTTCCATTAACCGAAGCCGACCGGGTTTCACCCGTTGCCGGCCGCTGGAGGATTCACCCATGACCTGCGCGCTCGTTCGACGACTGGTGTTCCTTGGCCTCTGGGCAACCGGTCTGGCCTCGGCCCAACAGGTTCCGCCGCAGCCCGGTACCAAGTGGACTGACGCGCAGCTGCGCGAGGCCGTGGCTCCGGCCCGCGCCGGTCGCAAGCTCACGCCGAAGACCTGGCCGCACGGCGCCCGGGTCGGCGTGTGCCTGAGCTTCGACGTCGACAACGAGTCCTATCTGCTGGCCGGAGGCGAGACGTCGCCCACCACGCTGTCGGCGGCCGATTTCGGGGCCCAGGAGGGGCTGCCGCGGGTCCTGGCCCTGCTCGACAAGTACCGGATTCCGTCGTCGTTCTTCATTCCCGCGGTGAGCGCGTTGCTGCACCCGGAGATGATCCCGGCGATCATGAAGTCGGGTCGGCACGAGATCGGGGTGCACGGGTGGATTCACGAGTACCCGCCCGCCCTCACGAGCGCCGACGAGGAGGAGCGCCTCCTCAATCAGGCCATCGAGTACCTGACGAAGGCGACCGGCAAGCGGCCGGTCGGCTACCGTGCCCCCGCCTGGGCCTTCAGCGCGCACACGTTAGGCCTGATTCGCAAGGCCGGGATGTTCTACGACAGCAGTCTGCAGGCGATGGACGAGCCCTACGAGATCGTGTCGAACGTCGAGGCGACGGGGCTGGTGGAACTGGGGATCGACTGGACCCTGACCGAGACCCCGTACCTCGGTCGCGGCGGAACGATGCCGTCGCCGGAGGCGTTGTTCAGGCTCTATCGGGACGAGTTCGACGGCGCCTACGGCCTGGGCACCACGTTCGTGCTGACCCTGCACCCACAGGTCATCGGCCACCGGGCCCCGATGAAGTATCTCGACCAGTTCGTGTCGTACATGAAATCCAAACCGGGGGTATGGTTCGCGACCTGTGAGCAGATCGCGCGATACGTGAAGGGCCAGGCAGCTCTCAAGGCGGCGCCACGTTAGGCTCTGGGCGCGATCCCGGCCAGCGTCTTCGCCAGGCCCTTCTTGAACTCGAGCTGCATTGACCGGCCGATCTGGATCCGCTGCGCCTGGGGGGATCCCGCGCCGTGCATCGACTCGGTGAGGTAGCCCACCGCGTTTCGCCCCAGCGTCATGTTCTCGATCAGCCGCATGATCCGGATCCGGTCTTCGACGGCGATCTCCGGCCGGCCGACGAGATACTTCCGAATCAGCTCGCCGACCTCGGGGTGGTTCAGGTCCTGCTCGGACGGCATCGTCACCATCAGGCCGCCGGCCAGGTCCTGCGCCAGGCGGCCGATTTCGTAGGGGATCTTCGTCACGTGGTGCTTGCAGACGTTGCTCAGCATGTCGTCCGAGATGAAGACGCCGGACTTGAGCGGCGTTGCCTGATGACTGGCGGCGATGCCGGTGCCGTAGATGGTCTCGTTCAGGTGGGTCATCTCGACCAGCTTGTCGCGGATGTGGCTTGCCTGGGCGACCCCGTTGTAGTCGGCCACCGTGGCGGCGGCGCCGATCAGGACGTCGCCGACGCCGGTTTTGCAGACGTAACTCCGACGGTGGTAGCAGGTGAACCGTTCCACCAGCATCGCCGCGAAGTCGAACTCGCCGTCCATGAAGACCCGGTCCCACGGGATGAACACGTCCTGGAACACGACCATCGCTTCCTGGCCGGAGAACTTCTCGTTGCCGGCGTCGATCCCGCCGTCCATGGCCCGGGTGTCGCAACTCTGGCGGCCGTAGATGTAGGTGATCCCCGGTGCGTCAACCGGCACCGCCCCGACGACCGCGTAGTCTTTGTCCGCGGGGCCGAGTCGCATGGTGGGCATCACGACCAGCCAGTGGGAATTGAGACAGCCGGTCTGATGGGCCTTGGCTCCGGTGAGATAGAGCCCCCGCTCGTCGCGGCGGGTGACGTGGACGAAGAGATCGGGATCGGCCTGCTGATGGGGCGCTTTGCTGCGATCGCCCTTGACGTCGGTCATGGCACCGCCGACCACTAAGTTCCGGCGCTGGACGTCGGTCAGAAACGCGAGGAACCGCTGGTGGTATTGGGTCCCATGGCGCTCGTCGATCTCATAGGTGACCGAGTGCAAGGCGTTGAACGCGTCCATTCCGACGCAGCGCTGAAAGCAGGTCCCGGTGAGCTGGCCGAGGCGCCGCTGCATCTTGTTCTGCATCACCAGGTCATCGGGTGAGGTGGCGATGTGGAGGAAGCGGTTGACTGGTTCGCCGGTGTAGGGCGATATCGCGGTCGCGAGTTCGGGGTGTCGAACCGCGAGATCGTAGGTTTCGGCCACAGCGTTGATGGACGGGCGGATGATCGGGTGATCGACCGGCTCGGCGACCAACTCGCCGAACAGGTAGACCTTGATGCCGCGTCCCCGCAAGGACTCGAGGTATTCCGCCCCGGTGCTGATACGACCGAGCGTCGTCGTGGCCTGCTTCGTCCGTGTCGCCATCGATTCCTCCGTTTGTAGCAAAGAACTTAGTCTGATGCCGACCGGCAGGCCGGGCTTGGCGGGGCCCGAACCCCTCGGGCCTCTGGCTGCACCCACCGGCCGGGGCTAGCTTGGAGCAAGGCAACTCAGGCGGTGGCGCGGGCGCTTCACAGGCTTATAAAGAGGACATCTGACTTGAGCCGACCGGAGGGCCCATTCGAGATCGGGCGCCACTCGGGGCGGGGTGTCTCGGGGACGCATGAGGTCGTGGTCGCCGCGACTCTGGCCGAACTGGCGCCCCACATCGACGCATGGGAGGCACTTGAAGGCCGGGTGGTCGAGGATAATTTCTCTATGACCGCACCATTTGTGAGCGCAGCCTTTCGCCACAATCGTGCGGATGCCGATCATCGGGTCGTCTTCGTCTATGACCGATCCCAGGAGCCGAAGGCACTGATTGGCTGTGCCGCGTTTACGGTCGAGCGGAGGAGTGCCCGCCCAACCACGCTGTCGACGTTGCTCCATCCCTTTGGTTACCTCTCGCAACCGTTGTTAGATCGGGACCGGGCAGTCGAGGCCTTTCGAGCAATCTGGGATTGGGTCGAGGCGCCGGCCCATCCGTGGGCGTTGGCGGTGCTCCATCGGATGAGGGGTGGTTCGCCGGTCACCCGGCTGGTCAAGGACGATCTCGGCCGTCGAGGACGAGCGCCGTGGCTCCGAGAAACCTTTTCACGAGCGCTCCTCAAACGTGCCGAATCATTCGACGCCTACTTTGCGACGCTCTCAAAGGGCCGACGGAAGCGATATGCAGGACAGTTGCGGCGGCTCCAGGCGACGGGATTGGTGGAGACGGTCATCCATCGCGATCTCGCTGTTGCTCCCGATCTCGCTCTGCGGACGATGGACCTTGAAAAGGAGGGTTGGAAGGGCGACGAAGGAACCGCCATGGCGCAGGACGTGGATCAGAAGGGGTTCTTCGATGATGTGACCGCCGCTTTTGGGGCAAGGCGAAGACTCCTGTTCATTGAGCTGAAGGTCGAAGGACGCCCCATCGCCATATCCAGCAACTTTATTGTCGGGACCACGTTGTTTGGCTTCAAGATCGCCTACGATCCTCAATTTGCGTCGTACTCGCCAGGGATTCTTGCCGAAGTAGCGCTTATCAAGGCGTTTCACCAGGATTCGGAGTGCCGCATGGGGGATAGCGGCACTCTCGGGAATAGCTACATGGATCCGTGGTGGAGGGAGCCGGGCGAGATTGAGGTACTGTACGTGGCCACTCGGAAGCTCTGGGGTGTGGTCTACCTCTCGGCTCTCCGGTCTCTGTCCCGGCTCAAGAGATGGCTCGTGGGCAGGTGGAGTTGGCTGGAGACCGCCTTCCGCCGCGGGAAGCGGATCAGGAGCCTCGGGACAGATGACGGGCAGTAAGGCAACGAAGGCCCCCATCCTTCCCCGGGTGGCGCGGTTGGTTCGCGAATACGTTTGTTCCTCGTGCATCTACGAGGAAATTCTGATTATGAGCAGGGCCGTCGACCCACCGACCACCGCCGGCCCAATCGATGTCCGCGAATATCAGGAGGATGCGGGGCAGGTGGAACACCTGTATGGCGCCATCGGCCACCGCACGTCCACCCAGCGGATCACGCAGCGGTTTTCCCAGCGATTGCGGTTCTACGAAGGGCGACGGAACGGCGAGCTGGTCGCGACGAGCTGGATGGTGATGCCTGGGTCGCGTTTTGTCGACGAAATCGGCCTTCACGTGGTGGTGCCTGCCGAGAGCATTTGGATTCGGGACATTTTTGTGAAGCCACAGGCGCGGGGACAAGGCGTCTTTGGGGAGTTCGTGAGCGCCATTCAATTCCACTGTCATCCAAACTGCCGTACGGTATGGTCGGACGTATCTCTCGAAGACCGCTCCTCGCTGCGGGCCCACGTCGCCGCCGGATTCGAGAGAAAAGCACTCTTGAAATTCCTGCACCTTGGGAACCGGTTTATGTGGAGGATTGCCGTTCCGCGGCTCGTTGAATACGCTGGCGGGTTCAAACCGGACCGGCGGGGTCTGGTTACGGGAAAGCCATTTCGCGCGTACCAGTCGGCATGGCTCGCTTGACCTGGTGTGCGCCCCTGCGTGTTCATGAAGCGCTCCCTGAGGGACTCGACGCGTTCCGCGCCCGCTCCGATTCGGCCGGGTGTCGTCATCGCCATCCCTTGCCTAACGGAAGATCAGTCGCTGCCGCCAGCTGGTCCCGCGGCCGAACCCGGCGGTCAGCTCCAGTTCGCCGGGCTCCGGCGTCAACTCGAAGTCCCAAGTCTGGCCCACCTGGACCATCTGAGCGGCCGGCTTCGGCTTTCGGAGCGCGGGCGGAAGATCGGCGCCGTCCCGCGCCCGGCCGATCCATTGCACCACGTTGGTGTCGCGGCGGATCGTGAACTGGACCCCGATGGCGGGGCTTAGGTTGATGAACCGGAACCGGTGCGTGACCCGGGCCGGGAGAGTGAGGGTCTGGCCGCCCACGCTGTCGCCGTTCACCAGGAGCTTGGGTCCGCACTGCGGTCCGCCGGCGGGCGCCACGCACCCGGGCGAGGTCTCGTCCTCGGGACCGTTCCAGCCTCCGATGTAGACGTGATCGCGGGTTGGGTCGTACCGCTCGCGGGGCTCGAGTACGATCAGCGGCCCGATGGCGCCGGCGGTGACCTGCTCGATGTCGTTGATATGGGTGTGATACATAAAGGTGCCGGCCCGGGGGACGCTGAGCCGGGCGATGAAGGTGTCGGCGGGCATCACGGGTGGGGCCGTCGCCTCACCGCGGCTGCTCCATCCTTCGACGCCGTCGGACCAGCTCTCGAGCTCCAGACCGTGCCAATGAATGGCCACGGGCTGGTCGGCGCGGTTGTGGACGGTGACGTCGGTGGTCTGGCCTTGGTGGAGTACAATAAGGGACCCGGGAACCTGAACCGAATCCGGCGTCGGCTCGGCGCCCTGCTGGAGGATGTAGCTCAGGGTCATCGGCATCCGGCCGCGCTTGGGCCCCTGGTTCACGAAGAGATCAAGCCGGCCCTTCGGCGTGTCGCGGACATCGGGCGTCCCCGGCCTGGGCGCCACCTGGATGCCGAGAACGAGGCCGGCCATGTGGCGCATCGGGTCCATGGCGGTCGTTTCGCGGATCTCGACGTCGGGGCCGTGGCGGTGGTCGAGCCGGGCATCCGGAACGACGTGGAAGGTGAGATGGCAGTGGAAGAGCCAGTTGCCGGTCCGGTCGGGCGACCAGGTGAAGGTCCGGGTTTCCCAGGGCCGCATCTCGTCGGTCACCGCCAGCATCCGCTGGTCGGCCGGGATCTCGTGGCTTTCGGTCCCGCTTCCCATGGCGTCGATCCGGAAGTAGAACCCGTGGAGGTGCATCGGATGGGCCCGGACCGTGCCGTTGATCACCCGCCAGCGGGCGGTGTCGCCTAACGTCATGGCCATCCGCTCGGTGTGGGGCCACGACTTGCCATTGATGGCCATGGCTTCGCGGCTCCGGTTCGAGTCTCCCGGCTGGGCGTAGATGTTCATCACGAACACCCGGTCCGGCGGCGACCCGCCGGGTGGCTCCACGACCAGGGCGCCGCCCGCCGTCTCCAGCTCGTTGCCCATCCGTTCGATCCGTTTGCCGATGACGGCCCGGTAGTAATAGGTGCCGGGCCCGCCCGCCGTGAACCTTACCTCGCGGCTGGTTCCCGGTTGGATTTCCAGGCTGTCGCCGGTCTTCGCGGCCGGTCCGCCCAGGCCGATGATGTGGATGGTCGAGTCGGGGAGGGCGTTCCGGATCGTGGCGTGGATCGGGGTGCCGGTCCTGACTCGGATCAGCGGCCCCGGGATGCTCGGCGCCCGGCCTTCTTCGCCCAGGGTGGGGACCGCGATGTGCGGCCCGTCGTCGGCCTCGGGAGACCACTCGGCCCGCTGGACCACCAGGCGGACGGACAAGGTGCCGCCCCGCATTGTGCCCGCCGGGGCGCGGTTGTCATTGGCGACGGCCCGAGGGGAGGGCGGGGGTTGGGGGCTTGAGCCACTGGGCCCTGCGAGCGCGAGCAACCCGACGAGCAGGGCACCCTGGATCGAGTGGGATAACATGGCCGCAAGTTGTCCAGGCCCGGCGGTTCCCGCCAGAGGGGGCCGGCTCGCCACCGAGTCCTGTCCCTGCCACTTGCCCCGCCCGCCGTCCCGAGCGACGTTCAGTCACTCCGTACCCACAGGATGCAGCATGCGCACTTGGCTCCGCGTCCCCCTCGGCCTTGGCTTGGCCTTTTCGGTCCTGGCCTCGCCGCCCGCCGTGGCCCAACCGGCCGCCGACACCCTCCTCTCCCTGGCCCACTACTTCGACCTCGAACAGGTCGGCAATCCCCAGATCGCGCCGGACGGCAAGACGATCGTCTACACCCGGGGCTGGGTCGACAAGATCAACGACCGGTGGGACAACGCGATCTGGGTGATGAGCGCCGACGGAACCAAGAACCGGTTCCTGACCAAGGGCTCGAGTCCGGTGTGGTCGCCGGACGGAACCCGGATCGCCTATCTCGCGGCCGCGGACGAGCCGAAGGGAACCCAGGTCTTCGTCCGGTGGATGGACGCCGAGGGGGCCATGACCCAGGTCACCCGGGTGACCGAAAGTCCGGGGACGATCAAGTGGACCCCCGACGGGAAGTCGATCGCCTTCGCGATGCTGGTGCCGAAAAGCGACGAGTGGGCGGTGGAGATGCCGCCGCCGCCGCCGAACGCCAAATGGACCGGGCCGCCGCGGGTGGTGACCAAGATGCACTACCGGTTCGACCGGACGGGGTTCCTCAAGTCGGGGTACAACCATCTGTTCCTGATTCCGGCCGACGGCGGCACCCCCCGTCAGCTGACCGCCGGCGACTGGAACGTGGGCGCGACCAACGAAGGTGCCCCGTTCGGCGTGGGCTACGATTTCTCGCTCGATGGGAAGACGTTGTATTTCGACGGCAACGACGACGCCGCAGGCGCCGACCTCGCCTACCGGGTCTCCAACATCTACGCTCTCGATCTCGGCACCCTGGCCCTGAAACGGCTCACGATGGAGAAGGGCCGGTGGTCGCGGCCGACGGTGTCGCCGGATGGGACGAAGATTGCCTACGCCGGCTTCCCGGCCGTCAAGCAGACCTACAAGGTGGCCGACCTCTGGGTGATGAATAAGGATGGCAACGGGAGCCGGAACCTCACGTCGAGTTACGACCGCGACGCCGGGTTCGGCCTCGCCTGGACCCACGACGGCACTGGGATCTACCTCAACCCGGAGGACCGGGGTTCGGTCAATATCGTGCTGGTGCCCGCGGCCGGCGGGGCCCCGAAGCCGGTCACGACCGGGGCCCAGGTGCTCCGGATGACCTCGATGGCCGACAATGGCATCATCGTCGGTACCAAGACGACGTCGGGATCGCCGTCGGAGGTGGTGCGGGTGACCGAGGTGCCGAAACAGGGCGCCCAGATCACCCAACTGACCAACGTCAACGAGGACCTGATCACCGGCAAGCGCCTGGCCCAGTTCGAGGAAATATGGTATCCGTCCACCGGCGGCACCAAGATCCAAGGCTGGATCGTCAAGCCGCCGTCGTTCGACCCCGCCAAGAAGTATCCGATGCTGCTCGAGATTCACGGCGGGCCGCACGGGATGTACAACGTCGGGTTCGACTACATGTGGCAGACCTGGGCAGCCAACGGCTACGTCGTCCTCTATACCAATCCACGCGGGTCGACCGGCTACGGCACCGGGTTCGGCAACGCGATCGACCAGGCCTATCCGAGCGTCGACTATGACGACCTGATG
>JAYTTT010000118.1:0-2484 GCA_043744895.1 Gemmatimonadota bacterium | reverse complement strand
AACCGCGAGAACAATCACCGCCAAGTCAACAGCCAAATACCCCCAATACCGAGGTCCTCGATCCGCGGGCCACAGAAGCAAGCTCACCACGTTGACCGGCCCCGCGACGAACATCACCATGCCAGCCCAAGAGCCCAGCTTGGCGAGTTCCGCCAGTCGCGCCGCAGCCGCGAGGCCATTTCCCAGGGCGGAGAAGCCTGATGCCAGGACCATCGCTAGGACGGCCCATCGAAGTCGGCGGTCGAACTCCAGGTCGAAGAGGGGGCGGAGCCAGCAGACCGCGGTTCCCACCGCGATTCCAGAGATCAAGGCATCACCGAGCCAGCCGGGAACGGGGAGCAGGAGAACCAGGTGAAGCGCCACCGCGGATAGGAGCAATGCCAGCGCAAACCCGCCCCGGTGCGACAACCTGCCCCGGGGCCACCGGCGGATCGGCTGCCTGGCGGGCACTAGGCCGCTCTGGCTAAGGAAGACGGGTGCGTGGGTCCGGACACCCCTCAAATGTATGGGGTATCAAGAGGATATGGAATCGGAATGCCCGGACCGTTAGGACGGCCCAGGCACCACGACGTAACGATGGTGAAACGCTGCGGTCAGGCTCCGCCGCCGGCCCGCTTGGTCATGACCTCGGAGATGACCAAGGTCCACCCGCCCTCGGTCTTCTCGGTTACCGAACCCATCTTGGTGACGGTCGGCTTAGCATACGACAGCTTCTGCATGATCGTGCTCCTTGGTTGAGGTGCTACTGAAAAACGCCGGCGGCTTCTCCGCCGGCCTGGATACTCCATACCGCTGCCACCACCCCGACCGCACCGCCAGCCAGGTCTCGAGCGACAGCGCCGCCAACAACTGCCCACCACCTTCGGTATCGCCGCGACACGCCGCCCGGTACCCGGCGGCCAGATGGTCCCGGGAAACGCACCCCAGATCGGCCAGGTGCGAGTCGGCGATCAGCCGTTCGAGCAACTTCGCGTGATGATTCAGCGACCAGATGATCCGGCCGTCGATGCCGCCTTTGCCGGCCCGGTTCCTGACCCGGGCTGGAAGGAGGTCGCCGACCGATTCCCGAAGAATCCATTTCTGCCGCCCAGCTCCAACCCGGAGTTCCACCGGAAGCCGCATCCCGAACTCGACCAGCGGGCGGTGAAGAAACGGATAGCGGATTTCGAGGCCTTCCTCGAAGACGCCCCGTTCGAGTGCGATATCGACCGAACCCATCTCGATCGCGGTCTGCTCCGCGACGATGACCCCGGGCTTTGAGGCCCGGCGTTCGAGCCAGGCGGCCAACCCAAACTCCGCGGCCAGTGATGGGCTCACCCAGTCGGGCACCGATTCGGGCTGGCGAACCAGCCGGCGTCGGATCCAGTCAGGGGCGATTGGCCCGACGAGATGCTGAGCGGCCAGCCCCCAAAACGAGCGCCGAGTCGCGATCGCCAAGTCGGCCAGCCGGCGGAGCGCCTCGCCGACCCGGCCCTGGGCCACGAAATCGGCGAGATAGTCGTTCGGACTGGAGAGGTAATTGTCGGAGCCAAACCCGCTCAGCATCACCCGACCGCCGCCGTCCCGAACCACCCGGGCCATTTCCCGGTCCCGGGCATAGAAAGGGAGGAACGGGCGGGGTTCGGCAAACGACGGAATTCCGAGATCATCCGGCTGCCACGCGGCGAAGTTCTCGACCCGTTCGTTCCGAAGCCCCCACATCGCGACCACGGCGTCGGAATAGGAGGTCTCGTCGCCCTCCGACAGGGAGTCGACCACCGAGAGAGTGCCGCCAAGCGCCGGTACCCTGCCCTGGCCCGCCAACGTCGCCGCCATCCCGACCACTGAGGAGGAATCGAGCCCGCCCGACAACTGAGACCAGACCGGCAACCCGTCGTCCATCTGAGCCGCCACGGCTTCGCTGAACAGTTCGCGAAAGGCCGCCTTGGTATCGTCGACGCTTGCCACCGACCGGGCCGGCGTGAACTCGGCGGGCTGCCAGTACGGCTGCACCACCACCGAACCCTGGTCGGCCACCAACCACGAACCAGGGGTCAGCCGGGTGACGTCGCTGAAGATCGTCCGGCTGGTGCCGCGGGGCAGCCCCACGAGATACTGCCCGATAAAGCCGCGATCGAACCCGGCCGGCTCGAAGCAATCGAGATGCGACCCAATGGCGATTCGGCTTCCCTTCCGCTGATAGAACAAGGCCTTGATGCCAAGTCCATCGCGGACGGCCACCACCCGGCGCCGGTCCTGGTCGAAGAGGACCGCGGCAAAATCGCCGACCAGATCCCGAAACCCCGCGGTGCCATGGCGGAGGTAGTGGTCAACCAAGAGTTCCAGGTCGCGGGCCGGGTCCGCATCGGCGGCGCCGATGTCTCGACGATTGGTGATCCGGACGTTGCCGAGCGCCAAGATGCCGCGCCGGTTGACGACCCACGGACGCTGGAACGTCTCGCTCGGCACCCAGGCCCCACCCCAGGCGCCGTGGAGCAGCACCTC
>JAYTTT010000117.1:0-2490 GCA_043744895.1 Gemmatimonadota bacterium | reverse complement strand
GAGCGGCGGCGGGTCAAGCACGTTGCAGGCGATGTTCCGATATCCGGACGTGTACCAGGTCGGGATGTCGGTCGCCCCGGTGCCGGACCAGTTGTTGTACGATACGATTTACCAAGAGCGGTACATGGGCCTTCCGAGTCTCAACCCTGACGCCTATCAAAAAGCCTCACCGATCAACGCGGCGGCGGGACTCCGGGGGCGGCTCCTGATCGTTCATGGCAGCGGAGATGACAACGTTCATTATCAGGGCACCGAGCGACTGGTCAATCGTTTGGTGCAACTCGGCCGGCCATTCGACTTCATGGCCTATCCGAACCGGAGCCATTGCATCTGCGAGGGGCCGGGCACCACCCATCATGTCTATTCGCTGTTGACGCGATACCTGGTCGAGCACCTTCCGGCCGGGGGCCGGAGCCGGGCCACGCCGTGAGCTACTGACCGGGGCGGCGAGTCGGAGGACCGCTCGAGGGATCGAGGGCGGCCCGCACATGCTCGAGCAACACATAGGGCGTGAACGGCTTGCGGAGGAAGCGCTCGTTGGGCTTGAGTTCGCCGGTCAGATCGTCACCGGGATACCCCGACATCAGCAACACCCGCATGTCCGGGCGTTTGGGTTTGAGTTGAGCCGCGAGCGCCGGCCCGCTCATGCCCGGCATGACGACATCGGTCAACAGCAAATCGATCGGGAACTGGGCGCTGGCCTCGATGGTCAAGGCGTCTTCCCCGTCGGCCGCCACCAGGACCCGAAAGCCTTCCCGAGCCAGTACTTTGTTGGCGATTTCACGGAGGCCGGTCTCGTCCTCGACCAGCAGGATCGTGGCGGCAAGCCGGGCCTGAGCACCAGTCGCCTCGGCGGTCTCGGGCTCGGCCGGCCCCTCGGGTGCGACCCGAGCCAGGTACACCGCAAAGGTCGTCCCCCGGCCAATGGCGCTGGTCAGCACCAGGCCTCCGCCGCTTTGTTTCACCACACCGTAGACGGTGGCAAGGCCGAGCCCGGTGCCGTGACCGGCCGGTTTGGTGGTGAAGAACGGTTCGAAGATCCGGGCTTGGGTGGCCGGGTCCATCCCGATGCCGGTATCGATGACCTCGATCACGGTGCACTCGCCTAACGGGACGGCGATGACCGCTCCGGGCATCGGTCCCCTCACCACCGTCTGGCGGACCCGAATGGCGAGCCGGCCGCCCTTGGGCATTGCATCCCGGGCGTTGACGGCCAGGTTCAGGACGACCTGTTCGAGTTGTGACGGGTCGACCCGTACCGGGCCCAGATCGGGCGACACGTCGAGCGCGATGGCCACGTCCTCTTTAATGAGCCGGCGGACCATCCGGACCACGGTTTCGACCGACGCGCCCACCTCGATAATCCGGGGTTCGATGACCTGCTTTCGGCTGAACATCAGCAACTGGCGAGTCAGCGACGCCGCCAGTTCGCTGGCCCGCTTGATTTGCGCCAAGTCGTCCCGAACCGGATGATCCTCGGGCAAGAGATCGCTGGCCACGTCGCTGTGGCCCATGATCGTGGTGAGGAGATTGTTGAAGTCGTGGGCCACCCCGCCGGCCAGCTGCCCGACCGCCTCCATCTTCTGCGACTGACCCAACTGTTCCTCGAGCTCGATCCGCTCGGTCTGGTCTCGCATGGTGACCACGACCCCGCCGACCGAGGGCTCGTGGAGCAGGTTGATGACCACCGCCTCGATCCGGTGGTTGGCGCCCTCGGGGGTGGTGACCCGAACCCGGACCGCGTCCGACTGGCCGGGCTGGGCCAGCCGTTCCGTCAGGATCCGTTCGAAATCGGCCTGACTGGACTGGTCGACCAGGTTCCGGAGTTTGGCGCCGATCAGCTGGGCCGGGGTTCGGGACCAAAGCGCCTCCGCGGATGGCGCGGCGTACCGGAGCGTGAGTTCGGCGTCGGCGATCAGGATGATGTCCGAGGTGTGCCGAACCATTGCCGCGATCCGGGTGTCGGCTTCGATGGCCGCCTGGGCGGCCTGGAGCCGGCTGTTGTGACGCATCGCGATCATCTGCCGGATCACCAGCAGGATGACCGCCGCAATGATCACGATGATGACCGGACCGACGGACGGATCCGTGGCTTCCAGCCCCTTACGAGCCACGATCAAGGCAATCGCGGCGACTGCCACCCATGGCACCGGGCTGGTGCCCTCGACCGAGGCATCGGCCCACGGCCATTTCCACCGCAGTCGGACCGCCTCGGCGGCGGCGATGTTGGCGCCGACGATTACCATCGTCAGGAGCGGGGACAGGAGGAAGAAGAACCGTTCCGGCACATCGGCGACGGATAGCCCAAAATTGGCTACGAAAAACGTGACTTGAGACGCCACCGACAGCGCGAACGGGGCAGCCCACTCGGCGGCCGACCCGCGCAGCGTCGCGACGGACACGCCGGCGAGCATCGCCGCAGAGATCAACTAGCTCACCCCGGTTTCAGTCGCGAGACTCGGCCACCCACCGCCCGTGTACCAAAAGAAC
>JAYTTT010000116.1:0-9678 GCA_043744895.1 Gemmatimonadota bacterium | reverse complement strand
ACCGCCACGCGGGACCACCTGTGCGCCCTGCTGTGGGGCGACAGCACCCCCCGCCACGCCTACGGCTCGCTCCGGACCACGCTCCACCGAATCCACCTCCAGCTGGGCGAGCATGCCGCCGACGGGGGCGCCACCACCGTCACGCTCCGGCTCCCAATCGCCGCTGACCGCGATGCCTTCCTCGACGCCCTGGCCCGGGGGGATTTCGCAAGCGCGGCCGACCTCTACCACGGGCCTTTCTTCCCCGTGTTCGGTGATCCAGGAACCTCAGGCTTCGAGCACTGGGCCGATGGCGAGCGAGCCCGGCTCAGTGAGTTGTTCGTCCGGGCCTCGGAGTCGCTGACCCGCCAGGAACTGGACGCCGGGCATTCCCGCGAGGCGGTTCGGCTGGCTCGGCGACTCCGGAGTCTGGTGCCGGAGTCGGAAACCGGTTGGCGCCTCCTGCTCGAGGGCCTGATCCTCGCCAAAGACGACTTGGCCGCCCGCGCCGAGGCGGAATCGTTCGGTAGTTGGCTCGAGAAGGAGGGCCTCGAGCCCGCGGACGTGGATTTTGTCGTGTTGCTCGAAGCTCTCGGCCCACCACCCCAGGTGGTATGGGTCACGGCTGGGGATGTGACGAAAGCAGCACTTCGCGCACTGCAGCGGATCAATTCGTTTCCGCTAGGTTGCACTGAGCCTGCCTATGCCGCTTGAACCAACCGCCTCCGAGTCCACCTGGCTCCGCGAGATGGAGCGACGAATGCTTGCGGACCTCCCCGTCGACTTCAAAGAGATGATGGTGTCCCTCCGGGACAAGTTGCCGCGCGGCTTCCAGCCCCCGCATGTGAGTCCGTGGTTCGTCTACGGTCTCGGGCCCAGTGTGGAAGGCCTACGAGCGATCGGCGACTCGGGGCGGTTCCTGCCCGACGTAGAGCGTGCCATCCTCAACATCCGTGACCGCCTCATCCAATACCCAGCCCTCAATCAGATCGCCGCCGGAGACGTAGCCGCCGCGTTGCAGGTATCAATCCCCAGAGCCGAACGGATACTCGGCCTCATGGCCTCGATTGGCCCTTACTTCGCAGGAGCCTCGGGTTCCCCGAACGGCTTCTCGAGCATCTCGTTTGGTCGAGACGACGTTCTGGCGGAGTACCTGGGTTTTCGGAGTATCGAGGACGCCCTGGCCCGGCGCGCGGCCGAGCGGCCGCTGCCAAGCCCACCCCCTTCCGCTCCTGCGGGTCGAGGTGCGACAGGCCAAGTCGTGGTGAGAAATAGCGCGTTTATCCTGATGAGCATGAACCCGCTTGACGATTCGTTGCCCGACGTCTGTAACGCAATCAAGGCCGCCTGCGCTGATTTCGGTATTGGCGCCATCCGGGTTGATGACATCGAGCACCAGGAGGAGATCACGGCTCGGGTCTTGGAGGGTATCGCGTCCGCGGAGTTCATCATCGCCGACCTGACCGGAGAACGCCCAAACGTCTACTACGAAATTGGTTACGCCCATGCGCTGGGAAAGAAGCCAATGCTGTTTCGGAAGCGCGGTACCCCCCTTCACTTTGACTTGTCAGTGCACAACGCCCCTGAGTATCGGAACAACGCCGAACTTCGTTCGCTCTTGCATAAGCGCCTGGAGGCAGTGCTTGGCCGCACTCCGCCCGCGCCCTTGACTTCGACGTAGCCAGCAAACGAACCCATGCCGCTCAAGAAATCCGATCTCGCCCGCGAAGAGCTGAATGGGTTGCCGCTGGCAGCTGAGGTGTGGAACGGATGAGTCGGGTCGCGCGAACCGCGCATGCTCTAGGGATCGGGTGGTTGTCATGAGCCCAGCGGGGGTCATCGAAGACTTGGAAGAGGCGCTGAAGGCCGTTGGACGAGGCGAGCCCATCCCTCAATGGAAGGGACAAATTCACCGTGCCGTCGCGACGATCCACCGCGTGTGTGCCCCCAGCTCACCCTATATCCGTGCGGCCGATCGAGTCGGAGACTCCCTATCGGCGGTGGGTCATGGCGGCATCCTTGGCCCTGGGTGGGACCAGCCGCGGTACGATATCGAGGCAGTCCTCCATGCGGTGCTCGCAGATGCAAGGGCCGGCTCGCTCTGGCGGGGTCTCTGGGATGCGAAGAACGAGACCTGCTCGGATGTGCTAGATCAAGCACACGAGTTGGCCGCCATGGGGTTTCATGCTGCCGCCGCAGTCCTAGCGGGAGGTGCCCTCGAGGCGCACCTGAAAGATCTGTGTGCCCGGTACCGCCTTGGGTGGTTCGGAAGCGGGTCGATCAGCAAGTACGACTCGGCCATCGCTTCCGCGCGGAACAACGGTAGTTCTCATGTGTACGATCTCGGCGATACGAAGCGTGTGACCGCCTGGGGTGGCACCA
Source organism: Gemmatimonadota bacterium (assembly GCA_043744895.1). Taxonomy (GTDB): domain Bacteria; phylum Gemmatimonadota; class Gemmatimonadetes; order Gemmatimonadales; family GWC2-71-9; genus SHZU01. The sequence continues at coordinate 7,317 of JAYTTT010000116.1, read as the reverse complement.
GGAACGAAGCGGCCCACGATCCAAAGTCCTTTTCAGGGACAAAGGACTTGGTTGACAACATGATTCAGGGAATTCGCGAGTTTATCGCTCGGATCCCGTAGCTCAACTGGTGGACGATTGGCGAAGGCCCCTGTTCGCAATAGTGGACCGGGGCAGCCGACACCGTCGCGATATTTGGCGCAGCGGCACCACGCAGGACCGCCTCCGATTCCAGGATCCCGTCTCGCCGCTGGAACTCGCGGCGGGCACTCCGCCGGATCAGGTTCCCGGGCGGATCAGGATGGCGGCGTTCGCCGACTTTGCCCAGTATCCCCAGTTCGGGGCGACCATCGCCGGCAATGCGGCGCGGATCGTTGCGGCACTCGGCAAGCAGTAGCTCGATCAGAGGTTCGTCCGGTAGTCCTCCTCGACCATCCGATCCACTTCCTCGACCACGTCCGGGGTCCAGCCGAGCTTGGGCGCCACCAGTTTGGCGAACGAAATCCGGATCGGCGGCCACGTCGTGCTCTCCCACAGCTTCGATCGGCGAAACGCCTTGGCGCAGTGGAAGAAGCATCGCTCGACCGTGATCCGAACAGCGAGGATCGCGGCCTCGCCCCGGGCCGCCAGGCGGTCGAGCACGGCGGGATCGGTGGTGATCTGCGCGGTCCCGTTGACGCGAAGGGTCTCGTCGGTTCCGGGAACGAGAAAGATGAGGCCGACTTTGGGATGCTCGATCAGATTGCGGAGCCCGAACGCGAGCTTATTGCCTTTGCGTTCGGGGATGAGCAGGGTGCTATCGTCGTCGACCACCACGAAGCCGGGGTCGTCGCCCTTGGGAGACACGTCGGCGTGACCACCGGCGTCGACCGTCGCGACCAAGAGGAACGGCGATCGGCGGATGAAGTCGATCGCGACCGGTTCGAGGGCGGGGAAGAATTTGCTGTCCACCAATGGCGACGGTGTGCCGATGCGGGCGCGAAGTTGGTCGATGGTGGTGATGAGGGGTTCGGGTTGATCGCCCATGGTCTCAAATATGGCGCGGCCTAATCGCGTCCAACATGGTCCGCCACCGCGGCCAGCGCGGCCGCCGAGGTGACCGGCTTGATACGGTTCCAGACGGACAGCGCTTCCGAGTCGACCGGTCGTGCTCCGGGCTCGACGGGCCCCACTCCTAGGGCGGCGGCTCGCCCCTTGGACCGAGCCGGTTGCGCTACAGGTATCGCGGGTCCGAATTGACACCGCCCGCTCCCGCACCTCAGGCGATGGGACATCCAACCTATCGTCTGGCCCCGCTTACGGGGAGAGGCTCAAGGCCACTGGCCTGGGGGCCGGGTCCGAGTGGACGATATGCGAACACTATGGCCAGCTCCGTGACACGTTGATCCAATTCTGGTTGAACGCGGTGCCCCCTGAGGGCGAAAACGTCACTGTACCGGTCACGGCGAGGTTCGATTGGGAGGTGCGCCCGTCTACACGAATCTGAACCGCCTGGCAGTTCCAGACCTCCTGGGCGCCGCGAGGCTGAACGGTACCGGAGGAGGGGCTCACCGTAATCAGAGAGTTGTCGCTGCTCGGCGTCCATGAGAAGCTTACGTCCCCTTGGTTGCACAGCTGGATCGTGAAGACGTGTATCTTGGGCACGCCTTGCGACGCGAGGCCGCTTCCGCTGACCTGCGATGGGTTCACGCTGAGATAGGGCCCCGTGGGGCCGCCGCCCGCTTGACCAATGGTGACGAACGTATATCCGCTGGCCGTCCCCGCTGACCCGGTGCAGTCAACCTGGTACGGGAGCGAAAAGGACGGAGAGACGAGGGCGGTTCCGGACGGTGCGGCGCTGCCGCTGAAGCTCGACCCACACGAAGTCGCATTGATCGCGCTCCACGTTAACGTAGAGCTCTGACCGGCAGGAACCGTGTTGGGCGACGCAGTGAGTAACACGGTGGTCCCATTCCCGGGCGCCTGGCCCACGAGGATGGTCCCGCTCGCGCTGCTTTGGGCCCCTTTCGAATCTGTGGCCGTCAGAGTGATCGTGTGGGCTCCTGCTGGGAGCGTCCGACTGAACGACCCGCCCGTGCTGAGCTGCCCGCTCAGGTTACTCGTCCAGACGAGCGACGCCCCGCTCAGGGTGCCGTCTTCAGGGTCAGTGCCGCTGCCTTGGAACAAAATGGCCTGCGTCGTGGTATAGCTCGCTCCGTTCGGCGGGGACGTGATCGTTGCCGTCGGAGGCTGATTCGGCTGGCCCACCGTAATGGTTCGGCTCGCGCTGCCGTAGGCCCCTTTCGAATCAGCGGCTGTCAGCGTGATCGTATGGGTTCCTGCCGGGAGCGTCCGACTGAACGAGCCGCCCGTGCCAAGCTGCCCGCTCAGGTTGCTCGTCCAGACGAGCGACGCCCCGCTCAGGGTACCGTCCTCAGGGTCAACGCCACTGCCTTGGAAGGAAATGGTTTGGCTCGTCGTGTAGCTTGCCCCGGCCGCCGGTGAGGCGATGGTTGATGTCGGTGGCTGGTTTGGTGGCTGACCGACCGTGATCGTGCGGCTGGCCGACCCTCGCGCTCCCTTCGAGTCAGTTGCCGTCAACGTGATGGTATGCGTGCCTGCGGATAGAGTCCGATTGAAGGCCGTCCCGGTGCCGATCGGTCCCGCCAGGTCGCTGGTCCAAACCAACGCGCCACCGCTCAGGATGCCGTCCTCCGGATCGCTCCCACTTCCCTGGAAGGAAATAGTTTGGCTCGTCGTGTAGCTCGCCCCGCCCGGTGGCGAGGTAATGGCTGCTGCCGGCGGCTGGTTTGGTCCTGGAAGCGTCCAGGTGTGATCGCACGCAGGCCAAGATTTCTGCAGGAGGCTAGTGGAAAAGGACTTCCCCCCGATTCGCTTCCCAAGAATAGTGAGGTCTACGGCAGCTCCAACTTCGACAGCCGTCCGGCAAGCTGAAGACACGGTGCGCGCCGCTAGGTCCACAGACATCGTACCCTCGGCGTAGGGGTAAGCCCACACCTCTCCACCGGCAACACTGTTGATGACTACTCGCGGACGCACGTCGACTCCGATGCGCAACCCCGCAGCAGCAACTGCGGTCGGTTGCGACCAATGCGGAGAGAGGGCAAACTGGGCGTCTGAGAACGAAGACCAGCCATCGGCCCGGGCATACTGGACCCCAGTGGTTGCGTTCGCCGAGCTCGACCAGCCGGCACCGACGCCGATTCCACCCTCGGCGGAAAAGGTCCACTTGAGGGCAATTGGCACAACAAAATCAACATAGATCGGAACGACGCCGACCCACCAAACGCCCTTTAGGCTCAAGAGGACAAGGGGTGGGGTGGAGCCAGTATGCTGATCCTTCGCTTGAAGGTCGATCTGCCAATCTGCGTCGGCCTCAAGCGACACGCTTACCCCGAGCTTGACATCGTCCGGAGAAAAAAGGCCCCAATGAGTGATGAACACTATCCTCGCATCTACCAAACGAAGCCGCATTCGTTTCAAACGCACGCCAAGGCTTGAGGTCCCGACCAACTGGAAGTCTGTAAGGGTGCACTCGAGCTTAGAGCAATCGACCGTCGGACTTGCCGGAAGCAGAGCAAGACTCCTACTCGATCCAGGCCCAGAGTTTGGTGATGCCACTCCATCGTGAATCGAGGCCATGATGATCAACGAGTCATTGAGGACCGCCTCGTCAAGACTTGCTGGGATCGTACCATAGGCGACCTCCGTGCCGGTTCGGTGGACTGACGTCACCCGACGAATGAATCCACCTTTCTCAGCGCCGGTAATGATCGTGCCAGAGTCGGCGACGAGGGCGTTTGGGGACCTGAGCCCGAAACGGTAAACGCCGGCAGCGCGCTCGGCACTGTCCCCGACTAACCGGGCCGCGGTCGAATCCACAACTATAGGTTTGATGTCGGCTCCGAATGGCTGGCTTACCGCATCAGGAAGCCCCACTCCGGTGGCCCGAAGCCGATATCCCTCACCGGCGGCGGAAAGGCCTAGGCCAGGGAAGTGGGCCTCGCCGCTAACCGTTGAGGCGGTGACCGTTCCAGTAAGCGTCGCGTTGCCACGAGTGCTTGGTTCCAACGCGAGCGCGATTACGAAAGAGGCACCGGTGACCTTGGCCCCGACCGAGTCAATGACTTGGACGGTAACCTCGGGATCGATGGGACGGTCGACAAAGGTCCTCGATGGGGGTTGACTGAATGTCAGCCGATACGGCTGCGAGGGGCCGTGGTCACCCGGTCCACAGGCTGCAACGAGCGTAGCGGAGATGATAACGAGAGCACCGACTTGCAAACGGCGCCACAGGGGCCCGCCGGCGGTGAATATCCCGCGAGGCCTGTCTCCGGCGAGGCCACTTGAGCCGGAACCGATCCTGCTTGGCTCTCGGGTCCATCCGTGGCCAACAGCGCGCTGGTCCCGGTTCTGGGAGTTGAGCCCTCGATATCCGGCTTCTTGAGGAGACATCGTCACTCCCATCTGACGTGAGGGGAAGGTCAGGATGCGCGAGGCTTGCACACCGGTCGTCGCCCTACCGATCACCATCCGTAGACTATCCCAACCCGGAAATCACGGTGGCGGCTTGACGGAATCGCCCTTCGTCGCTCCCAGCCTCTCGGCGGCGGCCTTAAGCGAGTCACTCACGACCCGCGCTGCACACCACACCTTGAAGCCATACCCGCTGTTCTTGTTGCTGAGGGGCTGAACACTGGACTGAGACCACGTGTCAACGTTGCTCTCGAGCGGAGCAACCAGCACCGTCGTCGTACCCTCGCGTTCACCCTCCATCAGGGTGGCGGTGATCTTTCGCCGACGGTTATCACCGGTAATGGCGTTCGTCTCGGTCCCACTGTCCCATTCGACCTGATTCGAGAGCGTGGCTGCCCCGGAGGGAGGTAGCCCGATGGCAGTGAAGACCCGGACGACCCGTCCTTGAGCCCGCGCCAACGGAACTGGGAGGTCAACCGTAAAGGTGGTGATTTTCTGATCGCCCTCCGGCTTCTCGCACTTGGGCAGCTCGACCTTCTGCGCTACAGTGACCGAGGCGCCGCTTCCGGCGAACATCGCGATGATCAAGAATGGGCGTGGGAATGACCTCATGGGCGAACCCCGGCAGACAGGATTAGAGATTCAACGTCCCCTCGACGGAATCGCACCGCCCGCCCCGACGGGGCGAACGATGCGAAAGCATGCCGGGGGTAGCTAGGGCTGCTTGGTCGGATCTTCGACGAGGACGGCAACCTTCATCTTCGACGACAGCCGGATAGCCTCGCTGTATGCCGCATTCCAGGCCTGTTCGGTGCCCCCATTTACGCGAACGACGGGAGCCGACGGGGTATCGAGCGATGCAGTGCCCCGTGTCGCACAAGTGACCTTGATTGACATCGGGGTGTAGATACCGCCGGTGAGGATTCCTACCAGCATGTTCACGAACGGCAGCTGAGTCTCGACCTTGGCAATCCCGGTGCTGCACTTCGCCGCGGTGCTGACCGCCGCCGGAGGCACCAGGCCATAGATCCAACTCGAAGCCCAGGCTTTTTCGACCGTTACTGCCGAAGGCGTCAACCCGGTCTCAACGGTGGCATGGTAGCAACCGAGGGCGCCGGCGAAGCTGATCAAGGCAACGAATCGAGGGATCATCAGAGTGGTACTCCTTCTTGAGGTTCTGACCTACGATCGAGCGCCCCCCAACACCTTGCCCTACCACTACCGGCCCGTATTTCCTCCAGTGCGATCCGAAGAAGATCCGGCCCTCCAATTAGCGGTTGAAGCATTGCGTGGTCAATTGAGTATCCACCCGGAGCGTGACAGGGGCGTCACACCTGGACCGGATGGACCCGAAATCCCAAACAAGTTCCGACCAGGGTCACCCTAAGTCGTTTGGCAAGAAGGTGTTTCGCGCTCGGGCAGGGCTTGGGCCGATGGGACCATCTGGCCCGGCTGGCATAGTGACATACGGGGGCAGCCCGAACTATGTCAAAGGTTCGTTTTCTCAAGGGAAGGTGAAGTCCAGAACCTCGGACACGCCAGGCAGAAATCGGATGCTGTCTCGAACCGCGCTATCCGCCAGCCCGGCTCGGTGCGCCACGACTCGGAGGCACACGACGCCTGGGTTAGGGGATACTACCAGCAGATCGTACTTTCCGGTGGCGTCTGTTGCGCCGGCCGCCGGTTCAACAGCAGCCGGGCCCGGGTCCGCAAAACCGCAGCCCCCGCGGTTCGCCTCTGACCTCACCGTCGCGCCGACAGGCTTGCCCGTCGTTTCCCGAACGAACCCACTGATGTGGCTTTCATATTGCGGGCGTGGCGGAGAACACGCGCAAAGGTCGCAACCTGTCAGCGCAACAAGGGAAGTGAGGCCAATCCACACCCGGGAACTTAGCATCGCACGAGCCCATCACCCAACCGTGTTCTTACCTGATTTCGCATTCCAGAACTCCGAAGGGGCGCGCTAGATCGATCGCCGAAAGATCAATTGGTCGTAGGTTATGTAGGTCACTTTCGAACCAAGGAGCGATGCCAAGCACCCGGGCCGGATCTCAATGTCCACCTTCGCGAGGCTATGAAACTCCCAGCCCTCGCTGGCATTCTTGTCAATCGCTGCCTGCAGTTGTTGCGATACCGATCCGGCGTCCTTTGGGCCGAACAGGCCGCCGCTGACCGTCCCGACGAAGGGCACAACCCGATGTTGGTAGGAACTCATGGCGGTCCTTTTTGATGGCGTCAGAAATCTAGGTCGAGGTCCCATTCGAATGCCCCGCCCGTGCTGATGCTCACCGCTTGGCTGGGGATCGCGATATGACGGCCGACCAGTGTGCAACGGTCGAAAGCGTAGATGTCAGTCGCTGTTGCGATGTAGTTGGCGGGGCTTCGCGTCTGTTTTGTGATCCGAAATCCCACCTTATGATGGCCGCGGGGGAACGCGGCAGTACCAAACGTCATGACTGCGACGTTCGTGCCCTGGGGCTCCTGGACCGTGATTGTCGCGGCGCCATCGATCAACTGCTGATACTCTTGGATAGCTCCCTGTTGGGCACCTAACGCAAGCTCACCAGCCTGGAACTCAATACATGGATCCTGCTCGGGTGGGTGGTCCGTCACGCAGCCGGCAACGAGGGCGGCCCCTCCGATCACGAGTCTAAGCGCTGGCGCTGACATCGCCGCGCACTTCATCCAGCGCCACCCGGAATCCGATTTGCGCCGCGCCGTTCTTGATGGCATTCGATGGGGCCTCGTCCGGAGTAAAGAGGGCACCTTGCCCCCGCCGCCACCGGTCCGTACTTTCTCCAGTGCGACCCGAAGAAAATCCGGCCCGTCAATGACGGCTGAAGCAAGGCGTGGTGCATTCCA
>JAYTTT010000115.1:0-9732 GCA_043744895.1 Gemmatimonadota bacterium | reverse complement strand
TATCGGATCGCCGATCCCGAGGTCAACACCCTCGACGAGACCAGCCGTCGCGGCGCGCCGGGGTCGTTCGTCACGCTCTCCGACGGCGTCACCCACTACCAACTCGCCGGCCCGGACACCGGACGCGTCGTCGTCCTGGCCCACGGCTCGAGCGTGCCCTATTACATCTGGGACTCCACCTTCGTGACGCTGGCCGCCACCGGCTACCGGGTACTCCGCTACGACTACTATGGCCGCGGCTGGTCCGACCGTCCCGACATTCCCTACGTCCCGGTGTTGTACGTGCGACAACTGACCGAGTTGCTGGACTCGTTGCGGATCACGGCGCCCATCAACCTCGCCGGACTCTCTTATGGTGGGGTCGTCATCACCAGCTTCGCGGCGGCCCACCCGGACCGGGTCAGGAGCCTGATCTACGTCGACGCCGTCACCCTGCGCCCCGGACTTGGCACCCCCCTGCCCTGGTACACCAAGGTCCCGGGCGTGCTCGAGTGGCTCACGACCGTCGTCGTGGCACCCACCTGGGCCTCGGGACAAAGCGGCGACTTTCTGCATGGCGACCAATGGCCGGATTGGCCCGCCCAGTATCGGCCGCAAATGACCTACCGGGGATTCCGCCGCGCCCGCCTCCGCGCGATGCTCGACAACATCCATACCGACCAGACGGCCACGCTCGACAGCGTCGGGCAGCATCCCCGGCCGGTGTTGGTCATTTGGGGGCGACAGGACCCCGTGATCCCGTTCTCGACCACCGTGCCCCTGATGAAGGCGCTCACTAAAGCGACCCTGCTCGCGGTCGACTCCGCGGGTCACCTCCCGCACCTGGAACAGGCCGGCATCGTTCAACCGGCCATCATCGCCTTCCTCAAGTCGGTTCCCTGACCATTCCCCCAATGCGGCGGGCTACGGCAATGGCCGGGAGTCTGCTGATCGCCACCCTCGCGGGCCCCTCGGCGGCGGTGGGCCAGAACCTGATCGAGGTCCGCGGGGCCGACACCAAGTATCGCTACGCCGACTGGAGCCATACCTGGGCCAACTCCGTCGTCGCGGACGTCTTCTATGTCGGATTGCCGGGCAGCAACGAACTCAACCTTGGCGGCGGCTACAGTCTTTCGCACGGGGGCCTGGTCGTCACCCCCTTGGTCTACGCCGTGATCGGCAAGGAAGACTCCCAGGGCGGCGTCAAGCTGGCCCTGCTCCTGTCATTCGAACGCCGAGGCTGGAAAGTGCTCTCGTTTATCGGGCAGTACTTGGCGGTGTCGGGCGGAGTTGACAGCTATCAGGTGATGGACGCCCTCGACCTGACCCGGATGCTCGGGAAGCGCCTCGAGTTAGGCGTTCAGTCGGGGTTTTTCCATGGGGCCGGAGCCTGGAACTGGCAGACCGGGCCGATCCTCAAGGCGAATGACCGTCGGGGAGCGTGGGCCGTTTCCTATCGGTTCGGTCCCGAGGATGAGTTCCGGGTTGCACGGGTGGTGACCTTCTAACCGGGGGAGCAGTTGGAGCTCACGGGCGGCCGATGAACCATGTTCGGGTCGCGCCGACGCAGAGGCCCTGCCCCCCACCGCGGAGCTCAGTAGTGCGTACCCGGATCCAGCACCCGGAGGCTGAGCGCCAGCACCACCATGACCGCCCAGGCCAGCGCGATGGCGGTGCTGTTGAGTTCCGCCACCAACTCCCCGGTTCCCGCCACGACTGTCTCGGAACATTCCAACCAATGTTCGGTAGACGACTGCGGGCATGGCCGCGCCCGCCCCCGCATCGAATCGATGCACTCCGGATCGGCGCATAGCAGCGTCTGGTCACCGAGCCGCCCGGCATCGCGCCAAGTCTCTTTGAGACAACAAGATCACGGAGTCAGTCCCCTGCTTCGTCCGCGACGGCAAAGGGCAGAAAGATCGTGTCGTCCCGATCGGGCAGCGCGCTCTCGCCTGGATCGAGCGCTACCTCACGACGGCGCGGCCGCGCGCCTGGTCGTCCCGCCCGACGACGGGGTGCTGTTTCTCACGATCCGGTGCCACCAACCGCTTGAGTGAGCTGGTGCACCGCTGCGTCGCCGCCGCCGGCTCTCCGACGAAGGGCACCTGCCACGTCTCCCGGCACACACTGGCCACGGTGCTGCTCCAGGGCGGGGCCGACGTCCGCCACTTCCAAGCCATCCTCGGCCACCCCGAGCTCCGGACGACGGCCCGCTACACCCACGTCGTGATCGACGAGCTCAAGGCGATCCATCAGCGGGCGCATCCGGCCGAACAGCCGCCCCAGCCGCTTCCTCTTAGCCTCGGTATCTGCTCTACGCGTAACGAGATGCTTGCAGCTGAGCAGGCTGCGCCTGGCAGCTGAAGCACGTTTGTTAGGCGCCCCCCCCTGCCCGTGTCCGTCTCCCAACGGCTTGACGCGACATGCTAGAAGTAGCATATTGGCTCATGCCGCCTCGGCCCCTCAAACCCGTCGAGTGGATCGGTGCCGCGCTGGATGAACTCCGCGCCTGCCCCGAGGCGGTACAGGATGTGGTGGGCTATGCGCTGTTTCTGGCCCAAAGCGGCGACCACCATCCGGCGGCCAAGCGGCTCAAAGGCGACCTGCAGGGGCTGGTCGAGATTGTGGACGACTGGGATGGGAACCCGTATCGCGCGGTCTACACGACGCGTCTGGCGGGGTGGTCTATGTCCTCCACGCCTTCCAGAAGAAGGCTACCAAGGGCATCGCGACGCCGCGCCACGTGGTCCAGGTGATCAAGGACCGCTATCGCCGGGCGCAGGCGCACCATGCCGAGCACTATCGCGAGGAGGGATGACCAGATGGGCAACGAGAAAGTGATCCGGAGCAGTGGGAACGTCTTCGCCGATCTGGGCCTCCAGCAGCCCGAGGAGCGGCTCGCGAAGGCTGCCCTGGCCCAAGCGCTGGCCCGACTGATTCGGGCCCGCGGCCTGACCCAGAAAGCGGCCGCCGCGCAGCTGGCGATTGATCAGCCCAAAGTCTCCCACTTGTTGCGTGGGCAGCTGGCCGGCTTCTCGACGGATCGCCTGATGGGCTTCCTGACCGCCCTGGGTCGCGACGTCGAAATCGTCGTGAAGATCCCGCCCCGCTCCCGGCGGCGCGGCCGCATGCGCGTCGTGGCGGCCTAACGGCCAGTGGGTGGCGGAGGGGCCGACTCCCCCGAAAACCTTGCATCGGGCTTTTTGAAGGTAAATTATGACCACTCTTTGAAAGAAGCTGCGGCTAAAGAGAAGAACCGCAGCAGCTTACGGACCGGGCGGAGTACGACGGGAGCCGATCGGGACCTTTACCCAAGAAGATCCCATTGGCCTCGCGGGCGGGCTCAACTTGTACGGCTTCGCCAACGGGGATCCGGTCAACTTCAACGATCCGTTTGGGCTAACCGCAGACACACTCATGGTTGATAAGAGCGCGGCACCGCAGGCCGCAAACTGTCGGGCGAAGTCGGCTACATGTGACCAGCAACTAACAAGTCTGGACGCCACGGTCAGCCATCTCATCGCTCGCCTTTCGCCGCCTGATTGAGTTCGGTTGCTCCCCTGGCGAAGAACGGACGTCACCTCGGGGTGGGCCGACCGCCAGGCGGGGATCAGTCCCACGAGGAGGACCGTCACCACACTGGCGAGCAGGGTAAAGGCGAGCACCAGCCCGTCGATTCGCGCCTCGGCCAGGAGGGGAACGTTCCCAGGGCCGAGCACGATAAAGGCCTTGACGCCACCGAAACCGATCAGCAGGCCGAGGCCCGCCCCAGCAGCCCCGAGGAGGAGGCTTTCGGTCAGCACTTGAGCGGCGATCCGTCCTCGCGAGGCGCCGAGGGCGTGTTGAACCGCCATCGCTTTGCGGCCGGCCGCCGCCTTGACGAGCAGCAGATTGGCGACGTTGACACACGCGCTCAGGAGCACGACGCCGACAGCGGCCAACAGGAGGATGAGGCCGCCGCGGACATCCCTCACCATCTGTTCGCGGAGTTGCACGAGGCGAACCCCGGCATCTCGGTTGGTTTCAGGGTAGATCGCCGCCAGGCGTGCAGCGATCCCGGCCAACTCGGTTTCCGCCTGGGCGATGGTCACGCCGTCGGCGAGGCGGCCCACCACTCGCAGCTTCCGGGCATCTCGCCCGCCGGTTTGATTGTCGTCCGGAACGAGCGGCCGCCACAGATCGACATGGGTCCCCAGTATCCGGACGCTGCGAGCCTGGAAGGCCGGCATGCCCCCAGGGAGGCCGAGAAGCGGGCGAAGGCGGCGAGAGCTCTCATGGAACGGCTTCCGGATAGGGCCAAGTGCTTCTAGCAATGTGAGGCCCCGGATCGCTGAGTTCAAGGTGAGCTCTTGGGCGGTCAGCGCTCGGCCCCGCCTTGAGGTTTGCTTGAGGTTGGGGCAACCACAGTTTGGTGCGCTTGAGCACAGCGGCGTGCAGCTCGTTGATGCATCATTGCCATGTGCGGTCGGACCCGGCGCTCGCCGTCCCCAATCAATACCCCGCGATCGACTAGAGGCTCTCGGTGCGACCAAATTACTACCTTCACAGTTCGAGCCTGGCCGTGCAGGCCACACTCGCTGTTGCAGAGCGATACGCGGATTCCGCCGAGCCGGTCTTGCTTCTCGGCGAGGCCGGCACCGGCAAATCAAGCCTTGCTGCGCAAATCCACGCTTGGTCGGGACGAGTTGGTCCTTTTGTCGCCTTTCCGGTGTCGGCGGCCGCCGAGCCGTTGTTCCATGGGGATCTCTTCGGCCATCTGAAGGGCGCCTTCACGGGTGCGGTGGGTGCGCGGAGGGGCGTTCTGGACGCCAGTGCGGCCGGTACGATCTTGTTGGACGAGTTGGGCGCAGCGTCCCGCACCATGCAGGCCGCGATGTTGGCGATTTTCGACCGAGATGCCGTCCGGTCGTTGGGCGAGGATGTCGGGCACTCGGTGACGGCTCGGATCATCGGTGCTTCGAACGTCGATCTAGCGGCCGAAGTCAAAGCGAACCGCTTTCGCGCGGATCTGCTCGACCGGTTTGGGGTCATTCGCGTCACGGTGCCTCCGCTCCGGGACCGCCGCTGCGATATCCTACCCCTGTTCGACCGATTCCTCCACGAGGCCCTCCCCGCGAGCCCGTTGCCTCGGCGGGTCGTCGACCCGACCGTCCGGTCATTGCTTGAGACCTACCGGTGGCCGGGCAACATTCGCGAGTTGGAGCATGTCGCCCGGGCCACGGGCGTGTTGGTCCGAGATCGGGCGGAGGTGACGGTTGACTGCCTCCCACCGTATTTCCTGGAATGCGCGGCGGGTGGTGCCTTGGCCTCGCCGGTATCGTGGCCGGACCGGATCCGAGTGGCTCTTGAGCAATTGGGGGGCAACAAGTCGCTCGCGGCCCGGCATTTGGGTATCAGTCGGCCTCGGTTGTACCAACTGCTGCGCAGCGCCCCGGCCGAATAGTCCGCCGAAGGTCGCGGCCGTCCGCGGTGGAGTTCGCCGCCGACTGCGCCGCTTCGCCAGCCCGGTTCGCAAGGCGTTCCCCAGATTGTGGTTGCCTTCTCGGCCCCGGTGGTCCGGTCCCTGCAAACCGATGGGATGACCCTTTCCTGGAGAACCTGCCCATGCACCTGCGTACCTGGACCCTAGGCCTGGCCGGTGCCGCCGCCCTTCCGGCGGTGCTGCTCACCGCGGCGCCGGCCAGCCACCCTGCCACGGCGAGCCTCATGCAGGCACCAAATAAGGAGGTGATCCGGTGGCATGTGGAGTCTGATCCGGGCGGAACATTGCGCGCCATCATGACCACCACGACCGAAAGCGTCAGGCCGTATTTCGATGCCGTCCGTCTCGAGCGAGTCGACGGGGCGGGCGCGACGGATTGCGGCGCCTTCGGTCAGCCGCGGATGTCGGACAATGGCGCCAACCGGTTTTGGATCTACGGCCGGGTGAAAGGGACGAGCGGGGCCTGCGCCGGCCGGAGCGCGGGGAGCTTTGTGGCCGTCGGCACGAAGGGCACGGTCGACACCCGAAGCGAGCCGGCGCCGTAAGGCGCCCTTCGCAACAGTCCGCGAAACCAACACCCCGTCGGATGCCGACGGGGTTTTTTCGTGCCCCGGGTAAGTCCGGGCCCGTTCGCCGAGGTACGCCTGAAGTTCGGGGCCGTCTCTCGGGATCCGACGGCGCCGAGTGGATGTGGTTGTCGCACTTGACGTTGGCTCCGCCGTTTCCATGGTGCGGTCGATGCATCGACAGGGCCGCAACCTCATTGCGGAGCTGCCCGTGCGCTATTCCCTGTTCGCGACCCTCTTCCTCGGCCTGGGCTTGGCCCCTTGGTTGGCCACCCGGTCCGGATTCCGGGCCCCGGTGGTTGCCACCCAGCAGGCGCCCTCCGCGGCGATCGATCCCGACAACTCGGGGTATCCCGTCGAGCGGGGCGCCTGTCTGACGGTGGCTCTGGGCCCGGCGGCGGCCGCGCAATGTGGGGCGCTCCGAATCGTCCATCCTCTCCCCTCCATCCGGACGTTCAACAAGGCCAAAACCCCGACCCTCATCTACAACAGCGAATTCGCCCACCCCTATACGGCGGTGCCGGTCTACGTGACCCAGAACAGCCTGACGACCACCCCGGTGAGCGTGGAAGTCGAACTGAAGCTGCAGGTCGGCGGGGTCTACTCGACGCGAGCGACCCAATCCTGGCCCGGGACCGAATGGCCGGCGAACGTGACGACGACGCGCCGCGTGACGGTCGTCGACGATGCCTTGTTGGGGGTCAACGACACCACTGGCTACTACGGATATCAAGTCATCGTCACCAACGTGTACCCCGGGGGCGTTCGCCTGGATGCCCCGGCGGCGGGCGGCAAGTCGTTCTTCATCAATCGGAGCGCCAGTCCGTTCGGCGCCGGCTGGTGGCTGGCGGGCTTGGAGCGGATCATGAATCATTCCCCGACGTCTCCGGAGATTGGGTGGATCGGGGGCGATGGCAGCGTGCGCTTTTTCCTCAAGCACTGGTCGTTGGCGAACACCTGGTACACGTCGGCCTACGACAAGGCCGACAGCCTGTACTACGATCCGGGCACCACGACATGGTCCAAGACCGATGCGGGCGGGGTCCGGACCAAGTTCGACGCGACCGGCAAGCACATTCAGACGGTGGACCGATTTGGGCGGATCACCCAGTTCGGCTATACGGCCGGGGTCCTCAGTACGATCACCATCCCTCCGAGCAACGCGGTCTACACGTTCAACTACACGAGCGGTCGCCTGACGTCCGTCACCGCCCCGCCGATCGGGGCGACCACCAGGATCACGAATATCACGAACCCAGCGGGACAGATCACGGGCATTCGGAACCCGGGCGATTCTTTGGTGTCGTTCGCCTATCTCACCACCACCGGCAACACCAACCTGATGGCGACGCGAACCAATAGGCGGGCGGTGGTCGATACCTTCGTGTACGACACCGGCCGACGGGTTCGGTCGTCTCGCCTCAAGATGGGAGGAGCGCCATCGGCCGATATCGTCCTCACCCTCTTGGCGGGAGAAACCCGCGGCACGGCGAACTCTGGGTCGCCGAGTTCCGTGGATACGGCCAAGGTCTACACGTGGGTCGATGGCCCGCGAACCGATGTGGCCGACACCACCGTGCTCTTCCAATCCCGGTTCGGCCCGGTCCGCCGGCTCGTGGATGCCGTTGCTCAGGTAACGGCCGTGCAGGCCAAGCCGTGTTCGCCCAGCGCGCCGCAGCAGGCCTGCAGCTGGCATCCGATCCGGGTGCAGTCACCCATCGGCCGAGTCCAGTTGGCCGAATACGATGCCCGGGGGAACGTGGTTCGGCAGATCGATTCGATTACGACGGTCGCCAACCAGCGCGACACGACCCGCTACGAATGGGATGGCAAGTTCGACCAACTTACCACGATTGTCCCGCCCGAAATGGATAGCACCGTGTTCGCTGTGAACGCGACCAATGGACGCCGAGAGTGGGTTCAGGACGCGCGAGGCGACAGCGGAAGGGTCGTTTTCGGCTACGACCCTACCGATCCAGAACTGGTGACATCGACCACCCTTCCATTGGCAAATGGGGCCTCTGCAGTCTTCAACTTCACCTACGATGCCAGCCTTCGGAATCTCGCCACCGCACGATCG
The DNA here is from genome assembly GCA_043744895.1 of Gemmatimonadota bacterium. GTDB lineage: Bacteria > Gemmatimonadota > Gemmatimonadetes > Gemmatimonadales > GWC2-71-9 > SHZU01. The sequence continues at coordinate 1,625 of JAYTTT010000115.1, read as the reverse complement.
CCTCGGCTGTTCACGACGACCTATGTCACCGACGCGATTGGGCGTGTCATTCGAACCGAGACCCCGTCCGACACGATCACCAGCCCAGCCAAGCGCATGGAGCATCGGGTCGGATATGATCTCCTCGACCGAGTCACATCCGATACGACCCAAACCGTTGGGTACGCCGCTACTTCGACCATCTACGTCCGCACCTTCTATAATCCGGAGGGTCAGCCTGATTCGGTTCGGCGGTGGACGTCGCCCGATCCGGAGGCGATCGGCAACCTGACCAATAAGTGGCGATACGACAAGGCGGGACGGGTCGTCGCGGAACTTCAGCCCGACACTCTCGCGCTGGCGGTTGACACGCTCGCGGACAGCACGGTGTACGATCCGGCGGGAAACGCGACGAAACGGATCAGCCGGCGGTTCCGAAGTGGGCCATTCGTTCAGATGACCTACAACCAACTCAACCAGCTCACCCAGCGCACCGTGGAGGGTTACTCCCGCGCCGCGCCCGCCTGGTCCTTCTCAGCCGAGCCGCAGGAGGTGCTGACGCTGCGATCGTACCCGTTTCCAATCCCAACGGACGTCCAGGACTTCACCTACAACGCCATTGGCGCGCTCCTGACGGCGAACAATCGCTCCGCGAAAATTACCCAAGACTATGACATCCTCGGCCGGATGAAGTTCGAAACCCAACAGATCGCAACGGTCGAGGAAACATTTTCGGGGCACAGCTACACGATGAACTATGGGTACGACCGGAACGGCCGGCTCCGGTCGATCGAGGTACCGTCCATCTTCGCCCTGGGTGCCCAAGACAGTCTTCGCTACACCTATCACCCTGCCATCGACGAGCTCCTCACCGCGAAGGGCGTGGGCGGCGAAACGTTCCAGTACACCTACAATCGAAGGCGGGAGGATTCGCTCCTCGTATACCCGGGCGGGCACGCCCGGGTTGGCCTCTGGGATGGGGATGGCAACCAGGTTCTCGACTCGATCCTCAACACCGGCGGGACCGGGACCGGCCGATGGCCGTACACCGCCCTGCGCCGGGTGAGCGGTCGGCTTTTTGACGGGCGAGGAAAGGTGTGGCGCTCGATCGACCGGTCGTTCTTCGGCGATAGCGTGAAAGCTGGGTTCGGCGGGCTCGGGCTCGTCGAGACGGCCAAGTTTCACCAGTCGGGGAAGAACCAACTGCACAACGACGTAGAGTACGGGTCGCAGGAAACGCTCACCATGGATCCGCTCGGCAACATGAGCGTCCTGGCCCGGCGGGATTCGATCAAAGTCGGTGGATCCTGGCAGACCACCAACTCGGTCAACAACTCCTACGTATACCGGGCGGGAACGGGTCGGTTGATATCCCTGAGCGCCACCACGTATCACTACGACCTGAGCGGCAACGTGCATTTTGAGTCGCAGCTGCTGACAGCGGGTAAGCGCGAACGGGCGGCGACCTATGATGCGGCCGGCCTGTTGCGGCTGGTGGACCAGAAGACTGTTTACGTGGGGCCGGGCAAGCGGACCTTCGAAGAGTATCGCTACGACGCATTGGGCCGGCGGGTGTGGGTCCGAATGGTGTCGGGGTGCTCAGGCGATCAGTCGGTGGAGTGTTTCACGCCATACGTGAGGCGGAC
>JAYTTT010000114.1:0-2513 GCA_043744895.1 Gemmatimonadota bacterium | reverse complement strand
TTTCTTCTTGATCGTCTCCCGGAAGGCCACCTGCGGACGGCCGACGTTCGCCTCGACCTTGAACTCGCGCTTCATCCGCTCGACCAGGATTTCCAAATGGAGTTCACCCATCCCGGCGATGATGGTCTGGCCCGTCTCGACGTCCGTCCGGACCCGGAAGGTCGGGTCTTCCTCGGCCAGCTTGTGCAACGCGATACCCATCTTGTCCTGGTCGGCCTTGGTCTTCGGCTCGATCGCGACGTCGATGACGGGATTGGGAAACTTCATCGCTTCGAGAATGACCGGCTTGTCTTCGTCGGCCAGCGTGTCGCCGGTGCGGGTATCTTTCAAGCCGATGGCCGCCGCGATGTCGCCCGCCATCACTTCCTCGATCTCGTCCCGCTTGTTGGCATGCATCTGCAAAAGCCGGCCGATCCGCTCCCGCTTGTCTTTCGTGCTGTTATAGACGTAGCTGCCGGACTTGATCGACCCCGAATACACCCGAAAATAGGTCAGCCGGCCAACGTAAGGATCAGTCATGATCTTGAACGCCAGCGCCGAGAACGTCTCGTCGTCCGAGGCGATCCGCTCGACGATGGTGTCGTCGTGAAGCGGCAGGTGGCCTTTGATCGGCGGAATGTCGGAAGGGGCTGGGAGGAAATCGATCACCGAATCGAGCAGCGCTTGGACGCCCTTGTTCTTGAACGACGCGCCACAGAGCACCGGAACCATCCAGCCGTTGACCGTGGATTTCCGAATCCCGGCCCGAATCTCGTCGAGCGTCGGCTCTTGACCGGCAAGATACCGCTCGAGGACTTCTTCTTCGTGCTCGACGGCAGCTTCGATCAGCTCGTGACGATAGTGAGCGACTTTTTCTCGGTACGCTTCCGGAATCGGCATCTCGGTAAACGTCTTGCCCATGTTATCGTCGTCGAAAACGATTTCGACTTGTCGAATCAGGTCGATGTGACCAGTGAAGGTCTCGCCCGAACCAATCGGCAGCTGGAGGGGGAATGCCTTCTTGGTCAGGCGACCCCGGATCATCTCGAGACAGCGGTAGAAATCCGCCCCGACCCGGTCCATCTTGTTCGCGAAAATGATCCGGGGGACCCCATACCGGTCGGCTTGGCGCCAGACGGTTTCCGTCTGGGGCTCGACGCCGGCCACCGAGTCGAGCAACGTCACGGCGCCGTCGAGCACCCGAAGCGAACGCTCCACCTCGGCGGTAAAGTCGACGTGCCCGGGCGTGTCGATGATGTTGATCCGGTACTCAAGGTCGTTGTGGGTCCAGAAACAGGTCGTGGCGGCCGAGGTAATCGTGATCCCGCGCTCCTGCTCCTGCTCCATCCAGTCCATCGTGGCGGCGCCATCGTGGACTTCACCGATCTTGTAGTTCTTGCCGGTGTAATAGAGGATGCGCTCGGTCGTAGTCGTCTTCCCAGCATCAATGTGGGCCATGATGCCGATGTTGCGATACCGACTGAGCGGTGTTTTCCGTGCCATAGCTACCCTTGAGCCCTATCCGGCATCCGCCGGTTATCCGTTCATCAATACAAAAGCGGGGCGACCGGCCGGGAAGATCCCGCGGTGTCGCTCCGCACTGCCTCCACGTCGAACTCGTCGCTGCCGACGTTGGGAGGGGGCGCCCATTGGACGACCCTCATTTTTTCATCGGACCGGAGGTGCCTTGATCTCGGCACTCGGCCCTCGGCCCTCGGCGCTCGGCCCTCGGCCGGCACTCGAATGCCGAGTGCCGAGCGCCGAGGGCCGAGTCCTACCACCTATAATGTGCGAACGCTCGGTTGGCTTCCGCCATCTTGTGGGTGTCTTCCTTCTTCTTCACCGTGTTGCCCTCGCCCTTCGAGGCGAGAATAACTTCGGCGGCCAGACGCTCGGACATCGACTTCTCGCTCCGGGCGCGGGAGTACTGAATGATCCATCGCATGGCTAAGGCGGTCCGCCGTTCCGGACGAACTTCGACCGGCACCTGCAAGGACGCGCCACCAACTCGGCGGCTCTTGACCTCGACGGCGGGCTTGGCGTTGGAGACGGCCTGTTTGAAGACCGTCACGCCCGGCTGCCCAGTGCGCTCTTCGATCAGGTCCATGGCCTTGTAGAATACCCGCTCGGCCAAACTCTTCTTGCCTTGATACATCAAGGCGTTCAAGAACTTCGACACCGTTTGACTGTCGTACCGCGGATCTGGTGGGATCGGACGACGAACCGATTTATTGCGCCGACTCACTTCTTACCTCCGGCCTTGGTCGCAGCAGCGCCGACCTTCGGAGCCTTGGCCCCGTACTTCGAACGGCTCTGCTTTCGCCCGTTGACGCCGGCGGCGTCGAGCGTGCCGCGCACGATGTGGTATCGCACCCCGGGAAGATCCTTCACCCGGCCGCCCCGAATCAGGACGATCGAGTGCTCCTGGAGATTGTGACCTTCACCCGGAATGTAGGCGATGACTTCATAGCCATCCGTCAGCCGAACCTTGGCCACCTTGCGGAGCGCGGAGTTCGGCTTCTTCGGCGTCGTCG
>JAYTTT010000113.1:0-9761 GCA_043744895.1 Gemmatimonadota bacterium | reverse complement strand
CTCGGCGTCCGACCACTCGGCCCAGGTCGCCGCCAGCTGTGCCGTGGACTCGGCGGCCCGGGCCCCGCCCGCGGCGATCAGGAGCCCTGCCTCTCGGCTCGACTGCCACCGGGGCCCGACGATGACCGGGACGCCCAGGGCCGCCGGCTCCAGCACTGAGTGAAGACCGGCCAACCCGAATCCGCCGCCCACGTAGGCCACCCGCGCGCCCGCGTAGATCGTGGCCAGTAGTCCGACTTGATCCACGATCACGACCGCCGGGATCTGGTCGCCGAGCTCGGTGAGGCGCGCGTGGGGCCACTCCGCCCGACGCACGGCGGCCATCAGGGACTCGACGGAGGTCGTTTCGTGGGGCACCAGAATCAGACGCGCGGCGGGCACCCGGCTTCGGACGAGGCGGTAGGCTTCGAGCAGGAGCCGTTCGTCGGCCGGCCAGGTCGAGCCGGCGACCAGGGTCGGGGCGCCGGTTGTTAGGCGGCGGAGGGGATCATCCGGTCGAATCGCTTGGGCCCGCTCCGTGGCGCTGTCGAATCGCGGGTCGCCGGTGATGGTGATGCCGGCGGCGTGGGCGCCGAGATCGATCAGCCGGTTCGCGTCCGGTTCGGCGATGGCGCCGATTCGATCGAGAACCTGGTAGCCGGGTCTGGTCAGCCATCGAGCCACCGGGTGGCCTCGCCCGCTCCGGGGGCTGACCGTGCCGGCGATCATGCCAAGCTTGACCCCGCGGGCCTCCGCCCCGGTCGCGAGCTCGGGCCAGAGGTCGAGCTTGGTGAACACCAATGCGGTCGGCGCCAGCATCTCGAGCAGTGGTCCCACATTGGATCGGGTGTCGTAGGGCAAGTATCCGGCGTAGTCGACCGGCTGCCGGCGGGCGAGTTCTTCGGCCGAGGGGCTGAAGAAGCTGGAGACGATCTGCCAGGCAGGATTCCGGCGGCGGAGCCGCTCCAGCACCGCATTGGCTTGGAGCCCTTCGCCGACCGACGGGGCATGGACCCACAACAACGGGCGAGCCCGATCCCGGTGGGTCGTGGACCATTGGCGCCATTGTTCCAGCGCAGCCCGGCGGGCCCGATCGCCGCGAGCGAGCTTTGAGGATCCTTTGGCAATGAGGGGGACCAGGGCGCTGGCCACCCGGGCCAGCGCTCGATAGACGATCGATGTCGTGGGCACGCCACAATTTAACGGGGGGTTGTGCTCGGCGGGCGAGTTTCCCAATTTACAGATGCCCCTACGGCAGGTCGGTTCCACCCCATCGCAAGGAGGTGATCCATTGTCTAGTGAGATACGTCGTTCGAGCTCGAGCAGGGCAAGCGGTCGCCAGGTGATCGCGTAGGCGTCTCGAGGTCGAAGGACTCTTTGGTTGCGCCGTCTACTCGATTCGGGTAGGCGGCGCGACGCACATTTGGACTGATGAATCTTCGCCGCGGGCGAACCGTACTGAGCGATCCATGGCAAACGCTTCTTATTGGGCCAAGACCCGAGCCCCCCGCCACAGCCTGACTTTCGCGCTCCCGTTGTTGCTGCTCTACGAAGCGCTGGCGTTCCTCTTGTCGGGCGACGCGATGACCGGAGTCCGGAACGGCGCCGACGTCCTGCTCAAAAGCGCCTTCACGGCTTTGGGTGGCCGGAATGGGCTCACGGTGTTCGGCCTCGTGCTGTTGGGGGTCGGGGCGGGGCTGGTCATCCGAGACCGGAAGCGAAACGGTCCGATCGAAGGCCGGCTGTTAGGCGGGATGTTGGTCGAGTCGCTGATCTATGCCTTCGTGCTCGGCGGTGTGGCCAGTACCGTTACGTCGCTGTTGTTGGGCCGGTTGGGCTTTGGCCTGGCTGTCGGGGGGTTGGCTCAGTTCGGGTTTCCGACCCAGATCATGATTTCTCTAGGGGCCGGTCTCTACGAGGAGTTGGTGTTCCGGGTCCTCCTCGTGTCGGGTCTCGCCGCGGCGGGCCGGATCCTGTTCGGATGGAAGCCGGTGGCCAGTGGTGTGGTCGCGACGATCGTCGGCGCGGTGATCTTTTCGGGGTTTCACTACGTCGGTCCCTATGGGGACCCCTTCAAGCTCGACTCATTCACCTTCCGGGCGGTGGCGGGCCTCATCTTCAGCGCGCTCTATTTGACCCGGGGATTCGGGATCGCGGCCTGGAGCCACGCCCTCTACGACGTCATCCTCTCGGTCATGAACTAGGCGCATGGGCTGGGTGGCCCATGCGCCCTTCTGGCTTACTTCGCTTTTGCTGGAGCCGGTGCCGCCATGGAGGCTGGTGCCGCGCTCGACGCTACGTCGGATACTCGCATCCAGTTGCCGTTCACCCTGTGCCAATGGATCAGGTAGATCCCGGTTTCGGACGTGGCAACCGGAGCACCCGGTGGGACGAGTGAGAGCGTGTACTCGCCCCGTTCGATGGCAATGGGTCCGCTCGCGGCCACCGATGTTGCGGTCGTTTTGATGGCCGCCTTCATGGTGGCGAGGCCGTTGACGGCGGCCGCGATGGCCTGGCGGCCCTTGGTCAGCGGCGCTCCGGGGACCTGAAGCTCCCCATCTTCGGTGTACTGCGCCGCGACCAAGTCGCCGTGGCCGGCGTTGAAGTGGCCTTCGAAGTCGGCGTTGAGCGAATCGATGCTTCGCTTGGCGTCGGCTGCTTCAGTGGCAAGGCGAGCGTCAGCTTGTGGTGGGGTTTCGGCTTTGGGCGCGCAGGCGGCCAGGCCGATCAAGGCAACGATAGTGAGGCGCATAGTGGCTCCGTTTGAGGTGGGCGGGATGATCGTTCGTCCAGAGGGGTTCGTCAACCACCCGGCGCGACTTCGGTCGCGGCCCACACTTCGTCGGCAACCTTCCCCACCCAGTCGAACATCGCATCGGCACCGGCCCGGATCTGATCGCGGTCGGCGTCGGTGAACGAGGTGGCGTCGAGTCCGGTTTTGAACGAGGCCCATCGAGCGGGCTGAAGGTGACCGTACGGATCGAGGTTCCGGAAGCCGGTTCGGGTTTCGGGGTCGACACCGAGGGCCCGGGCCGCGCTCTTGGCCAAGAACCGGCCGCCGTTGGTGCTCCCCTCGGAGACGTACAGCATCCCGACGATGGCCTCGGGGCTCGCGAGGCCGATGGCGTCCAACGCCGCCGCGGTGGCGGGGAGCGGCGTGGAGGTCTGATTGCCGCCGAGGGCGTCGAGATCGGCTTCGAGATCAGGGACCCGACGCCGAAACGGCTCGGCAAAGGCAGCCGCCCAGGCGGGGTGAGAGACGAGGAAGCCATCAAGACGACGCTCGAGGGCCCGATACAGGATCAGATGCTGTTCGAGGGACGTGCGCCACGCGGTCGGGGAGATTTCGCCCCGGGCAAGGGCCCGATTGAGGGGGCGCTTTTCGGCGTGGCGATGGGATTCGGCGGTGGCTTCGCGGAGGAATAGAGCGGTCGTGCTCATCGGGCGGCCAAGACGAGGCCGGTGCCCGTAGCAAGCCAGAAGAGTCCTTTGGCGAGGAAGAAGATGAATGCGGCGGCGGCGATTCTCTGCTGGGTGATGGTGGGCTTGCTCGGCGGCATGGGGTCCGTGGTTGGTGGTTTCTTAAATGAAAATGACTCTCATTTCCGTTTATAATCTATTAGTAACTTCATGAAAGGGCAATCACCTCGAACCCAGGTCATCGAAAGTCCCGGGACCGGAACGCCAGGGCGGCCACTGGTCGGATCGCTTTGAGTTTTTCGGCCAGGATTTGGATCACGGGGCCGTCCCGTTGGATTTTGCCCAGGATCAACAAGAACGGAGCTCGGCGGGTGACCTCTCGATAGAGTTCTTCGATCTCTTTCCGGACAATCGCGTTCAGGAAGCCGAATTCGTCTTCCATCAGGATGAACATGACGCCGGCGGCACTTTCCGGCCGCTGCCGGGCGACGACCAGCCCTCCCGCGATGACCAGCTCGCCATGGCGGGCCGCCGGGAGCGACCGGCTGTCGATGGCGCCGACCCGGGCCAGTTTCTTCCGCATGTGCTCGACCGGATGCCCCGCCAAGCTCGAGCCGGTCGCGAAGTAATCCAGGAACACCCGCTCGGTCTTGCCTAACTGTCGGGGTGAATGCTCCACGGGACGGGACGGGGCCAAGGGCAGGGTGTCGCCCAAGTGACGGAGCGCTTCCCAGGCGGCTTTCCGGCGGTCGGGCTCCCAGGCTTCGAAGGCGCCGGCCCGGGCCAGGGCAATGGCATCGGACCGGGTCAGCTTGGCCCGAACGACCACATCGGCCACATCGCGGAACGGGGCGGCTTCCTGAAACCGCTTCAGCGACTCGATGGCCTTGGTCCCGATGCCGCGAATGAATCGCCAGCCGAGCCGAAGCCATGGTGTGTGGCCGCGGATCTCGATCGTACAATCGGCCGAACCTTGGGAAAGACAAGGGCCGGTGACTCGAACTCCGCTGCGCCGGGCGTCGTGAATCAGGGTGGCGATCGGGTAGAAGCCCATCGGTTGCGCGTTCAGGAGACCGAGCAGGAATTCGGTCGGGTAATGCGCTTTGAGGTAGGCGGTGGCATAGGCGATCAGCGCAAAACTCCAGGCGTGCGATTCGGGAAATCCGTAGTTGGCGAAGCTCATCAGATCTTCTTCGATCTGATTGGCGATGTCTTCGGTGATGCCCTTGCCGATCAGCCGTTCGCGGAGCTCCGCCAAGGCTCGGAGCAACTTGATTCGCTTCCGCTGGTGGCCCATCGTGCGCCGGAGCAGGTCGGCCTCGGCGGCGGAATACCCAGCCAAGGTCATCGCGATGGCCATGGCCTGTTCCTGAAAAATCGGGATTCCTTGGGTCCGCTTGAGGAGCGGCTCGAGAGCCGGGTGGAGATAGGAGACCGCTTCTTCGCCCCGGCGCCTCTTGGTGTAGGGATGAACAAATTTGGCCTGAATCGGCCCGGGCCGGATCAGCGCCACCTGGACGACCAGGTCGTAGAGCCGTTCCGGCTTGGTGTGGAGGATCGAGGCGATCTGGGCCCGGCTTTCGATCTGGAAGGTCCCGATCGTCTCGCCTTTGCTGATCATCTGATAGGTGGCCGGGTCGTCGTCGGGGAGCCGGTACATTGACAAGACGGTGCCGGTGCGTACTTCGATGGCATCGAACGCGCGGCGGACCACCGCCAGCCCGCCTAATCCCAAGAAGTCGAATTTCGGAATCCCGAGACTGTCGAGGTCGTCCTTGTCGAATTGGATGATGGTCCGTCCCATCGAGGTGGACTCGATCGGGAGGTAGTTGCCTAACGGTTCAGCCGAGAGCACGAATCCGCCGGGATGAGTGGACCGGAGCCGGGGTAGGTCGTCGAATGCCCGGACCGTTTCGAGGACGGTTTGGGCCTTGGGACAGGCCAGGTCGAATCCCTGGGCTTCGGCCAACCCTTTGGTCAGGATCTCGGCGCCTTCGAGGCAGCCGACCCGGTGGAGTCGTTTGGAGAGCTTGAAGGCCAGTTCGGCCGGGTAGCCGAAGGCGCGCATCGCGTCCTGGATGGCGGTGCAGGCGCTGTAGATCTGGGTCACGCCGGTAATAGCGGAATGGGACCGCTGGTAGCGCCGGTACATGTAGTCGAGGACTTCTTCCCGGCGGTCGTGCTCGAAGTCGACATCGATATCGGGTGCTTCGGTCATCCCGTCGATCCGGGCCTCGGACAGAAAGCGTTCGAACAGGAGTCCGTGTTTGACCGGATCGACCGAGGTAATGCCGAGACAATAGGCCACGGTCGAATTAGCGGCGCTGCCGCGTCCTTGGGCCAGGATGTTGCGATCGCGGGCAAACCGAACCGCGTCCCACATCACCAGGAAGAAGCCGGAATAGCCCAGCTTGGCGATGATTCGAAGTTCGTGGTCGATCTGAGCGACTTCTCGGGGGCTTGGATTGCCCCAGCGTTCCTTGGCCCCTTCCATCGCAAGGTGGCGAACGAAACTGTCATTGTCGTGCCCGTCGGGCACGGTGAACGTAGGCAGCGGCGGCCGGACCCACCGGAGGCTGAACTCGCACTGTTCCGCGATGGCGGCGGCCGTTTCGAGCCCTGACTCCGCGCCGCGCCATCGGACCGCCATCTGGTCGGGCGAGAGCAGGGCCCACTCGCCGTTCGGGTGGAGGAGTCCCTGATCGGTGGCGGCTGGGACGGTAGTGCCGTGGCGGAGGGCCGTGAGCACCTCGTGGACCAGCCGGGTGCCGGGGTCGATATAGCGAGGGTTTTGGGTGGCGAACCACGGAATGGCTCGATGCTTTGCCAAGGTGATCAGCGCGCCGGCCAGGGCCTCTTCACGACGCCCGGCGTAGTGGAGGCCAACTTCAATGGCCACGCGATCGTGAAAGGCGGAGCGGTAGCGAGCCACGAGCGCGTCGGCGTCGGCAGGGCGGCGTTCGAGAATGGCGGTGGCGAGTGCTCCGGATGCGGGACCGGTCAGGAGATGGAGACCGTCGTTCCGCGCGGCGATGTCGTCCCAGGTCAACTGAGGCCGGCCGCGGGTGGCGGTGCGTTTGGTCCACCGGCGGAGGTTGCCGACCCGGGAGTGAGTGATCAGCGATGCGAGATTCTGCCAGCCAACGGCCGACCGAACCAAGAGCGCGAGCGGGCGTCCATCCACCTCCAGTTCGGCGCCGACGATCGGCCGGATCCCTTGTTCGCGGCAGGTGACGCCGAACCGGACGATGCCGCCCAAGTCGGCGGAGTCGGTGAGGCCGATGGCCTGGTAGCCTAACGCCTTGGCGTGGCGGGCCAGCGCTTCCGGCGAGACGCCGCCGTCACCGAAGGAAAAGGCCGAATGGGCTCGCAGTTCGACGAACATCGTCAGTCCCACCACCCGGCCAGATGCCAGCGATCGGAGGCATGGTCGCGATAGAGCAAGACCATGACCCCATCGTCCCGAACCCCCTGGAAATAGTCCCGTTCGAATCGGGTGTCGTCGAGCCCACCGGAGATCCGGTCAGGTCCCAAGCTCACGGACAGGGAGTAGTTGCGAGTGCCGTCGAAATAGCGGTCGGGAATCGGCAGGCCCCGGCGCATGATGGCCCGGATGTCGATAGCGAGGGGCGCCGGCAGGATCTGGAGGGTGAGTTCCGGGATCAGGCCGGCAGATGAGCCGCCAGGTAGAGGGCGTTCGGCGACTTGGCCGGCGGGATCGAACCGCCAGACCAACCGCCGCTCGGGAAGCGGGTGGTCGATCCGGTGCGCGATCCCGATCGCGTCGGCCTGCTTGTCGAGCAGATGCGCCAAGGCGGTTTCGGTGGCGCGGGCGGTGGCAAAGCCGAAATCGAAAAGATCGCCCTGGCGGTCGGCCAAGGGAGCCGTGGCGTCGACCCGGAGGGCGATCCGCATGACGGTCGCCTCGAAAGTGACGACTTCGAGCGCGGCCCGGATGACGCGGAGCCAGGTTCTGCGATCGGATGTGGGCGTCGAGCATCGCACCGGCAGCGCCACCATGGTTCGATTGGACAGCGAGAACTCGATGACCACGGCGTGGGCGCCTTCTCTCCGAGTGGCGAGCGCCTCAGTCACGGTGCCAAGCAACGAATTGACGATGAAAACGACCTGCTCCTGGTTGGAGAGTTCGTAGTCGACCCACTCGAGCTCCGCGCTCGGCAATTCGCGAGGCCTTGGGCTGAAGATCGGGCGGGGGTCGTCGGCTCGGGCCAATTTCCAAATTCGGACCCCCTCGGCCCCGAACCGCACTTCGACTGACTGAGGGTCGAGACGCGCGAGGTCGCCGCAGTTTTCGATGCCGATGGCCGCGATCAGGGGATAGAACGACGCAGGTGGGGGAGGATGGAGCACACCGACATCGAGCGGCGCCAGGTAGGAGCGATCGGTGTCTGGAGGCACTACCGTGATCCGGGTTTCGCTGGTACGCGCCGCCACCTCGGCGACGATCGGGGTCGTGGCGATGCCGGCGTGGACATCGCTGATGTCCAGGAACTCGAGCCGCTCGAGCAATCGCTCGGCCATCGCCACGCCGTCGAGTCCCCGGGCGTCGGCCCAGATGACACCTCGGCCGCATTCGAGCCGGACCCGCGGAGCACACTCGAGGGCGGCCGCGCCGATCTCAGTCGAGCGCGCCGCGTCGGTCGGCCACGCCGGGCTCGAGAGACACACGAAGGTCATGGGCTTTGGCGGGGAGCAGAAATGTGGTGCGTTCGGACCACCCGGACGCTTTGGCGATGACTTCGACGCTCACGGTATCGACCGCAGCGACCTCACCGAAGGGACCAACCGACCAGCGAAACCGGTCGACCAGAAACCGCGAACTGAGCCGAATGCTGGCGGTGAGTCCCCGATCGGTGAGGGCGACGAAGGCTCCTTGCCCTTCGTGCACCATCCGGGAGAGCCGGAGCATGGCGCTTTGATCGGGTTCGATGCCGGTGAGAACGACCAGGGCAAAGCCACCGGAGCGGAGGAGGATTTCCGTGGCCCTCAAGGCCAGATCCCGATTCTCGGGACGAACAACCAAGGGGCCATCGATCCAGCCCGGGCCGATGGTCCTGGCTCCGTCGATCCAGGCCACTCGCTCGCCCCGGTTGGCTACTCCCCGGCAGGCCGCGCGGAGAATAGCCGTGGCCCCCCCGGTCTTCGATTGCCACACCACCATCCGTCCCCGGGGTAGCCCCCCATTCGGCAGGATCCGATCGAGCGGTGACACCCCCGTTGCGAGCGGAGGCGCCGAACGTTCGGGAAGGAGGACCGCATTGGGAAAGCGCTCGACCAAGAGGCTTCGAATGGCGGTGGCTCGACTCGGGGCAACAGCGGCGGTCATCCGACTACCTGATCAACGGGGAGACATTATAACCCGAACAAACCCCGAAGTCAAGCTCGGCGCTCGGCACTCGGCGCTCGGCCGAGAACTGCTACTTCTTTTTCGTGCGGTAGAGCGAGTCGAGCACGTAGCGGAATAATTCCGGTGGTTGGGCGCCGATGATCAAGGCGCCGTCGATGTAGAACGTGGGGGTGCTTTGGGCTCCGCTTTTGGCGGCGCCCTCGGCGTCGGCCTTGATTAAGGCGACGGTTTCCTGCTGTTGGAGGCAGGCGGCAATTGCCGCTTTGGGAAGCTTCAGCGAGTCGGCCAGGGTCATCAGGAACGGCGCTGGGTTCTTGAGAGGCGCCCAGGTTTCCTGGTGGAGGAACAGGAGATCGTGCGCCGGCCAGAACTTGTCGAACTTGGCGGCGCACATCGCAAACGAAGCGGCCGGCACCGCATTCGGGTGAATCGAGGTCAGTGGGAAGTTCACGAAGATCCACCGGACCTTGCCGGTCTTCACGTACTCTTTTTCGATCATCGGAAACGTTTCGATCGCGTGCCGCCGGCAGAATGGGCATTGGAAATCCGACATTTCGTACACGATAATCGGGGCCGTCGGCGAGCCTTTGCTCCGGGCTGACATCGGAATCGTCTCTTGGGCGAGTGCCGTCGTCGCGAGTGAGGACAGGAGTAAGGCCGCGAGCAGGTTCGAGCGCATATCAGTACCTCGGCCTTCGGCGGCCGGTTTGAGGACTCAGGAAAACCGTGTCGCCGGCGATCGCGACGTTCCAGTACCACTCGCCATTCGGATTGGTCGGGTCGATGGACCGGGCCGTGGCCCACCACCGCCCATTGGTCAAGGTAATGGTGGCCCAGCCGAGGGAATCGGTGGTGTCGGCGACGGGGTTGGCAAAGATCCGTTCCCCCATCGAGCGGGTGATCAGCGCATAGTCCCGGTAGACGCTGTCCTCCCACCGTTGCACCACCGCCCGGTACGTCGTCATCGCGGGCCACAGCTGCTCCCGAGCGCGGT